>NZ_JBHWWZ010000001.1:0-351278 GCF_042730275.1 Rhodococcus sp. NPDC060086
GGGGTCGGTCGTGTCGACGGCGAACGTCACGAACCACCGGCCGTCCGCCTCGCGGGAGACAACCACTATTGTCGGGTCGAGCGTGGCGAGGTCGACCCCGCCGCCCTCGAGCAAGCCGCCCGACGCGACCTACGCACCGCCGACCAGCGCCTCCACGACGCCCTCGACGCGATCTGCACCCACGCCCTCGCCACCGGCACACTCGGGCACCACCGCGGACTACCCGTCACCGTCATCGTCACCATGAGCATCGATCAACTCGAGACCGGCCTCGGTTTGGCCACCACCGCCACCGGCGGTGTCATCCCCGTCCCCGACGCCCTCGCCATGGCCGAAAACGTCTATCCTGTGCTTGCCCTCTTCGATCACGCCGGCGCTCCCCTGCACCTCGGCCGCGGCAAACGCCTCGCCAGCGCGGAGCAGCGCCTGTTGCTCACCGCATGGCAACGCGGCTGTACACGCCCCGGGTGCGACATGCCCGCCTCGCACTGCGCCGTGCACCACCTCACCGAATGGCGGCACGGCGGCGCCACCGATATCGACAACCTCGCCCTGGTGTGCGACGCCGACCACACCCGCATCACCGGCACCGAAACCGGATGGCGCACCCGCGTCGATCCGCACGGAGGCAGACCGTTGTGGACGGCACCGCACTTACTCGACCCGGCCCGCACTCCGCGGCGCAATCACCGGCATCATCCCCACGAGATGATCGTGATGGCGATGCTCACGACTCGGCCGGTGCACATCCCGAGAACCGAATGCCGACCGTGGCGAAGACGGAAACCGCGGCCGCCCCGCGAATAATGTTACGAAGCAGCCTGTTTCACATCAGGAATCAGACGGTATCGCGCGGTCCACGGCCGTCCGCACCAGGTCTGCCGCGCGCTTCTCATCGAAGATTCCGGGGAGCGTGAGTCGGTCGAGGATGAGCCAGTTCAACGTGAGATACAGCAGGACCACCGCATCCTCACCGCCGGGCAATCCCGATTCTCGATAGTTGCTGATATTGAAATCCAGATCGGCACGCACCCGATCGGTGAGCAGGGCCTGAAGTTCGGGCCGACGGGTCGCCTCGAGCCGGAGTTCGAGGATCGCGAGATAGCCCGTGCGGAAGCCGGAGACACGCTCGACCACCTCGGTCATCAATTCGGTCATGGACTCGCGGGTCTGCGCGCCATGCGACTCCGCCATCACTTCTTCGCTGGGAATCAGACGCTCGTAGTAGCGGTGCCCCACTTGCACGAGTAAGTCGTCTCGATTGGAGAAATAGTTGGACGCGGTACCCGCGGGCACCGCAGCCTCCTTGTCCACCGCCCGAAATGTCAATCCTCTCGCCCCTTCTCGGGCCAGGACCTCGATCGATGCATCCAGGAGGGCCTGTCGCCGCTCAGGATTCGTACGAACCACTTGACACCACTCCATTTGTAGTACTACGTTCAAACCACTTCACACATAGTACTACGAAAGGTCCGGTGCTTATGCGAAAGCTCGTCTACTACGCGGCGGTCTCTCTCGACGGCTACATCGCAGGCCCAGAAGGAGAATTCGACTTCTATCCGATGAGCGACGACATGTCGTGGATCCGTGAGCGCTACCCGGAATCGATCCCGACCGAGTTGCGCGCCCAGATCGATATGCCGGCCGACACTCCCAACCAGGCGTGGGACACCGTGCTGATGGGCCGCAACACTTACCAGGCCGGGCGCATGACCAGTCCGTACGCCCACATGAAGCAGTACGTTTTCTCGCGCACACTCGAACCGGCCGACAATCCGCAGGTGGAGGTCGTCGACACTGATCCGGTCGACCTGGTCCGCACGCTCCAGAAGCAGGACGGCCTCGACATCTGGCTCTGCGGAGGTGGAAATCTCGCAGGTCAGCTCGTCGACGAGATCGACCGACTGATATTCAAGAGCTACCCGGTGATCGCGGGTGGCGGCATCCCGGCGCTGGCCGGGAACTTCAGGCCGACACAGTTCCGCGTCACCGAGCGTCGAGAATTCGACAGCGGCATGCAGCTCACCTGGTTCGATCGCGCGTAACCCCCATGCCGTCTACGGTCTGGGAATGATCGCTTTTCCCTCTGTCGACGCCACGCCTGCACTCCTCGTCGACCGCGCCGTCCTCGACGGCAACATCGCGCGCATGGCAGCATCGGCGCGCGAGCGCGGTCTCGAGGTGCGCCCGCACGCCAAAACCCACAAGTGCATCGAGATCGCCCATCTCCAGCTTGCTGCCGGCGCGCGGGGACTGAGCGTCGCGACGGTGTCCGAGGCCGAAGCATTCGCACAGACCGGATTCGACGACATCTTCATCGCCTATCCGCTCTGGGTCGACGCCGCACGCGGCGCGCGACTGCTGGCTCTGTCCGAGACTGTACGACTCACCGTCGGTATCGACTCCGTAGCAGGCGCTCGGGCACTCGCCGAACACTGCGACGCCTCGATCGGCGTGCTGGTCGAGATCGACAGCGGTCACCACCGGACCGGCGTCGCACCCGAACAGGCCGGTGCGGTCGCGGTCCGGGCACGCGCCGCGGGGCTGAATGTGCTCGGCGTGTTCACGTTTCCCGGCCACTCGTACGGGCCCGGCCTGCCCCACGTCGCCGCTGCCGAGGAGGCCGAAGCGCTCACCGTCGCGGCAGCGGCACTGCATGACGCCGGGATCGATCCGGTGGTGATCAGCGGCGGTTCGTCGCCTACCGCATTGATCGAGACACCCACCGTGTCAACCGAACTACGCCCCGGGGTGTACGTGTTCGGCGATGCCCAGCAGCTCGAGATCGACGCGATCACCGAAGCCGATCTCGCACTCACCGCGCTCGCAACCGTCGTGTCCACTCGCGGCGAGGTGGTCGTGCTCGACTCCGGCAGCAAGACGGTCGGCGCCGACAAGGCATCGTGGGCCACCGGATACGGTCGTATTCTCGGCGAGCCCGATGCGCGGATCACCGCACTGTCGGAGCATCACGCCACGGTGCACTGGCCGGACGCTGCCACTCGGCCCGACCTCGGACAGCGGGTTCGGGTGATTCCGAATCACGTGTGCAACGCGGTCAATCTCGCGGACGAGTTGATTGTGATCGATGGACGCCACGCCGACGAGGTGGTGGACCGATGGCGGGTCGCTGCGCGAGGATGCACAACGTGACATCCGTATGGCTGGTCCGTGTCGCCGCAGTTGCCCTGGCAGTTCCGCTCGTTGCGTGCTCGTCGCCGGGGCAGGCTCCTGCTGCGCCCACATCCCCCATGCCTGGAGCGCCCGCGCCCCAGGTCACCGACACCGTCGCCACGGGTCTCGACACACCGTGGGGTCTCGCGTTCCTCCCGGACGGCGCAGCGCTCGTCACCGAACGTGACTCGGGACGCCTGCTGTCGATCGGCACGGATCGTCAGGTCCGCGAGGTCGCCACGATCGACGATGTGGTCGCGCGGGGCGAATCCGGACTTCTCGGTGTCGCGGTGTCGCCCACATTCGACACTGACCGTTTCGTGTTCTTGTACGTCACGACGTCCTCCGACAATCGCATCGTGCGCGCCGCGTACGACGGCGCGACCCTGTCGGACCACCAGGTGATCGTCGAAGGTATCCCTGCCGCACGGGTCCACGACGGTGGCCGACTGAAATTCGGGCCCGACGGCATGTTGTATGCCGCGACCGGGGAAGCCGGCACTCCCCCTCTCGCACAGGATCCGTCGTCGCTCGGCGGAAAGATCCTGCGCGTGACAATGGACGGTGAGCCTGCGCCGGGTAATCCCGACCCGAATTCTCCGGTGTATTCGCTCGGTCACCGGAATGTGCAGGGCCTCGCGTTCGATGACGAGGACAGGTTGTGGGCGTCCGAATTCGGACAGAACGATGTGGACGAACTCAACGAGATCGTGGCGGGCGGCAACTACGGCTGGCCAGAGGTGGAGGGCACCCGCACTACCGGGAGTGCCGGCGGCACCGGGAGTGCCGAGGGTAGCGGAAGTGCCGAGGGTAGCGCCCGCGACGACCAGTTCATCGACCCGGTCGTGACATGGCCGGTCTCGCAGGCGTCACCGTCCGGAATCGCCTACGAAGACGGCAACCTGTGGATGGCGTCGCTTCGAGGAGAACGACTGTGGCGCATCGGCATCGAAGAGTTCGACACCACCGAGTTCTTCACGGGCGAATACGGAAGGCTGCGGACCGTCGTCGCCGCTCCGGACGGCTCATTGTGGTTGACCACTTCGAACCGCGACGGTCGCGGGGAACCCGCGGGCGACGACGACCGCATCCTCCGTATCGAAACTCCCAGCACCGAGAATCCCTGACGGGTCAGGGAACGAGAACGACGATCGTCTCGGCGACGAGCGCCGGCTTGCTGCCACCCTCGATCTCGATGGTGTAGCCCACCACGAGGTTCGCGCCCTTCGCGGTGCGCTCGAACGACTTGAACTCGGCCGACGCACGGACCTTCGATCCCACCGGAACCGGCGTGGGGAAACGCACCTTGTTCGCGCCGTAGTTGACCTTCAGTTTCACGCCCTCGAGGGAGAAGATCTGCGATCCGAGCACCGGAAGCAGCGACAGGGTGAGGTATCCGTGGGCGATCGTCGTGCCGAACGGACCGCTTGCAGCACGCTCGGGATCGACGTGGATCCACTGGTGGTCGCCGGTCGCCTCGGCGAACAGGTTCACCCGTTCCTGGGTGATCTCGAGCCAGTCGCTCTGCCCGATGGTCTCGCCGACTGCCTTTTCGACTTCGTCGATTCCGTTGAAGATCCGCATATTCGACTCCCGTGGTTGGTATGTGGCGTCAGTGTCCGGAACGCCGGAGGGTGACGCGATAGGTGTAGTGCTCGGGCAGAAAGTAACTCACCGACAGCTCGGTAGGAACCCCCGCCTCGTTCGAGTACAGCCGGTCGACCCGCAACAACGGGTGCCCGACAGCACAATTCAGAACTTCGGCGACCTGCTCGGATGCAGGTGCAACGGTGATCGACTGCGCAGCCTCGACGATCGGACTGTCGAGATACGGCTCGAGCAACCCGATGACGGTGTTGCGGCTGGATGCACCGAGCTGCAGCGCAGGTTCATCCAGTACATCTGCCGCAACCTCGTCCGGAAGATGAATCGTGGTGTGCACGAACGGTATCCCGTCGTGCACACGTTGCAGCACCACCGTGTACAACAGATCGGTGTCCAAACGCAGCCGACTGGCCGCATCGATATCGACACCGCGCCGCAGCGGCGAGACGATCTCCATGACCGTATCCGCCGACAACGCCAGCAGATCCTCGATCGAACCGAGCTGACGACGGTAACGCCGACCCGACTCGTTCGCGAACGTACCCCGACCGGGCACCCGGTAGACGATCCCGTCGGCCACCAGATCCTGGAACGCCCGCCGCACCGTCTGACGACTCACCCCGTGCTGCTCCGCCAGTTCCGCCTCGGTCGGCAGACGCACACCATCGTTGTACCGACCGGCTTCGACGGCGTCGCGCAACTGACGCGCGAGCTGCGCGTACGCCGGTTCCGTTTCACGTGTTCTGCTGTCCATGACGGAGAAGATCCTAGTGGGCTCAGTGTCCGAGGGGCAGGATCAGAGTCCGCCGCGCGCCACGAGTTGGCTCGCGATGACATTGCGCTGGATCTCGTTGGTGCCCTCACCGACGATCATCAAGGGTGCATCACGGAAGTACCGCTCGACGTCGTACTCGGTCGAATACCCGTACCCACCGTGGATCCGCACCGCGTTGAGCGCGATCTCCATCGCCACCTCCGAGCAATACAGTTTCGCCATGCCCGCTTCCATGTCGCAGCGCTCACCACTGTCGTACTTCTCCGCCGCATGCCGGGTCAGCTGCCGCGCCGCCATCAACTTCGTGGCCATGTCCGCCAGGTAGTTCCCGATCGACTGGTGCTTCCAGATCGGCTTCCCGAAGCTTTCCCGCTGCTGCGCATACGCCAGCGAATCCTCGAGAGCCGCCGTCGCCACACCGAGCGCCCGCGAGGCGACCTGTAGCCGTCCCGTCTCGAGGCCCTTCATCATGTGCCCGAAGCCCTTGCCCGGCTCGCCGCCGAGGATCGCATCCGCGGAGATCCGGTAGCCATCGAAGCTCAACTCGCACGACTCGACACCCTTGTAGCCGAGCTTGGGCAGATCCCGCGAGACCGTCAGACCCGGACCGTGCTCGACGAGCACCACGGAAATGCCCTTGTGACGCGGTGTGGCGGTGGGGTCGGTCTTGCACAGCAACGCGATCAGCCCCGAGCGGCGGGCGTTGGTGATCCACGTCTTGGAACCGCTGATCACCAGGTCGTCACCGTCACGCTTGGCGGTGGTGGTCATCGCCTGCAGATCCGAGCCGCCGCCCGGCTCCGTCAACGCCATCGTCGCGCGGATCTCGCCGGTCGCGAGCTTGGGCAGGTACTTGGCCTTCTGTTCCTCGGTGCCGAACAGCACCAGCAGCTTCGCGACCACCGTGTGTCCGCCCATCGCACCCGACAGCGACATCCAGCCGCGGGCGAGTTCCTCGGTGACCTGCACGTAGCAGGGCATCGACACCGGCGATCCGCCGTACTCCTCGGGCACCGCGAGCCCGTAGATGCCGATCTGCTTCATCTGCTCGATCCACTTCTCGGGGTACTCGTTCGCGTGCTCGACCTCCTGCACCGACGGCTTGACCTCGCGGTCGATGAAGTCGCGGACAGTCTTGACCAGGAATGTCTCTTCGTCGTTCAGGTAGCTCACGGAAGTCCTTAGGCTCGTCGCGGGTCCTCGGTCACCGAAGACGCACACTTTGTACGGCCATTTTGCGGACCGATCCGCTGCCTTGTCAATCGCGGGAGACGCCCTATCTGGACATCGAACCAGTGATATCACTGATCTGTCCCGCTACCCGTTCCTATAGAAGTAGCGCATCACGCCACAATGGCCGTACATTTAACGATGTTCCCCACCGTCGAACTCCACGAGGTTCCCCGTGACTTCCGAGCAACACCTTCGCCGGCGAGCGGTGCTCGTCGCCCCCGGCTCCGATGAACGCAAGGCCGGTAAGGCACTCGCCTCCACCGCCGACGAGGTCGTTCTCGATCTCGAAGATGCGGTCACCCCCGACCGGAAATCTGCCGCGCGCGATCTCATCGCTCCCCTGGTCCGTGAGCACGGCGGCAATCGCACTGTGTCCGTACGCATCAACGGACGCGGCACCGAGTGGTTCGAGGACGATCTACGCGCGTGTGCCGAGCTCGGCACCGCACTCGCGTCGATCGTGTTCCCGAAGGTCGAGAGCGCCGACGACCTCGCCGAGGCCGACCTCATCCTCGGTGCGCACTCCGCCGGCGGCAGCTCTGCAGTCGAGATCCAGGCCCTCATCGAGACCCCGGCAGGTGTCCAGAACATCGACGAGATCGTCGCGGGTCCCAGGCTCGCGGGCGTCATCATCGGCTACGCCGACCTCGGCGCCGCACTGGGACGTGCACGCACCGCGCTGCCCGAGCATTGGGTGTACGTACAGGACCGCGTCCTGCACGCTGCGCGCTCGGCAGGCGTACAGGCCATCGACGGGCCGTTCCTCGGCATCGCCGACGACGACGCGTTCCGTCACTCCGCGCAGTGGGCGTCCGACCTCGGTTTCGACGGAAAGTGGGTCATCCACCCAGCCCAGATCGACTCCGCTGCCGCAGCATTCACACCCACTGATCAGCAGGTCGAAGTGGCCCGCAAGGTTCTCGCTGCCCTCGAGGAAGCCGAAGCACGCGGCGCAGGCGCCGCGCAGCTCGACGGCCAGATGCTCGACGAGGCCGTCGCCGTTGCCGCCCGCCGCACCCTCACCAAGATCGGAGCCTGAACATGTCCAGTACCCCCGCATACGTCGGCGGACCGTACTTCGACGAACTGACCGTCGGCCAGGTCTTCGACACCGCGCCCGCCGTCACCCTCACCGACGGTCTCGCCGCCGCGCACCAGTCGATCCTCGGCGACCGTCTGCGCCTGCCCCTCGACAAGCACCTCGCCACCCGTGTCACGGGGGGGCCGGTCGCGCACGCCGGTTTCGTCACCGACATCGCCATCGGTCAGTCGACCCTGGTCACGCACCATGTCAAGGCCAATCTGTTCTACCGCGGCCTCCGTTTTCGCCGGTTTCCGCACATCGGCGACACTCTCTACACCACCACCGAGGTCGTCGGTCTCAAGGAGAACTCGGCCAAAGCCGGCCGCAAACCCACCGGTCTCGCGGCGCTGCGCATGAACACCGTCGATCAGGACGGCAACACCGTGCTCGACTTCTACCGTTGCGCGATGCTGCCGCTGAGCGAGAATCCCGACCGGAATCGTGTGGTGCACACCGATGACCTGTCGGCCATCGGACCTCAGGACGAACCGCAGTGGGCCGCCCCCGAGGGATGGAACCTCGACGAGTACCGCGCTACCGTACCGGGCGCGCATTTCGACGCCTCGCTTGCCGGATCGGTCCTGCAGTCCAGCGGCGACGTGGTGTCGAGCGCACCCGAACTCGCCCGGCTCAGCCTGAATATTGCAGCGACCCACCACGATGAGCGGGTCGGCGCTGCGGGCCGGCTGGTGTACGGCGGGCACACGATCGGTCTGGCGTTGTCACAGGCGTCGCGTGCCCTGCCGAATCTGGTGACGGTGCTCGGCTGGAAGTCGTGCGATCACACCGGACCTGTGCACGAAGGCGACACCCTCACCAGCGACCTGCACGTCGAATCCGCGGACGCACTCGTCGACGGCGGTGGTGTGCTGAACCTGCGGTCGCTCGTCTACGCACACCGCGGCGACGCCGAGCCCGCGCCGGTACTCGACTGGCGATTCACGGTACTGATGGCCTGAGATCAGAACGCGCTGCGACCACCGTCGACGGTGTAGATACCGCCTGTCACCCAATCGGCCTCGTCGCTTGCCAGGAACAGCGCGATCGAGGCGAGGTCGTCGGGGGTCCCGAGGCGGCGAAGCGGGAACCTGTTCGCGACCTCGGCATCGATCGCGGTCTGGTCGGCATCGGCGTCGGCCGCACCGCGGTCGACGCGCGACTGATAGACCAGTGGTGTGGGGATGGTGCCGGGGCAGATCGCGTTCACCCGCACATTGTCGGGCCCGTAGGTGACCGCCATCTGCTTGGTCATTGCGATGACCCCGCCCTTGGCTGCGGTGTAGGGGAAGATGCCGGGCAAACCGATCAAGCCACCCATGCTCGCCTGGTTGATGATCGACCCGGTACGTCGCTCGATCATGTGTGGCAGCGCGTACTTCGACGTCAGCCACACACCCTTGAGGTTCACCCCGATCACCTTGTCCCACTCGGCTTCCGTCGTATCCGCGGCGTTTCCGGCACCGTTGACACCGGCGTTTGCGAATACGACATCGAGCGTGTCGAACTCCGCGAGGGTCTCGGCGATCATTCTCCGAGAGTCCGTATCGGAGGTGACATTTGCGCTCACCGCCAACGCATGGCCACCCGCCGAGCGGATTTCGTCGGCCACCTCGCCGGCTGCGGTGAGGTCGAGATCGACCACTGCGACGGCCGCGCCTTCCGCTGCGAAGCGGAGTGCGGTGGCCCGTCCGAGACCGGATCCTGCACCGGTGATGAGTGCGGTCTTGCCGGCGAGGCGTCCGGTCGAAGCCATGAGTGAGCCTTTCATTCATTCTCGAGTGATGCTGCGCCGAACAAGTTCGACGAAACAGAATGTCACACAAGCACCGTTGCAGGGAGCCCGACTACTGCGCGGTGAGTCCGCCGTCCGCGGCGACGGTCGAGCCCGTCATGTACGAGGACTCGTCCGAAATGAGGAAACCGATGACGGACGCCATCTCGTCGACGTCCGCTCGGCGACCCAGAGGTGTCTGCGCCAACGCGGTGCTCGTGACACCCCCGGCTTCTCGCGCACGGCGTGCGAGGGGTGTGTCGACGACCCCGGGGCACAACGCGTTGGCTCGCACACCGCGATCTGCGTAGCCGACGGCGATGGACCGGGTCAGACCCAGCACACCGGACTTCGATGCGTCGTAACTACACGTGTTGGTGTTCGCGGAGATGAGCGATGCCACCGAACCGATGGTCACGACCGATGAGCGGCGCTCCTTCAACATGTGGTGCAGTGCAGCCCTGGCCGACAGGAACGAGCCGGTCAGATTGATGCCGACCACGTCGTGCCAATCCTCGACCGACATCTCGTGCACCAGAGCCGACTTCGCGATTCCTGCACACGTGACGAGTCCGTCGAGACCGCCGAGATGCGCCGCCGCGTCGTCGATTGCCTGCCCCACCGAGTCGGGGTCGGATACGTCTGCGCTGACAGCAACGGCTGTGGCTCCCCCATCGCGGAGCTCGGCCGCGAGCGCTTCTGCGGCCGGGCCGTCGAGGTCCAGCACCGCGACGGCGGCTCCCTCCTTCGCGAGCCTTCGAACAGCGGCTGCACCGATACCGCCGGCGCCGCCGGTGACGAGAACCTTGCGTCCTGCGTTGCGACCTTCAGTCATGTCCCAACCTCTCAGCTGATGCGGAGCCCGCAGTCGACAGGGATCGAGATCCCTGTGACATACCGGGCTTCTTCGGACGCCAGCCACAGCACGGCGTTGGTGATGTCCTCGGGCTCGACCCAGGCGATATCCATGATGTTGCGGCCGCGCGCACGCTCACGTAGATCGTCGATGGTCGGATTCTCGAGGTCCGGGCAGAACACTCGCAGCGTCGATTCACTGAAGAGCATGTCGGTGCCGACGTTGCCGGGGTGCACCGCATTCACACGGATCCCTTGACCACCGAATTCGGCTGCGAGAGTCTGCATCAGACCGACCACACCGTGCTTCGACGCGTTGTAGTGTCCGACGTTGCGCGAGCCGTTGTAGGTCACGACAGAACTGGTCAGCACGATCGAACCGCCGCCGGTGCGCAGCATCTGCGGGATCACGGCCTTCGTGGTCTTCCACACGCCGGTGAGGTTGACGTCGATCATGTCCTGCCATTCGTCCTCCGTCAGTTCGACGGTGGGACGGCAGCCGCAGACACCCGCATTGGCGCTGACGATGTCGATGCGACCGAACTGCTCGACGCAGTCTGCCGCCGCTGCGTCCAGACCCTTCTGGTCGCGCACATCGACCTTACGGGTGATGATCCGGCGACCGGTCTTCTCCACGAGTCGGGCGGTTTCGGCGAGGTCTTCTTCCGTCGCCATCCCGTAGGTCAGCGACGCAATGTCCTCGCATGCGTCTGTGGCATAGATGTCTGCGCCCTCGTTCGCGAGCCGCAGCGCATGCGATCGGCCCTGCCCGCGGGCAGCTCCGGTGATGAAGGCGACCTTCCCGGCCACCCGTCCCTGAATGTCGGTCATTTCGGCGTTCCTTCTGGCTCGTAGTTGTACTTGCTTCATGGCCGGCTAGTGCATACCCAGCAACAGCGCCGGGTTGTCGCAGGTCATCACTTTCAGATCGGTTTCGTCGATGCCCTCGTCCCACAATGCGTTCACGTAGGAGTGCAGACCGGCCGCGGGATGAGGAATCTTGGTCGTCCACCCGTAGTCGGTGGCCAGCACCACCTTTGCCGGGTCGAGCCGCTTCAGGGCCGACACCACATTCGCGAACGTCGATGGTTCACCCATACAGGTGTGGGCCGCGAACTCGATGCTGGCACCGAGGTCTGCCAGCTCGATCACCTCTTGTTCGGTCAGACGCGGGCCCGTGGTCGCGTGCATCGCATGGGTGACGAGAACATGACCCTTCGATGCGTATTCCTTCGCCACGGCGAAATGCTCCGCGGTCGACACGTGTCCGGTCGCGAGTACCGCGTCGTATTCGGTGATCAGGTCCAGAATCGTACGTACTTCGGGGACGATCGCACCGTCCGCGTCGATGACACGAATGCCCTCTTCCTTCTCGCCGAAGAACGCCTTCACCTTCGCCGGTGCGTCCTGCTCCGACGACAGCGTGGGCAACCAGACGACCTTTGCTCCCGCGCGCAATGCGCATTCGACCGCATGCGGGTTCAGGCCTCCGACCGGATGGTCGAGACAGATACCGCCGATCGACTGCACCTCGGGGACAGCCACATTGGCCAGGTGTGCCGCGACCGTCGACGGAAACTCGTGCGCCTTCAGGACGATCGCCCGCATGCCGTGATCTGCGGCCTCACGCGCCGCCTCGATCGGGTCCACGCTGTGCGGTGACTTGGCCGCCATTTCCACGAGCGGTTCCGGACCGAAATGGCAATGCATGTCGATCGCACCGTCGAGTGCGATTGCGGCCGTGCCGGAGTGACGTTCGGTCATCGTGTACCCCTCATGAGAGAACGTTCTGGAGGGGACGCAGGGGGCATCCCCTCCAGAACGTGGTCGGCGCCGCCGCGAAGATCAGGACGGGCGGTAGGGAAGGAAGATCTCCTCGTAGACCCGGTCGACGTACGGCGCGATGTCGATCTTGCCGGGCTCGTACCAGGTGGCGAAGCCGTTGTAGTCGGTCTCGTTGGTGTAGCCGAGTTCTGCGATGATCTCGCTCCACTTGTCGGCGCTGTCGCGCACCGACGTGACGAATCCGGCACCGTCGCTCAGACCGCTGTTACCTGCGATCGCCTCGACGATCTTGTTGTTCGCATCCTGCACCGCGACGCGCGCGTCGTCGGCGAACGGTTCGATGGTTCCGCCGTACTGCTGGATCTCCTGGACGGATTCGACGGTGACGGGCCAGATCTTACCCTCGATGCTGCCGGTCACGAACGCGTCGAGCCGGTCCCACATCAGCTGCTGCGCGACGAGCGGAAGCGACTCCCACACATCGAGGTTCATGGCCATGTTGCCGCTGGGTACGGCAAGACCTGCAGCGGGATCGATCACGGTCTGCGGTGCGACCTCGAGGATGCCACCGATCTGCGCGGCCGCGGGGCTGAGCATCGAGCAGTCGATGACACCGCGCTGCAGCGCCTCGTATGCCTCCGTGTACGCGACAGAGGTGGGAGTCGAACCGAGTGCGGAGACCTGCTGGTTGCCGGCGGTGCTGCCGACCGAGATGCTGCGCCCCTGGTAATCGGGGAGCGCGGTGCGCTTGTCGGAGCAGAACAGCGCGTTCATGCCTGCGTTGTAGGCGGGAAGCATCAGCTTCATGCCCTTGTCCTCGAACTCGGCGACGATCTCGGGGGTGTTCAGCGCGATGTCCGCGGGCCAGGCATTCGACTGGAGGACACCGGTGACGACGCTCTGGTCCGACAGCACACTGGCGTCGAGCAGCGCCGACGTTGCGGGGAACTCCTGCGGCTCGTACACGGCGAGAACCTGCCCGATATCGAGACGGCCGTCGACGATGGCGTTGTCGATTTCGGTGGCCTTCGCAATCGCGTCGGAGTAGGCGATGTCGAAGGTGATCTTGCCGTCCGACCATTCTTCGACAGCGGATGTGTAGGCATCGATGAACGCACCGCCGGTCGAGCCCTGAGTGCTGGGCGACTGTGTGAACAGCACAATGGGGTCGACGTCGGCGAAAGCCTCTCGGTATTCCTCCATCGTCGCGCCGAAGGCGACGCCCTCGCCGCCTCCGTTGGAACCACTCCCGCCGGTGGAAGTTTCGGCGCAACCGGCGAGCAGTAGCGCACTTGCCGTCATGAGGATGGCGGCGCGGGGAACCATGCGCGCTCGGGAGAATGTGACCACTTCGAGTACTCCTTGTCAGGCTCGACCGTGAGCTCCAGTGATATCGACACCTTTTTCGGATACTCCACGCGGAGTGATCACCCTCACGGTTACACTGCTAATCATGCGACTAGATTAGGGTGATGTCAAGGCCTCATTCAGCGGTGACGCCACCGTCGACGAGGATCGCTTGCCCCGTCACGTACGAGGCGTCGGACGATGCGAGAAACGCTACGACAGAGGCGATTTCTTCGGCCTCACCGTAACGACCGAGGGGGACGCTCAGCGGCTTCGAGGGATTCTTCACGGTACCCGTCGTCGGCACGATCGCCGCGGTATTGGCGGTGAGATTGGTGCGGACAGCGCCGGGGCACACGCTGTTCACCCGAATACCCTGCGGCGCGTATTCGACCGCGAGCGTCTGGGTCAGCATCTTGACGCCACCCTTCGATGCGCGATACGGCGCGAGACCACCCTGCGTGGCGATGAACGACGACGTCGAACCGCACGTGACCACCGAACCTCCGCCTCTCCGCAGGAGTGACGGCAGGGCACTACGCACGGTGAAGAACGTGCCGGACAAGTTGATGTCGAGAACCCCGTACCACTCTTCGCGAGTAACCTCATGGCTGTCGAGCCGCGCCCCGCTCACACCGGCCGCGGTGAACACCACGCTGATGTCGCCGAGTTGCGACACCACATCGTCCACGGTTGCGTCCAGAGTCTTGTCGTCCCGAACATCCGCAGCGAATGCGACTGCTGTACCACCGAATTCGCGAATCTGCGAGGCAACGGCCTCTGCGGCATCGACGTGGAGGTCGACGATCGCGATCGCAGCGCCTTCCTGCGCCAGCCGGATCGCCGAGGCCGCACCGATCCCGGAGCCACCCCCGGTCACCAGTGCGACGTCACCCTCGAGGCGATGCATCGTTGTCGTCATCTTCAACTCCCGTCAGATGCCGACCAGGTCGGCCAGCATGTCGTTGTGGTGCATCTTGCTTCCGAACAGCGGCTCGATCGCCTTCGCGCGACGGAAGTACAGATGCGGATCCGCTTCCCACGTGAATCCGATTCCGCCGTGGACCTGGATGTTCTGGGAGGCGCACAGCGTGAGGCATTCGGAGCCCTGAGCCTTTGCCATCAAGGCGGCAAGGCGGAGCTCCGTCGATTCGTCGGCAGCGACCATCGACGCGAACATGACCGTCGCCTCGGCTGACTCGATCGCGATCGCCATGTCTGCGCACTTGTGCTTGATCGCTTGGAACGAGCCGATGGGCCGGTTGAACTGGACCCGCTGCTTCGCGTAGTCGACCGCCATGTCCAACACGGCCTTCGAGGAACCGATCGCCTCGTTGGCGAGCAATATCCGGACGAGGTCGACGATCCGTACGATCGCCGCATGGTCGGACCCCAGCAGTCGCGCGGGGGTCTCCGACAAGTCCACAGATGCCAACGGGCGGGTGAGGTCGAGGGTCTCGCGCGACTCGATCGACACACCGGGCGCAGTCGCCTCCACGACGTACAGCGCGACCGCGTCGCCGGACGGAGTCACAGCCGGCACGACGAGCAGGTCGGCGATGGTTCCGAACGCCACGTAATCGACCCGGCCGGTGAGGACGTGCGTGTCGCCTTCGCCGGAGGCGCGAACAGTGGCTCCGTCCACTTCGAGGTCTCGGTCGGCCGACAACGCCAGCGTCCCGATGGCCTCTCCTGACGCCAGACCCGGCACCAGTTCCGTCCGCTGCACTTCCGAGCCCAGCGCTCGGATCGCTTCCATGGCGCCGATCGTAGTGATCATCGGCACGGGAGTGAGTGCACGTCCGAGCTCCTGTACCACCACGCAGGTCTCGAGAAAACTGAAGCCGCTGCCACCGAGGTCCTCTGGAACGTGAATACCGGGGACCCCCATATCGGAGGCAAGCAGACGCCAGGTGTCCGCATCGTATTCACGGGTTTCGGCGAGCTCGCGTACCCTGGTGATCGGTGCACGTTCCGACAGGAGCCTGCGCAATGACGCGCGGAATTCTTCTTGGTCCTCGTTGAATTCGAAGTACACGATTGTTCCGTTCTGCCATGGATCGGCGGAAATCTGGATCAGGCGCTCTTGCGTCGCCCGATTTCCTGGAACGGGCCACTGTCGAGCCGCGGTTCCTTGGGGAGGCCGAGCAGCTGCTCGCCGATGATGTTGCGCTGGATCTGCGAACTGCCGCCGTAGATCGTGGCTGCACGGGAATAGAGGGCGATATCGTCCCAACAGCGCGAGGAGTTCTCGGTTCCGGGCTGCGGGGTCACGAGAATCCCGTTGTTGCCCTGACCTTCCGGCGTCAAAGCCTCGAGTCCGAGAATCTCGAGGCCGATCTCGGTATAGCGCTGGAAGAACTCTGCCCAGTAGATCTTGGAGAACGAGCCGTCGGTTCCGGGGCGCCCGCCTTCGAGCAACCTCGTCAAGGCGCGGTATCCACGGAACCGCATCGTCTGCACCCGCTGCCAGCACCAGGTGAGTTCCTGACGGATATGCGGATCCGACGTGAGCCCTCGTTCACGGGCCAGTTCGATGAGGCGATCGACCTCGCGTCCGAACCGGACCGCGTCGGTGGTGGCGCGCACACCTCGCTCGAAGCCGAGCAAGGTGTTCGTGGTGTGCCACCCCCCGTTGACCTCACCCAGCACATTCGCCGCTGCGGTGCGCGCATCGGTGAAGAACACCTCGTTGAAGGCGGTGTAGCCCGCGGCGTTGATGATCGGACGCACTTCGACGCCGGGCTGATCCATCGGGACCAGCAGGAACGACAGGCCCTTGTGCTTGACAGCCGTCGCATCGGTCCGGCAGATCGCGAAAATCCAGTTGGCACTACTGCCCGCCGAGGTCCACGTCTTCTGGCCGTTGATGACCCACTCGTCACCGTCGAGCACCGCACGTGTCCGTAGCCCCGCAAGATCGGAGCCGGCCTCCGGCTCCGAGTATCCCTGGCACCAGGAAATTTCACCGGACAGCGTCCTCGGAATGAAGTATTCCTTCTGCTCTTCGGTACCGAGGACCGCCATGGTGTTGCACAGGAGCTTGATACCGAGCGTGTCGTTCTCGGTCCCTTCCGGGACACCGAGGCGCATCAACTCCTCGTTGAGCACGACCTGCTCGATATCGGAGAGGCCCCCGCCGCCGTATTCACGCGGGAGCGAAACGGCGAGTAGATCATTGTCGGACAGTACTTTTCGCCACGACTTGAGGAACTCGTCCTGCTCGGCTCCGGGAAGTGCGCCGATTCCCTTCCAGTCGTCAGGCAGGTTCGACTCGAGAAGCTCGCGGATCGACGCCCGATACTGTTCCGCCTCCGGCGGATAGGTGATGTCCATCGTCAGTCTTCCTTCGCTGCTGCCGTGGGCAGTGCACACACGGACGCCATGAGTGAGGTCACCTCGTCGGGGGTGTACCCGAGTTCGGTGAGGATCTCCTGCGAATGCTCGCCGAGCACCGGCGCGCCACCCTTGAATGCACCCGGAGTATCGGACAGGTGCATGACCATGCCGACCTCGCGGCACCAGCCGTATTCGGGATGGTGGTGCTCGACGACCCGGTTCGAGTCGAGAGCCCATTCTTCCCAGAGCAACTCGGGCATGATCGGGTAGTCGAGCGGGATCTCCGCAGGTACGTTGCTGTTGTCGAGGGCCTTGAACGCGGCCTCGCTGTCGAGATCGGCGAACAGGGCGGTCAGGGCGGCGGCGAGTGCGTCGGCGTTGACCGCACGGTCGGTGCTCGTCGCGAAGCGCGCATCCGTCGCAAGCTCGGGACTGCCGAGTGCGCCGGCGAGACGGGTGAACGCGGCGTCGCCGAACACCGCGATCGCGATCCATCCGTCGGCCGTGCGGTAGAGGCGGTAGAGCGGTGACCAGCCAGTCTGGTCGGCATCGAGTTCGTGTGCGGGCACCGCTTTTCCGTCGAGTGTCGCGGAGTGCTCACTGACCACGAACAGGCTCGAGTGCAGCTGCGGGCTCTCGACGGATTGCGTCTCGCCGGTGTTGAGACGGTGATTGAGGGCGAGCAGAACCGTGACCGCACCGAGGAATCCGTTGTACAGGTCTTCGTTGCCGATGACACGGCGGATCGGCGGGTTGCCTTTGCCGGAGCCCTCGAAGTTGAGGCCGACCATGCCGGACACCATCGGCGCGAACGACTTGAGGCTCGACTTCGGCCCTGCCGATCCGAAACCCGGAAGATACGCGTAGATGACGTCGGGGTTGATCGCCTTCAACGTCTCGTAGCCGAGCGCGATCTTCTCCGCCTTGCCGGGCCGGTAGTTGTGCATCACCACGTCGGCGCCGGCCACGAGCCGATGCGCGATCTCTTGGCCCTCGGGCGTCCGCAGGTCCAGTGCGATGTTGCGCTTGCCGCGGTTGGCGCCTTCGAACAGGTCGCCGAGGGGACGCATCTGATCGCCGATGAGCGGCTCGATCTTGACGACGTCGGCGCCGAGATCGGACAGCAGACGGGCGCCGAATCCTGTTGCGAAGTAGGAGCTGAAGTCGAGGATCTTCACACCCTCCAGCGGCCGCGCCACCGGAGCGGGCTTGTCCGACAGGGGTGCCCAGACATCGGATCGAGCGATCTCGGCCGTGCGGGAGTTGTGCTCACCGACCTTCGGCGCGGGTGCGGGGGTCGCGGGCTTCGACTTCTCGAAGCGGATCACCGGGCCGATCTGCTGGATCGTGCCGTGTTCGTCGTCGGGCAGCTGGATCGGCACGCCCGCGAACGTGACCTGGTCGTCCTCGAAGATGTCCTCGGGATGATTGAGGGGCAGCGCAGCGATGTCGGCGGCGTGCAGCAGCTCGAGCCATTCGTCCCGGTTGCGCTGCTTGAACGCCTCGGGCACCTGGTTGCGGGCGATATCGAGCTCGACGTCGTTGAGTGGCACGGCCATTTCGGGTCCGTCGATCGTCTGCGTCCGGTCACCGAATCCGAGGATGTCCATCGTGCGCTTGTACGCGCCCGGTCCACCGGTGTGAGGGACGAGCCATTTGCCGTCGGCACACTGGAACGGGTCGGTGATGAGGCGCTTGCTGCCGAACCCCTTCTGGTTGCCGCTCCGGGCGAGGTAGGAGATGTCCTTCTCGTTCCACCACCAGTTCATCGACGCGATCGAGAGCATGCCGTCGAGCAGGGAGGTGTCGAGCTTCTGGCCGGCGCCGTTGAGCTTCCGTGCGCGCAGAGCCGAGAGGATGCCGATGGTCGTGATGAACGCGGTGCCGTACGACACGGTGGGATGCCCCATGAAGATGGGTCCCTCGCGGTGGCCGGTCTGCTCGGCCATCTGGCCGAGGCGGGCGTTGAGCAGGGCCTCGTAGCCGGGACGCGCCGCGTGGGGCCCGACGTTGCCGTATCCGGTCACCGATACGTAGACGAGTTCCGGGAACTCGGCATGCAGTTCGTCGTAGCCGAGCCCGAGTGCGTCTGCCTTGCCGACACCGAACGACTCGACGAACACGTCGGCGTTCGCGATGAGACCGCGGATCGCTGCGCGTCCCGCCTCGGTGTTCGGATCCGCTTCGACGCTCCACTTTCCGCGGTCGGTGGACTTGCGGACGTTCGCCGTCGAGTCCGGACCTCCGCCGGGGCGCTCGACCTTGATGACACGGGCTCCGTAGTCGGCCAGCATCATCGTCGAGATGGCAGCAGGCATGCCCCAGCTCGCATCGATCACTACGAGTCCGTCGAGTGGACCAGCCATTGCGCGCTCCTTCTTCTCGTACGATGCCGCGTCGGACGCAGCCATGCTTCTTCGGTGTCAGCTAGTCGGACGAGGGCAGAGGCTTCGCCGTGACGAGCTCCATGGGCGTCCCGTGGCAGGTGAACTGCCCCTCGCCCTTCTTGACGCAGATGACCTGGGTTTCGCAGGTGGCGCACGTGTAGCGCTTGCCGACCTCGTTCATGTGAACTCCTGGGGTGTGGTGATGACGACCGAGACGGGGTCGACTATCGGCCGAACGTGATCTCGAGTGCTGCGCCGCAGCAGGTCAGCGACGAGCCGCCTGCCTTGGTGACGATTGCTTCCGAGCCGCAGTTGTTGCAGCGCAGACGGTTGCCGTTCGCAGCTTCAGTTCCCTCGGTGTTCCCTGCACTCATGTCCACTCCTTCGCCGTGTGATGGTCGGGGCGGCGAATGTGCGCCTGCGTCCCCGGGTGAACGTTACCTAGTTCACTATAATGATGCTCATAGATTAGGGCAAGTGTTTGCGGTGAGTACTTTCCCGAACCGACGACGACGCCCCCGCCACCGCGCCCCTACAGGGCCACCAGCGCGAGGGCGTCGACACACCCAGTGTCAGGACGACGCTCAGCCGCCACTCGAATGATCGGGCAGGAACGTCGAGATCTCCGGGAAGAAGATCAGGATCAGGACGACGACGATCGCCATCGGCAGGAACCATGCAGCGGCGACGAACACATCCTTGAGCGGAATATCCTTGCCCAGGTTCACCTTCGGATCCTTCACGATCGAATGGACGATCATCGCCAGGATGCCGACCGGCGGCGAGAGGATCGCGAGCTCACCCATGAAGACGACGAACGCACCGAACCACAGCATCGAGATGTCGAGACTCTCGAGCGTCGGGATCAGGATCGGCACGGTGAGCACCATCATCGGCAGCGGATCCATGAAGGCGCCGAGGATCAGGTAGACCACCATCATCAGCAGGAGGAATTCGACCCGCCCGAGGTTCATATCGGTGATCAGATCGGCGAATCCGTTGCTGATGCCGGTCAAGGTCATCATGCGGGAAAGCGCCTCGACGCCGACGAGCAGGAGGAAGACCGCACCGACCGTCGAGACGGTACCGATCGAACCGTCGAGGAGCGCGCGACTCGCGCCGCCGGTCTTGCGCTTCCAGATGAAGACGACACCGACCGAGCAGAGCGCGGCAACCGCGCCGGCCTCGGTGGCGGTGAAGATGCCCGAGAACATTCCACCGATGATCACCATCACCAGGACCGGAATGGGCCAGATCGACACGAGGCTCTTGAATCGCGTGCTCCACGAGACGCTCGATGCCTCGATCCGGCTTTCCTTCGTCCCCGCGACGTCCTTGGCGAAGACGGCAATCAGGATGATCGCCATCGTGAACATGAGCGAGACGAGGATGCCGGGGCCGATACCGGCGAGCAGCGCCTTACCGACGGGGACCTCGGCGATGCCCGCGTACAGAACGAGCAGGATGCTCGGCGGGATCAGCTGACCGGGTAGGCCTGCGACCAACACCGCGCCGACCGCGAGTCGTCGGTCGTATCCGGCCTTGAGCATCTCGGGAATGCCGATGCGGCCGAGAGCATAGGTGGTTCCGGTCGTGGACCCACTGACCGCAGCGAGACCGGAGCCGGCGATGTTGGTGCCCACCGCGAGACCGCCCGGAAGCCAGCCCAACCACTGACGAGCAGCGGTATAGAGCGAATCGGTCATGCCGGAGCGCCACAGCAACAGGCCCATGAGCACGAACATCGGCACGACGCTGAGGGTCCAGCTCGCCACCTCGTCGTAGGGAAGAGACGTGAGCGCACTTGTCACCGTCCGCTCGCCACGCATCGCGTAGAGGCCTGCGAACGACGGGACGATCATCGTCAGTGCCACCGGAACCCGCAGGCACAGCAGCGTAATCATCATCACCAGCGCTGCGCAGCCGATCGCGACCGGAGTCAGCGGCATGAAGATCGCGGCAGTCGACCCCAGTAGCAGCACCATCAGAGCACCGAACAACACCCATGATCGGGTCGAGAACTTCTTGCTGGGACCGACAACCGGTGGAGTGGGGCTCGAGTCCCGCGCTTCGGCAGTGGTAGTGGTAGTCATTTGCTCTCCGAATTCGGCGCGGTTGCATTCGGCGCGGTTGCAGAAACGGCGGATACACCGGCTTCTTCATCGATCTCGTCGGTGATGCGGGCTACCTCGGCGTCGGTCGCGTCGACCGAGTCCTCCCCTCCGCGGAGGGCACGCACCCCTGCAAGGGCGAACTGCACGCACAGGACACCGAAGGCGATGGGAACGAGGAAGTACACGGGCCACGCCACGACGGTCGAAACGCCTGCAGTCTTTCCGATGTCGCGGGAGTGGAGGGCTTCTTCGAGGCCGAACCACGCAAATCCGAAGAAGACCACGACACCGAGCATGTATCCGAAGAACAGCACTGCTCGTCTGATCCGCGTGGGGAAGTAGTGCGCCACGAGGTCCGCGACGATGTGCTCTCCCCTCGCCTGTGCCGCCATGAAGCCGAGCAGGGCGATGATCGGGACATAGATGTACTGGGTAACCTCGAGCGTGTTCGGGATGGGCGACGACGCGAGCGCTCGCATGAGCGCGTTCGCCGTCACGTGGAGCATCATCACGAACAGCACGATGACTGCAGGTATCTCGATGAGAAGCAGTAGCCGACTGCTCGGCTTGCTGGAAGCGCTCGGGGATGCGCTCATGTCAACTCCGCTGATGTGAGGGGGCAGGCGTGCGGGGACGCCCGAAGGTCATGTCGTAAGCATCTGGACAAGCGCGGTGAGGGCTTCGCCGACTCGACCGAGATCGATGTCTTCGATCCGGTTCTCGGAATCGACGCTGCGGTGCACCATAATTTCGCCTGCCTGTCGTGATCTACATCACTCGTCGGTCATATCATTCGCCTAGATTGGTCAAGAGTCAAGCTTTCATGCGAATGATTTGCCTGAACTTCGATTCGCGGCGACCCCTCCGCGAGGGACGAAGGCTTGACGGGCCGAGACTGGCATCACACAATCACAATAGATGATCACCATTATCTGCAATAGATGTCAATGTCGAACCGAGGACTCTTATGACACCGACAGCGGCCCCACCCAAGCCCTTACCACTGGCAGACGAGACCACCACCCCCTACTGGGACGCCGCGCGCGAACGGCGCCTGACGGTGCAACACTGCGACTCCTGCCTCCGCTACCTGCATCTTCCGGTGGACGCCTGCCCCACGTGCGGTGCCGCGGAGCTGACATGGAAGGACATGTCGGGTCGCGCGACGCTCTACTCGTACACGGTCATGCACGACGCGCCCGCACCGGGATTCGCCGATCATCTGCCGTACATCGTCGTGGTCGCTGAACTCGAAGAGCAAAAAAATTTGCTGATCACCACGAATCTTGTGGACGCCGATCCGGCCGACCTACGAATCGGACTCCCCCTGGAAGTCACCTTCGACGAGCTGGCGCCAGGCGACGTCGTGCCCCAATTCCGACCCGCATCCCGACACAGGAGCGCCTGACCATGTGGGAATACCGCGACAAGGTCGCGATCGCCGGCATCGGCTACACCGAACTCATCCGCCGCAATCCACGTACCCTGCTGTCGCTGACAGTCGAGGCCACCGATGCCGCGCTCGCCGATGCCGGCCTGACCCGCGCAGACGTCGACGGCCTCGCGACCACCCCCACCATGCCGGTGTACGGGGGTGAGAAGGGCAACCACGACGGTATCGACGTCGTCACCCCCGGCCATCTCGCCGGAGCGTTGAGGATCCGCGACAACATCACGTGGCTCGGCAACACCATGCCGATGGTCACCCACGCCGCCATCGACGCGATCAACGCCCTCGTGGCCGGGGCCTGCACACACGTCGTCCTCTACCGCGCTCTGCACATGCCGCAGGGCAGGTACTCGAACTTCACCTCTGCGCGGGCAGGCGGCAAGGACCAATTCTTCGCGCCCTACGGCTTCTCGATGCCCGCAGGGTGGGCCGCGACCGTTGCCCGCCGCTACCTCGATCTCGCGGGCGCAACACGAGAATCGTTCGCGCGCTTCATCGTCGACAACCGCGAACGCGCCCACCTGAACCCGAATGCGTTCTTCCGCGGCAAGACTCTGACGACGGACGAGTACCTGTCGTCGCGCATGATCGCCGACCCCATCACCATGCTGGACTGCGACCTGCCCGTCGACGGAGCAGTCGCCATCGTGCTCACCAGGGCCGACCGCGCCCGCGACCTGCTCAACCCTCCCGCGTTGATCTCCGGCTACGCAACGAGCAACCACATCGGGGCGACCGGTGTGCCGATGACGCTCGAAGATATTCTCGCCGGCTCCGAAACCACCGGAGGCAGACTCTGGAACGCTTCCGGCATCGGCCGCGACGAGATCGACATCGCCCAGCTGTACGACGGATTCTCGATCTTCACGTACACGTGGCTCGAAGGCCTCGGCTTCTGTGGTCGCGGAGAAGCCGCCTCGTTCATCGACGGCGGCAACGCCCTGCCGACCGGGACGCTACCGCTCAACACGGGCGGCGGGTGCCTCGCCGAGGGCAGGCTGCACGGCATGACCCAACTGACCGAAGCCGCCTATCAGGTGACGAATCGCGCCGGAGAGCGTCAGATCCCGGATGCGAAGCGGTCCGTCGTCACGGTCTCCAACGGCTTGGCAGGATCGACGGCCTTCGTCATCTCCGCCGACCACTGACAGCGCACACGAGCAGGGCCGGAACCCGGCGGGTTCCGGCCCTGCTCGTGCTCTGATTCAGTCCTCGAGACCGGCCAACTGTGCCGCGAACTTGCGACGCGCAAGCTCCTCGAGCTCGGGCAGGTGGTAGCTCGGGAACAGCCCGTCGTGCGGCTCGGCATCACGCAGCAGCTGCCGAGCGAGACCCACCTTGTGGATCTCGGTGGCACCATCGGCCAAGCCCATGTGGTAGCTCTCGAACAGCCACTTGCCCAGCGGCAGTTCCTTCGACACGCCCAGCGACCCATGCAGCTGCACCGCACGAGAGGTCACGTCGAGCAACACCTTCGGCATTGCAGCCTTGACTGCAGCGATGTCCTTGATGACCTTCCGATAGTCCTTGTACCGGTCGATCCGCCATGCGGTCCGCAACACGAGCAGGCGGAACTGCTCGATCTGCAACCACGAATCGGCGATCATCTCCTGGACCATCTGCTGGTCGCCGAGACGCTTGCCGCGCGTCGTGCGCGACACGGCACGTTCGAGCATCATGTCGAGCGATGCCTGTACCAGGCCGACGGTGCGCATCGCATGGTGAATGCGCCCGCCACCGAGACGGGTCTGCGCGACCTCGAATCCCTGACCGACTCCGCCCAGGATGTGGTCCTTCGGGATCCGTACATCGGTCCACCGCGTGTACGCATGGGTACCGACCTCGTAGTCGTGACCCCACACGCCCGTGTTCCGGACGATCTCGAGCCCCGGGGTGTCGGCCGGAACGATGAACTGTGACAGCCGTTTGTGCGGCTCGGCATCGGGGTCGGTGACCGCCATGATGATGTAGAACGACGCGAAGCGCGCATTACTGCCGAACCACTTCTCGCCGTTGATGACCCATTCGTCACCGTCGAGGACTGCGGTGGTCTCGAACTCGACGGGGTTCGATCCACCCTGCGGCTCCGTCATCGCGTAGCACGAGACGATCTCGTTGTTGATGAGCGGCTTCAGGTACCGCTCTTTGAGTTCGGGGGTGCCGTAGTGAGCGAGGATTTCGGTGTTGCCCGAATCCGGCGCCTGCGCACCGAACACGATCGGCCCCGAGTGGGTGCGACCGACGATCTCGTTGAGCAGCGCGAGCTTGAGCTGCCCGAACCCCTGACCGCCGAGTTCAGGGCCGAGATGCGTCGCCCACAGGCCCTTCTCCCGCACCTTGTCCTGCAGCGGCGGAATCAGCTTCTGGCGCAGCGGGTCCTTCAGATCCCACGCGTGGGTGATCACCTTGTCGACCGGCTCGACTTCGTTCTTCACGAATTCCTCGGCCCAGTCGAGGACCTCCTGGTATTCGGGATCTGTCTCGAATCCCCAGCTCATGCGCATTCCTTTCTCGAAAAGTCGTGTGTGCGTGGAAGGTCAACGCATCGCAGTACGGCCGCCGTCGACCGGGATGATCGCGCCGCTGGTATAGGTCGATCCGGGGCCTGCGAGGTAGAGCGCGGCGCCGATGATCTCGTCGGGGTTGCCGGCCCGCCCGAGCGGAAGTGCCTTGAACTTCTCGGCGACGACGTCCATGTCCCACGACTTGCTGATGTCCGTCAGGAACGGGCCTGCCATGATCGCGTTGACGCGCACCGTCGGCCCGTACTCCTGCGCGAAGCCCTTCGTGATGATGTTCAGTGCAGACTTGGCCGCCGCGTACGGTAGGTCGCTCGGCGTGGGTCGTTCCGACGCGATGGAACTGATGTTGATCACCGAACCTCCGCCTGCCTCGACCATGCGCGGGGCGACAAGTGTCGTCAGACGGAACGCGCCCTTGAGGTTCACGTCGAAGACCTTGTCGAACAACGCCTCCGTGATGCTGCCGAGGGAGTCGTACAGCGGCGACATTCCGGCGTTGTTGACGAGGATGTCGATCCTGCCGAACTCGGAGTAGACCTGCTCGACGAGGCCTTCCTGGGCGTCCCAGTCACCGACATGGCATGCGATCGGAAGTGCCTTGCGTCCGGTGGTCTCCCTGACCTCGGCGGCAAGCTTCTCGCAGCTGTCGATCTTTCGGCTGACGATAACGGTGTCGGCACCGGCCTTCGCGAACGCCAGCACCATCTCGCGCCCCAGGCCACGGCTTCCGCCGGTGACGAGTGCGACTTTGCCTTCCAACGGCAGCGCCCGGTCGGTCATCGTGTTTCCTCCTTGTCGGGCGAGATCATCCCGCCGGATTCGCTTGTCTTGCAGACCCGCTCGACCCGATCGTGCGCAAGTGGGACGACGGCCTTGCCGGTCGCGTTGCCGTCGAGCATGCCGAGAAACGCGTCCCACGCGCCCTCGATGCCGCCGGTGAACTCCGTGTGAACGGGACGGATCGCTCCGATACGGAGCCACTCGGCCATCCGGTTCTCGAATTCTTCGCGCGCGTCGAGATGATCTCGGAGGAGAAAGCCCTCCATCCTGGCTCGACGCCAGACGAGTTTGATGAGGTTGTTCGGCCCCGGCTGAGGGCTTGCCGAATTGTAGATACTGATCATCCCGCACAACGCGATCCGCGCGTGGTCGTTGATCACCCTGATCGCGGCCTCGAGGTGCTCGCCGCCGACATTGTCGAAATACACGTCGAGCCCCGTCGCTCCCACCTCCGCCATCGCTCTACGGAGCAGATCCTTGACCGGACCGTCGTGGTAGTCGAACGCGGCGTCGGCTCCGAGTTCCCGGACCAATGCCACCTTGTCCGGACTGCCCGCGCTACCGATCACCGTGGCACCACGCAGTTTTGCGATCTGTACAACGGTGGACCCGACAGCTCCTGCCGCGGACGACACGAACACCACATCTCCCGACTCGATGCGGGCGATTCGTTCACACCCCACCCACGCCGTCATACCGGGGATACCCATGAGCCCCAGATGGTCGGCGGGAGCGAGGTCGTCGTGCGCGAGTACGGTGCAGTCGCCCGACGGTACGAGAGCATGTGTCCGCCAGCCGTACTCGTGCTTGACCAGCGATCCGACGGGAACGGATCCGTCTGCAGAGTCGGTGACACGGCCGATCGTGGGGGCGAGCATCGGCTCGTCCAGCGGGTACGGCTCGGCGTAGTTGGCCTCACCACCGATCCTGCCCCGCATGTACGGCTCGACAGACATCATGAGGTTCTCCACCCGCACGAAACCCGGCTCAGGGGAGCCGACCACGACATCGACGAGTTCGACATCGGAAGCACTCGGGCGACCCGACGGCCGGGAACGGAGTATCCATTGGCTACTTGCTACGGAAGACACAGGTCCTCGATCTCAGGCGGATTCGGCGGTGACCTGTGCAACCAGGTCACGACGCACGAGCTTGCCGGTGGCGGTCCTGGGCATTTCGTCGACGAAGAGGACATCGTCGGGGGTGCGGGATCCCCGCAGTCGCTCGCGGCACCACGCCCGAACCTCCTCCGGCTCGGCATGATCGTCACCGACCGGCACGATCACGGCGCAGATGCGTTCGCCCCATTCATCATCCGGGACACCGATCACAGCGACCTCGCGCACGTCGCCATGGCGGACGAGGACGTCCTCGATCTCGGCGGGCGCGATGTTCTCGCCTCCGCGGATGATCGTGTCGTCTGCGCGACCACCGATGAACAGGAACTCGTCCTCGATGCGTGCACGGTCGCGGGTGGGGAACCAGCCGTCGGCGTCGAGCACCGAGCCCTTGCCCATGTATTCGCCGCTCACCTGCGCGCCGCGCACCCACAGGAGACCCGTGTCGCCGTCTGTCAGCACGGTGACATCGTCCTCGGCGCGGATCTGCGCCTCCATGCCGGGCACGACCCGCCCGACGGACGACAGGCGGTGGCGCAGCGCCTGGTCGGCGAGCGCCTCACGGTGATCGTCCGGTCCGAGTACCGCGATCGTCGAACTGGTTTCGGTGAGGCCGTAGGCATTGACGAAACCGGTGTCGGGGAACGCGACGAGGGCACGTTCGAGCACGGGTTGCGCCATGCGGGCTCCGCCGTATGCGAGCGACGCGAGCTTCGGTGCGCCCGCCGATTCACCGCCGAGATGTTCGACGACGCGGGCAAGCATCGTCGGCACCACCATCGCGCTCGTGACCTCCTCCTCCCGGACGAGATCGAGCCATCGTTGCGGGGTGAAGTCCGGCAGGTACACCATGCGACGACCCGCATAGATGTTGCTCAGAACTGCACCCATACCCGCGATGTGGTACGGCGGCGTGCTGATCAGCGTGGCCTGATCCTCACCGGCAGAACCGAATTCGACGGTGTTGAACAGGTACGACGTCAGGTGGTGATGACGGAGCAACACGCCCTTGGGTGCGGAGGTGGTGCCGGAGGTGAACAGCACCACCGCGGTGCTGTCGTCATCGGCGGGCAGGTGATCGGACGGTCCGGCCGCGCGCGCGGCGTCGAAGAATTCGTCGGTGGTCAGCAGATGCTCGGCCGCGCCCTCGAGCTTGTCCCTGTACACCGGGTCGGCGACGATCAACGGCCCATCGAGCTGGGCGACGAGGTCGCGCAACTGCTCGGTCGCGAGCCGGTAGTTCAGTGGCGCGATCGGGATTCCCGCTTTCGCCGACGCGAACGTGAGCACGGGCAGGATCGGCCCGTTGACCCCGACGAAGACGAGATGCGCTGCTCCGTGCTGCTTCAGCACCGTCGCACCGCCCGACGCCACATCGTCGAGCTGAGCGTAGGTCAGCCCCGACTCGCGACGGCCGATGGCCACGCGGTCAGGGACGACCGAGGTCGCCATGTCGAGAACCATTTCGATACCCATTGCACCACCTGAATTGAACGATCCGGGGTTGTCCGAGCCCTCGCCGGTCCACTGCTGCAGCAACCGGGCGCCGTCCCTCGGACTCTAACAATCATGCGCCTGAATGTGAAGCTAATCATGACAATGGTTTGCACGAATGTGTAGAGTGCGGTGAAGAGTGGCCCCGGTCACCTACCTGAACATCCGCTCCGCGGCCGGTCCAGTACTGCAAGGCACCGCCCGGACCATGATCGAAGACGAGGTGAACCCGATGAGCGATCGGGAGATGCTGGACAGCAGCGCCGTGGGCGTCGGCCCAGTGGACGTCGGCACAGTGGACGTCGGCACAGTGGACGTCGCTACCCTGACGTCCTGGCTCGACAGCAAAGGTGTCGGCACCGGGCCGATCACCGACACTGTCCCCCTGACCGGCGGAACCCAGAACATCCTGGTCCGCTTCGTCAGGAACGACCGCGAGTACGTGTTCCGCAGGCCACCGCTGCACAAACGCAGCAACAGCGACGAAACCATGCGCCGGGAAGCGCGAATTCTCACCGCGCTCGCCGGGACAGACGTTCCTCACCCGCGGCTGGTCGCAGCGTGCGACGACCCGGAGGTCATGGGCTTCACCTTCTTCGTCATGGACTCGATCAGCGGCTTCACCGCCACCACCGACGTGCCGGAACCCCACGCGTCGTCGGTGGAGTTGCAGCACGCGATGGGCTTGGCCATGGTCGATGCGGCGGCGGCACTCGGCCGCGTCGACCCCACCGCACTGGGACAGCAACAGTTCGATCGTGCCGACGGGTGGATCGAGCGGCAGGTCGGACGCTGGCGTAAGCAACTCGATTCGTACTACGAGCTGGACGGCTGGCCCGGACCCGACCTCGATGGCGTCGACGAACTCGGCCGGTGGCTCGACGAACATCGCCCCACCGAATGGAGGAAGGGCGTCATCCACGGCGACTTCCACTTCGGCAACGTCATGTTCCGGCACGACGGCCCCGAGGTCGCTGCAGTCGTCGACTGGGAGCTCGCGACGATCGGTGACCCGCTCCTCGACCTCGGGCATCTACTCGCGACCTGGCCGGATCCGGACGAGCCCCGCACGAAAGGGCTGGCCCGCCGACTCGATGGCCTACCGTCCCGAGCCGAACTCATCGCACGGTACGGCGCAACCAGCGGTCGCGACATGACCGGCTTCGACTGGTATCAGGTGCTGGCCTGCTACCGCCTCGCCATCATCCTCGAGGGCACGCATGCCCGCGCATGCGCAGGCAAGGTCGACGAGTCACTCGGAAAGCGTTTCCACAGCGTGTCCCAGGCATTGCTCGACCAAGCTCGCGCACTCGTCTCCACATCACCGCAGGCCGTCTGAGCCTGCTCCAGGAAGGATTCCTCGTGACCACCGATCCCCGGGCAACCACCGAGTACAAGTACCTGCAGTACGAGACCCACGACGAGGGCACCATCGCCCGCATCGTCCTCGACCGCGTCAAGTACCGCAACGCCCAGAACCGCGGGCTTCTCGTCGAGCTCACCGCCGCATTCCTGCGCGCTGAGGCCGACGACGACGTGCGCGTGGTGATCCTCGCAGGCAACGGTCCGGTCTTCTCCTCCGGGCACGATCTGGGCAGCCCGGATTACCTGGCCGAACGCAACCCCGGACCCGACCAGCACTGGTCGTATGCCTGCACCGGCGGCACGAAGGACGCCGTCGAGTCGCGGTTCCACCAGGAGTGGCACTACTTCTACGAGAACACCCGCCGCTGGAGGGATCTCCGCAAGATCACCATTGCCGAGGTACACGGAAACGTCTTCTCCGCCGCACTGATGCTCACGTGGGCATGCGATCTCATCGTCGCCGCTGAGAACACGCAGTTCGCCGATGTCGTCGCAACACGACTGGGCATGTGCGGTGTCGAATATTTCGGTCATCCTTGGGAATTCGGCCCCCGCAAGGCCAAGGAACTGCTCTTGACCGGCGACAGCCTCGACGCCGAGGATGCACGCGCACTCGGCATGGTCAGCAAGGTCTTCCCGGCAGAGGACCTGACCGCAAAGACCCTCGAGTTCGCTCGCCGCATCGCCCAGGTGCCGACGATGGCAGCGCTGCTGGTGAAGGAGTCGGTCAACCAGAGTCAGGACGCGATGGGCTTCTCCAACGCGCTCGACGCCTGCTTCACGATCCATCAGCTCAACCACGCACAGTGGACCCATCTGTCGGGCGGCAAGGCGGTCGTGGGCACTCCCGAACTCGGGATGCCCGACTGGAAGACCGCTCCTCCGATCAAGCGGGCAGATCCGCATACTCCCTGACCGCAGTCCAGGCGCCTGACGCAGTCCGGTCACAGCTCAGGATTCGGCGCGTTTCACCAGTCGCTCGTAGCGCTGCCGTGCTGCCTGCGTGCTTCCCAGCCCCAGACCGAACGCAATTTCCTGCCAGGTCATCCCCCGTTCACGGGCGATTCCGAGAACCAGCGCCTCCAGCTGGTCCATCTCTGTCCTGGCCTTCGGAATGAGACCCAGAGCTGCCGTGACGTCGGCGGCGTCCACCTCGGGTTCTTCGGGACCCGGCTGGTGGACACCGCCGGCGAGTGCGGCGACGATGCGGATCGCGCCGAGAGGATCGAGCATCTCAGGATGCGATTGACGCGCACGCTGTTCCGCAGTGGCGCCGTGGCGTTCGGCGATCCGGAACAGACCGGCATACTCGCGGTGCGCTCGGTCGCGACTGGGGTTCGGTGGGGTGAATTCGTTGTCTGTCATACACACAGCGTGAGCCGTGAACATCGTGTTGTCAACAATATGTTGTAAACACAATGTTCACGGCTCATCGCCTGTTGCTCAGGACGGGCGGTGCTCGAGCAGCACCTCGGCGAAGAGTGCATCGACGAACGCAGTCGTGTCGAGCTTCTCAGGGCTGTACCACTCGGCAAATCCGGCGTAATCCACTGCATTCTCGTAGCCAAGCTCTGCCACGGTCGTCTTCCACTGCTCCGACGCATCCCGGGCCCGCGACACGAACTCGGCGCCACCGGGGGCCGTCTCCGCAAGGTCGTCCACGATCGTTTCGTTCTTCGTGATCAACGCGTCGCGCGCGTCGTCGGCGAACGGCTCGGCCGAACCGTCGAACTGGGTGATCGTCGCCGAGGCATCGACCGTACCCTCCCAGATCTTGTTCATGCTGCCTTCGATGAACACGTCGAGCCGATCCCACATCAACTGCTGCGCTACGACCGGAAGCTCTTCCCACACATCGATGTTCATTGCCAGTGCGCCCGAGGTGTTCGCAAAGCCCGCATCGGGGTCGATCACGACGTGGGGTGCGACCTCCATGATCCCCGCGATCATGCCTGCGGTCAGCGTCGTTGCGGCGCACGCCGCGACCCCGCGCTGCAGGCTCTCGTAGTACTCGGTGTACCCGATCGAGACGGGATTGCCGCCGAGAGCGCCGACCTGGGTCCCGAGAGTCGCCGATCCGGACGCGATCGATTGCCCCTGCAGTTCGGCCAGATCGTTTCGGGCCTGAGTGCAGATCAGCGCGATCGAGCCCGAGTTGAATGACGGAAGCAGCATTTTCAAGTCGTGGTCCTCGAATTCCGACACGATCTCGGGCGTCGAGAATGCGACGTCGACCGGCCAGGCGTTCGACGACAGACTACCGACGATCACACTGTTGTCCGACAACACGCTGGCGTTGTTGAGGGCGAATGTCGCCGGGTACTCCTGCGGTTCGTACGCTCCCATGACCTGCGCCAGGTCGAGCCTGCCGTCCTGAACCGCATTGTCCGACTCGGTCGGTGACGCCACGCCGTTCGAATACACGATGTCGAAGGTGATCTTGCCGTCGGACCATTCGGACACCGCTCGGGCGTAGTTCTCGATGTGCTGACCGCCCGACGCACCTTTCGCAGCAGGCGACTGAGTGTGGATGACGATCGGGTCGACGGACTCGAACGCTTCCTGGTATTCCTCGATGCTCGCGCCGTATTCGACACCGGCACCGCCGCCCTGCCCGCCCGTACCTGCCGATTCGGCACAGGCCGCCAGCACCGTCGCTCCCGCAGTGACGCTTGCGATCGCACACGCAACCGATCGAAACCTCATGATCTACTCCCTTGTTTCATGATTCCCGTTGACTATGCCGACACCGGATTCGGCTGTGGCGCGGCCGAACTCCTGAGACCGAGCTTCTCGAGTTCGGGAAGAACATCGGAGGCGAACAGTTCGAGACTCCGCCAACCGATTTCGGGGGGAAGTCCACCCATGAGCGGCTGGAACATCAGTTCGGACTCGTCGCCCCGCTCGCGGGCGAACTCCACGCACTGTTCGGGCGTGAGCACGACGAACTGCGGCTGCTTCTTCAGGTCGTCCACGGTCTCGACGTGCGTGTACCCCGTCGTGCCGACACCGCGTTCCTTCGCCCACTGCGCGTTCATGTTGGTCGTGTACATCAGGTGCGGCGCGAGCAGTTCCCACTCGCGATCGGGGTCGTCCGTCACGTGCAGGAACAACGGACCCGCAGGCGCGGGGCGCGGTGGAATCGGAAGTCCGAGCTTCGTCCGCTCAGCGTCGTACAGCGCGTACAGCCGTTCCTTCTCCGATCCGGCAGGCATGTAGTTGTCTCCGAGTCGCGCCGCACGTGCCGCGGATGCATCGGCCGAGCCGCCGATGTAGATCGGGGGACGCGAGGGGCCTGCAGGTGTCGGACGTACCCGCACGGTGCTGCCACGGAACTCGAACTGCTCACCGGTCCACGCCTTGTCCAGGACATCGACGATCTCCTCGAGGATCCGCACCCGTCGCTTCATCGGCACGTCGAACATCTCGAATTCGTCGGGCCGGTAGCCGATCCCCATCGTCATCTCGACGCGGCCGCCGCCGCCCACGAGATCGAGGGTCGCAAGGTCTTCCGCAAGCCGCAGGGGATGATGTAGCACCGCCACGAGCGCGGAGAAATGAACGTGGATCTTCTCGGTCCGCCCGAGCATCGCCGCACCCAGAATCATCGGCGATGCACAGTAGCCGTCCTCGGCACCGTGGTGCTCGGCGATGTACACGGTCTCGAACCCGAGCGAATCAGCCCATCCGGCCTGCTCGACAGCGGCCTGATAGAGGTCGACAGCAGGTGCTCCGATCGACGGTGCACGCATGTCGTAACGCAGTGACAGTCTCATCACGGGTGCCTTTCTCCTACGGGCCGGTCCCGCTCCAGTGCGAAGGTCGGCAAGGTATGGGTATCGAAAACGGTCGGGGACAGGACTACCCGGTCGCCGATCCGAGGGGAGTCGGCACCTTCTCCGACGAGGTTGGTCACGAGACGCACGCCCGGCGCGTCCTCGAACTCCACCAGCGCCACTGCATACGGCGGCGTCGATCCGGACGGCAGAAACGCGCGGTGCACGATGGTGAACGAGTAGATCACTCCCCTACCCGCAACCGCAGACCACTCGAACTCGTCGTCGTGACCGCACGGGCAGCCCGGACCGGGGTACCAGTGCCATCTCCGGCATGCACGGCAGCGTGGAAATACGAGTTCCCCGCGGCCGACTCCGTCCCAGAACGGTGCGAGTTCCGGAACATCCTTCGGGGGTGCGTATTCCGGAACGGACATTTCGGCAGCGGAAAGGTCTGTGTCGGTCACGCTTCTCACCGGTCCTTCGTCAGGATCAACGTCGTGTGCTCGCCGCCCGCCAATGCGGCGACCAGCGCCGTCGAGGCATTCGGCACCTGTGCCTCGCCTCGTATCCCACGAACCTGACGCACGGCTTCGATCACGTGGACGATCCCGGGGATATAGGCGTACGCGAGGTGGCCACCGTGGGTGTTGACGGGCAGTGAGCCGCCGGGCCGGGTGTGTCCGGCGCGGTGGAACTCCAGCGCTTCACCGCGACCGCAGAGTCCGAGATCCTCCATCTGGATCGCCTGCGAGATGGAGAAGCAATCGTAGATCTCGGCCACATCGACATCCGCCGGGGTCAGACCGGCATCGGCGAAGGCTCGTGGCCCGGACACTGCGGAACCGAACGAGCACATGTCGTCGGCTTGCGTGAAGTACGAGCTCATCGAGGGGCCTACCGCCACGGTCGACGATCCGGCCACGACAACGGGCAGTCCAGCGAGGTCGCGAGCGCGTTCCACCGTGGTGACGACGAGTGCGCCTGCGCCGTCGGAGATCAGGCAGCAGTCTGCCGCCCGCAACGGTGATGCGATCATGGGCGACGCCAGATAGTCGTCCTCGGTGAGCGGCTTCGGACGTTGGGCGTTCGGCGTCATCGCCGCCCACACCCGGTTCGAGACCGCGATCGAGCCGAGGGCATCGGGATCGATCCCGTACGTGTGGCAGTAACGCTGGGCCCACGCCGCGAAGTACACCGGTTGCCCGTACCAGCCGAAGGGCATTTCCAGGCTTGCCTTCACCGGATCCTGCGCGTGGAACCCGTAGGGCCCGCCGGGCTTCGATCCCGCATAGCCGTAATACACGAGCACGGTGTGCGCGCGGCCCGATTCCACTGCTGCGCGCGCTGTCTCGACGGCGGCGAGCGGCCCTGCACCCGCGGGTATCCCCGGGGCCGCCGTGTACATGCGATCGATCCCGAGCGCGACCGACACCTCGTCCGGCCCGGGATATGCACCTGCCGCCACCACAGCGTCGATATCCGACGCTGCCAGTCCCGCATCGGCGAGCGCGTTGCGGCACGCGTCGAGGACGAGCTTGGCGATCGGGCGCTCCACGGATCGGCCGAACTGCGACTCACCGACTCCGGAAACCACCGCCGCCGACGCTCCCGTGGTCATGCGCGCAATCCGCGCCACGCCGTCGTGCCGCCATCGACGGGGACGACGATCCCGGTGAGGAACGACGAATCGTCGGAGGCCAGGAATGCGGCAACCTTCGCGATCTCGTCGCCGGTGCCGAATCGGGGAATCAGATGTGCACCCACCATCGAACGCTTCCGTGCTTCGCGGACCTCGTCCGATTCCGCGGCGTCGAGGTAGGCCCGGCTCATCGGGGTCTCGATCGAGCCCGGGGCGAATGCGTTGACGCGGACATCGGGAGACAGTGCGATCGCGGAGGTACGGGTGAGCTGGATGACCGCGGCCTTGCTCGACGGATACGCAGTACTGACGTATCCGACCATGCCCGCGACCGAGGCCGCGTTGATCACGGATGCGCCGCGACCCGACGCACGCAGATGCGGTGCAGCATATTTCGTGGCGAGCCACACCGACTTGACGTTGATCGCATATACCTTGTCCCAGACGTCCTCGGGAAGCTCCTCGAAGGTCGTGTGCTCGGTGAATGCGTTCTCCATGACGCCTGCGTTGTTCACGAGTGTGTCGAGACCACCCGCGGTAGAGACGACCGTGTCGATCATGCCCGCGATAGCCGAGCTGTCCGCGAGATCCACGGTGATCGCGGCGGCAGCAACGCCCATCGCTTCGATCTCGGCTGCCACCTCTTTCGCGCCGTCACCGTTGAGGTCGGCGACACCGACGAACTCGGCGCCGCGCCTGGCGTACTCGAGGGCGATATCCCGGCCCATTCCCTGGGCCGCCCCGGTGACCAGTGTCCGCTTACCTGTCAGCATGTTCTGCTTCCCTTCTCCGTCGACTGTGTCGACAACATCTCGATCAAGACCGGCCCGTCACGGCCGTGGTGCGCCCGGCTTCGAGCAACGTCACGGGTTGCTCGTATCGGCCGCTGGTGTACGGCGACCGGCCCGCGATGCCCGTCATCCCGGCATCGATGGGGAACGTCACGCCGGTGACAAAGGCCGCCTCGTCGCTCGCGAGGAAGAGCACACCGGCGGCAACATCCTCCGGCGTGATGGCTCGGCCCATCAGTGCGCTGTCACCGAGCGTCGCGGTGGCACCGGCGAGATCATCGGCTCCGTCCGCGACGACGGCAGCAGTCATCGGTGACACCACAGCCCCGGGAATCACGGTGTTGACCCGCACCCCGAACGGCCTCAGTTCGGCGGCAACCGAGTTCGAGAGCCCCACGACTGCGGCCTTCGCCGCGCTGTACACGTGCGGCCCGACTCCACCGAGGACCGCGGCGGGGCTGGCCGTGGAGATGATGACGCCCGATCCTTGCGGCTTCATCACGCGAGCAGCATGTTTGAAACCGCACAACACGCCCCGCAGGTTCACTGCAAGGGTCAGGTCCGCCTCGCTCATCGGCGTTCGATCGATCGGTCCCAGAGTTCCCATCACTCCGGCGTTGTTGAACATCACGTCCAACCGGCCGAAGGCCTCGACGGCCAGATCCACCGCCGACTCGATATCCGATTCGGCGGTGACATCGGTACGCAGGAAACGGATCCGATCGCCGAGCTCTGCGGCAAGTGCGTGGCCGGCCTCCTGCACATCGGCGACGACGACCGACGCACCTTCCGCGTGCAACGCACGCACGACGGCCTCGCCGATACCGCTGGCGCCGCCGGTGACGACTCCGACCCGCCCCTCGAATCGGTTACCGCTTCGTATCACGACCGAGCCTTCCTGTTGTCGACGTCGACAAGTTCAACTTCTCGAATCATTTTCTACCCATGCAACTTTCGTCGCTTATAGTCGACCGGACCCATACGACTCAGGAGGAACCATGTCCACCGACCCACTGCACGCTCAGATCGACGACCTCATGTCGCGGGTGATCACACTCGAATCGGAACGAGTCGCATCCGGTCTGATGCACCGATACGCAGCCCTACTCGACCATCCGCTGCCGGAGTCCTTGGCATCCTTGTTCGTCGCCGACGGAACGTTGGTGACCGGCCGCGGCACGTACCGGGGTCGCGACGAGATCGCCGGATTCTTCCGATCGGCACGGTCGACGGATGATTCCGACAAACGCCATTTCATCTGCCTACCGGACCTCCGGGCGCACGCACCCGATCGCGTGCACCTGGAGTGCTACTTCGGATACACCGCACGGGCTCGAGAGGGTTCCGGGATCGGCTGGGGAACATACAGAGCCGATATCCTGACCTCTTCGGGCGAGGCGTTGTTCGAGTCGTTGGCGATCGACCTGCACGTCGGTACCGACCTCGCGCGAGGGTGGGCTCGCTGACCTACCCGGTGACGCTGACCTACCCGGTGACGGTGATCGCGTGCTCCGGGCACGCGTCCACCGACGCCTCGGCCTGGCCGACAAGCTCCTCCGGAACCGTGAAGTCCTCGCCGGCCTGGGCGACGAAACCCTCTTCGTCGTCGCTCAGGAGATCGGGGGCGACGGAGTAGCAGCGCCCGTGTCCCATGCACTTCTCACGTGTGATCGACATCGTCGTTGCAGATGTTCCGGCCATGTCAGACCTCCCATTCCAATTCGAGTTCCTTCAGGGTCAGCTGAGAACCGCGCTCGACCAGGTCGGCACCGTTCTTGATCCGGTACTCCGGGATCAGCTTGTGCCACTCCTCGAGAACCACGGCGAGTTCGAGCCGTGCGAGGTGCATGCCCAGGCAGCGATGCGGTCCGGCACCGAACGCGAGGTGCTGGTTGATCCCCGGCCGGCCGAGGATGAACTCGTCCGGATCGTCGTACTTGCGAGGATCTCTGTTCGCGGAGCCGATTCCGAGCCAGATCACGTCCTTCGCGGCCATGTCGATGCCCTCGAACTCGGAGCTCTCCTGCACCTCACGCCCCGCCTGGATCACCAGCGGATACATCCGGATGAACTCCTCGACCGCATCGCGGGTCGACTCGGGTTCCTCGATCAGCATTCGGCGGTCCTCGTCGTGGGTCGCGAGGTGGGTGAAGATGTATCCGAGTGCCGACCGAGTGGTGTCGAGGCCCGCCAGCATGATCGACATGCAGGTGGTGAGAATCGTGTCGTGCGAGAGCGGTTCGCCGTCGAGCTCGGCCTGTACGAGGCGCGTGACCATGTCTTCGGCCGGGTCCAGTGGATTTTCGCGGCGTTCTTCGATTGCGAGAGTGAAGTAGTCGAGGATCTTCTTTCGCGGGACTTCGGCGCCGTCGAGATCGCCCTGCAACATGCAGTTGAACATCTCTTCGGTCCACGGCAGGAAGAAGTCACCGTCCTCGACGGGCAAGCCCATCAGCACCAGGAACAGATCCGTCGGGTACCGGATGGCGAACTCGGCAACGAAATTGCAGTGCCCCTTGGGTTGCAACTCTTCCAGCAGTTCCACGCAGCGAGTGTGCGCCAGTTCCTCCATGCGCCGTACCGCGGCGGGCGCGAAGAACGGATTGATGATCCGACGGAACTTCTGGTGCTCCTCACCGTTGAGATCTTGAGGAAGCAGCGGGATCTTGCTCTCGGGGAACAATGCCGTTCGCACGGCAGTCGTCCAGTTCTTGTGATTCTGAAACCCTGCGAGGACATCGTCGTAGCGGGTCAGCATCAGGAAACCGCGGTCGGTCGTGTCGTTGAAGTGGAACCGCGCGGCTTCACGCTCTTCGTCGAGAAGCGCGTAGTGGCCGTAGATTTCAGATTCTTGTGTGTAATCGATGTGGCTGACGGGGCAGCCCGCTGCATTCGTCATGTGTTTCCTCCGTTAACGGTCAGGCCGGGCGGTGAGGCAGGAAGATCTCCTCGTAGACCTTCGCGCTGTAGTCGTCGAGATCGAGCGCCTCCGGGCTGTACCACGTAGCGAACTCGTCGTAGCTGACGTCTTCATAGCCCAGTTCGGACAGGGTGGACGTCCACTTCTCGGTCGACGTACCGATTCGGTCGACGAACGCATCTCCGTCGTCGAAGGCGGCATTGGTCCTCTGCGCATCGAGGAGTCGCTCGTTCTCGGCTGCGAGCGCGGCACGAGCGTCATCGGCGTAGGGGCCGACGGTGCCGTTCGCTGCGAGAACTTCCTTCATTCCGTCGGCCGTATTGGGAAGAATCTTGTCTTCGATGTTCGACTGGACATACACGGCGAGGCTGTCCCAGATCAACTGTTGTGCGACGAGCGGAAGCTCTTCCCACGCCCCGGCACTCATGGCCATTCCGCCCCAGCCGACCGCGACTCCGGCGTCCGGGTCGATCACCACCTGCGGTGTCTGCCCGAGGAAGCCGCCGAGCATGCCGACGGTGAAGGACGTGACCGAGCAGTCGGCGATGCCGCGCTCGAGTGCCTCGAACAGTTCGGTGTAGGCGATCGAGACCGGCGTTGCTCCGAGCGAAGCGACCTCGGCGTTGATCGCGAGGCCGGACGCGGTGACCTGGGCGCCCCTGGTGGAGGCGAGGTCGCGTCGTTCAGTGGCACAGAACAGGCCATTGGAACCGGAATTGTATGCGGGCAAGAGGAGTTTGAGGCCTTTGTCCTCGTACTCGGCGACGATCTCCGGAGTCGCGAATGCCACATCGTTCGCCCATGCATTGGATTGGAGCGGGCCGAGCACCGGAGTCTGGAGCGACGCGAAGCTCGAGTCGATCAGCGCGGTAGTCGCGGGATACTCCGATGGTTCGTACTGCGGGATGACGTGCGCGAGGTCGAGACGGCCGTCCATGAGTGCGTTGTCGATCTCCGCAGGGGGCGCAACAGCATTCGAATAGGCCACGTCGAATGTAATTTTCCCACCGGACCACTCGGTGATCCGATCGAGGTATTTCTCCACAGGCACTCCTGTCGCCGACCCCTGCGGAGCGGGCGACTGGGTGTAGAGCTGAATCGGGTCGAGGTTCTCGAATGCCGCGATGTAGTCGTCTTTGGTGGCGCCGTAGTCGATACCGTCGCCGCCCCCACCGCCGCCGACGGCAGAAGCCGACTCGGCGCATCCCGCAACGAGGGCTGCGGCGAGTGCCAAAGCCGCGGTAGAGCCACCGATCGATCTCAACCGGGTAGTGCGAGAAGAAGTCATGCGCTGCTCTCCATCGTCGAGGGTGCGTGGCAGACTCACGCATCCGTGATGCAAATCACGACTATCATGCGTATGATTAGTTCCATTGTCAATACTTATTCATGGTGCAGGTCACCTACAGCCGCGCAAAACGAAGGCGGGACGACCGTGAAGGTCGTCCCGCCGCAGTGTGGCCGGATCAGAGGCGATCGTGCGTCAGTTCACAGCACCCCACGCTATGGGCGTCTCGAGCGCCTCCGGGTAGTGCTTCTCCTCGTAACGCCAGATACCGGCAATGTGCTCCTCCATCGCAGCGAGCGCAGCGTCCGGGTCGTGATCGGCAACGGCTTCGTAGATCTTCGCGTGGATGTCGAGGGTGGCCCGACGATGCCGCTCCGAGTACTCCATGCCCATCGCCGATCCGTCCAGCATGTCGAGCAGCGCGTGAATCAGGTAGCCGAACAGTGCATTTCCCGACCCCTTCGCAACGGTGTCGTGGAATACCCGGCTCATCTCGAGGAAGATCTCACCGTCGTCGAGGTTCTCTCGCATGTGGTCGACGGAATACTTCAGGTCGGCCAACTGCTGCTCGTTGATGCGCTCGGCGGCCAACCTCGCCATCATCGGCTCCAGCGCGGTCCTCGCCTCCACGATGGTCCGGAACGGCGCGTTCTCGAACTGCAGCAGGAGCGTGATCGAGGTAGCCAAGCCCTCACTGTCGGGCTGCTGGACGATCGGCCCACCGCCCGGCCCCGGCTTGAGCGAGATCACCCCCTGCAGCTCGAGAAAGCGCAAGGACTCGCGCAAGGTCCCCCGGCCGACGTCGTATTCGTCGAGCATGACGCGCTCCGGAGGCAGCCGATCACCGATCTTGTTGCCTCGCCGATTGATATCCTGAACGATCCGCTGCGCCACCAGCATCGCCGTCTTCTGTGGCCGCAGCCCTGCTCGTCCCATCGATGAACCTCCGCCGTCCGAACTCCCCCGGGTTCCCGGACCGAGTACCCCAGATAAAATCTATGACAATCTTTACACTATAAGGTTCGTGTTACAACGTTTCCTTGAACATTCATCCAGCACGCAGCTGAGACCCGGACTCCGTCACCTCGTCGACCAGACCCCACACGAGCGCGCGGTCCACCTCCAGCGGACTCGCGGTCACGAACAAATGCATTGCTCGCCACCTCCCGATCCGCCGCGGAACGCTTGCGGTGCCGCCGGCCCCCGGTATCAGGCCCATCGACACTTCGGGGAGACGGAAGACCGTGCCGGGGGCCGCGACCACCCGATTCGCGAATGCCGGTATCTCGATCCCCGCGCCGACGCAGTGTCCGTGCACGCGCACCTCGAGCCGATCCGCGAGACGCGCAACCAGCCGTCCGGCCCCACCACGGGTGCGGATCATGTGCGCGATGGCCGTATCAGGTGTGCGGCCGAATTCATCGAGATCGCCGCCTGCGCAGAACGACGGACCCGCCCCGTCGACCACCACATGCTCGATACTGTCGTCGAGCTCCGCCAGTCGTAGCGCCTCGACCAGCGCATCGCGCAACTGTGTGCCATAGGCGTTGCGACGCTCGGGCCGATTGAGCGTGATGCGCAGGGTCTCCCCGTCGCGCGTGAGGAGCACAGGATCGGCGGGTGCCGGTGGTGGCAGAGGGCGGGATCCGCGCTCGTCCAGCCAGCGCAGGAACTCGGGGCCGCCCTGCAATGTCGAGTACCCGAGCGACTCGATGTCGATCGCGGCAGCGACTCCCACGGTGTCGGCGGCACGAAGCACATGCCGCACGACCAACGACGCGTGCGGGTTCTGCGCGACGGCATCCGAGAATGCCGACAGACTCGCATCGAGGTCGTCGGTGCCGACCACAGTCGACGACCGCGGATCCGCCCCTGCGGCGTACGTCAGATCGAGGGCCTCCAGTAGAGGAGCAAGCGCGGACTCGTCGATCGCATCACCGGTGAACCTGCCGACGAGCAGATGATCGCTCGCCCTCGCACGTTCGGCTGCGCGCTCGAGCACCGAGTCCGGTGCATCATCGAGGTCGACGATCAGCAATGGATACAGAACCGCACCGCCGTCACCGAGGATCGGTGCATCCGCAATGCCGTCCGCAAGCTCCACGACAGAGATCGTGTTCGTGGCCATCAGTTCCGTCCTTGTGCTCTGCCTGCCCATCCCGGGCAATGTAGCATCACAAACGTGTTCGAATCCCTGTCCGCGGACTCCACACGCGACTGGGCCGAGAGCGGAATCGCTTGTCTGACCGGCAGGCCCGACGGCCCGCCCCTGATCCCACCCGGCCGTGCCGCGTCCGTCGCGCGGGCGGCAACAACGTGGATCGAGTCCGCGACGCACGGGGCCGTACGGCTCGACGGTGCACGGTTGCTGTCCGAGCGTGCCGCATTCACCGGCCACCGTCGTGCCGGTGCCGTCTCCGCGGGCGGGTCCTGCAGGTTGCTGCCCACCGCCGACGGCTGGGCTGCCGTCTCGTGCGCTCGCCCGGACGATCCGCTCCTTCTCGGCGCGTTGGTCGGCACCGACGTCGGCGACGATCCGTGGCCGGCCGTCACCGCGTGGCTTGCAGAGCACACCGGCGAGGACCTACTCGACCTCGCCGAACCACTCGGCATCGCGGCGGGCCCGGTCGCGCCGATTCGCGCGGCAGTGCCGGAGTTTCTGGTTCCTCGCCCCGCCGAGGGGTTGCTGGTCGTCGATTTCAGTTCGCTGTGGGCCGGTCCGTTGTGCGCACACATTCTCGGCCTTGCCGGCGCCCGAGTGGTGAAGGTCGAGACCCCGACACGGCCCGATGGTGCCCGCTACGGCAACGCCGACTTCTACCGATTGCTGCACGGCGGGCACGAGTCCGTGGTCCTCGATCCCGGCGACGATCTCCAGCGCCGAGAGCTCGCCGAACTGGTCGCCGCAGCCGACATCGTGATCGAAGCGTCACGTCCACGGGCCCTCGCCGGGTTCGGTCTCGACGCCGACCGTTTCGTCGCGAGCGGCGGCACCTGGGTATCGATCACCGCCCACGGCCGCGAATCGTTCCGCATCGGTTTCGGCGACGACATAGCAGCCTCTTCCGGACTGATCGCTCATGACACCCAGGGCCCTGTATTCGTCGGCGATGCCCTGGCCGATCCGCTCACCGGCGTCACAGCCGCTGCTCTCGCACTGTCGCGGCAGGCAGACGGCCGCGGAACGTTGTGGGACGTATCGATGTCGGCCCTGGTCTCGTCCACCCTGGTCTCGTCCACCCCGGTCTCGTCCACCCCGGTCTCGTCCAACCTCTGCACAACCCTGCAGCCGCCCGTGTACGAAAGCGCAGGGCGCTGGTGGGTCGACGCACCGTCCGGCACCGTCGCACTCGCCGAGCCGGAGCGCCGCGAACCGGCGGGTGCCGTCGCCGAATCCGGTCGCGACACCTCGAAGATTCTGTCCGAGCTGGGGATCCGATGACCGTTCTGCTCCTGCGCGATGTGGAGGTCGACGGCGTTCCCGGCATCGACGTTCTCGTGCGCGGCGGGGTGATCTCGCAGCTCGGAAAGGGCATCGAAGTGTCCGGGAGATGCAAGGTCGTCGACGGCCACGGTGGCGCACTGATCCCCGGTCTCCACGATCACCACATCCACCTGCACGCCCTGGCGGCCGATCGAGTTTCTGTGCGGTGCGGGCCACCCGACGTCACGTCGGCGGACGACCTCGCTCGCGCTCTCGAAGCCGCACCGGGTGACGGCTGGATCCGCGGCGTAGGATACTTCGAATCCGTTGCAGGACTGCTCGATTCCGATTCACTGGACCGAATACACGACCGACGACCGGTGCGCATCCAGCACCGCAGTGGCGCCATGTGGGCACTGAATTCCCTGGCCGTCCGGCTCGCTCGGCTCCACACGGCCGATCACCCCGGGGTCGAGCGCGACGACGACGGGCGCCCCACCGGCCGGGTCTGGCGCGCCGATACATGGTTGCGCGACCGACTTCCCGCAACCGCACCCCCGGCGCTGGATGCGATCGGCGCGGAACTCGCACGTTACGGCGTCACCGGGGTCACCGATGCGACGCCCGATCTCACGCCGAGCACGGTCGCTGCGCTCGTCGACGCGCACACCACCGGTGCACTCCGCCAGCGTCTGCACCTGCTCGGCGCACCACACCATTTCTCTCCGGCCACGCCGGGATGCACCGTCGGTCCGTACAAGATCGTCATCGCCGACTCCGATCTCCCCGACATCGACGCCCTCACCGCATCCATCCGTCGCGTCCACGCCGCACGACGCGCCGTCGCGGTGCACTGCGTCAGCCTCGAGGCGTTCGTGATCCTCCTCGCGGCCTTCGACGACGTCGGCTCCATCCCGGGCGACCGGATCGAGCACGGCGCGCTCGTCCCGGCCGAATCCATCGAAGAGCTGCGGCGACGCGGTGTCCACGTGGTGACGCAGCCCGGCTTCCTCGCCGACCGCGGCGACACGTATCTGCGCGACGTGGATACCCACGACCTACCCGATCTCTACCGGTGCCGCAGCCTGATCGATGGCGGGGTTCCAGTGGCGTTGTCGAGCGACGCACCGTACGGACCGGTAGACCCGTGGCGGGTCATGTCGGCCGCCGTGACTCGGCGTTGCCCCACCGGAGACATTGTCGGTGCCGCGGAACGGATCACGTCGGCCGAAGCACTCGACCGCTGTCTCGCGCCTCTCGACGACCCCGGTGGACCCGCACGGCAGGTGACGGTCGGCGCCGATGCCGACCTCGTCCTGCTGGACCGTCCGGTCGCGGAAGCGGTCGGTGATCTCGGTGCAGACAGGGTGCGTGCCACCTGGATCGGCGGTCGCTGTGTCTACGCGAAGTGCTGATCGCGCACCTGTGCGATGACCTCGCGGCCGAACCGCTCGAGTGTCTCCGGCGGCGCGAAGTCGTGGAAGCGGAGAACGAACAGTTCGACACCACGCTTGCGTTCGAGAGCAATCTGTTCGATCAGGTCGTCGCCTGTACCGATCAGTGGTGCACCCCAGCCGCTTTCCGGAAGTCTGCGTGCCACCGATGCCGTCACGTCGGGGATGTCTGCGGCCTTTTCCGCGAATCCGACCGCGTACTGCACCGAGATCCGGGCATCCCCCTTCAGCGGCGCGAGCTCCTCGAGCCGGCTTCGCGCGTGCCCCACGCAGTTCCACCACTGCGCATGACGCGCGACGAGCGGCATCGTCAGCGTCTTGCCTGCACCGCCGATGTGCACCGGAATGCGATCCTGCACGGGAGTCGGCAGACCGTACGCGCCGCGCATCCGGAAGTGCTTTCCGTCGTAGTCGAACTGCTCGCCCGTACACATCAGGCGGAAGATCTGGAGGGTTTCGTCGAGGGCTTCCGCACGTTCTCGGCGCGACCCGACCTGGATGCCGAAGGTCTCGAATTCCGCCTCCACCGACCCCCAGCCGAGCCCGAGGTCGAGCCTGCCGCCGCTGATGTGGTCGACGGTGGCAGCCATCTTCGCCAGCAACGCCGGGTGCCGGAACGGCGCGCATCCCACCAGGTGTCCGAGCCGAATGTCCGAGGTGGCACCGGCGAGCGCGGTGAGCAGCGTCCAGCTTTCGAGTGAATCCGTCGGCCTACCACCCGGTGAATACAGGTGGTCCATGAGCCAGAACGAGTCGAATCCGGCGTGTTCCGCTGCTCTCGCCCGGGCCTTCACCTCGTCGACGCCGAGGCGGAACTGTGGCACGAACACACCGAATTGTGTTGTCAACGAACATTCTCCAAGCTTGATGGGGTTGGCGTCACGATACAGTCCAGGTACTCGTGCCACTGAGCAACGACTGCAGATCGGCCGGCTCCTGAGCCGCAGCGGCTGCGGCCTGAGCGCGCGCCTGGTCGTCGTACGTGGGCCGCGACACCGACCGTACGATTCCGGTGACGGTGTAGGTGAGGTCCTGCGCCGACAGTCGCGACAGCGCATAGGCGTATTCGGAGTCGTCACTGTGCGCGTCGTGCACGACGATGTCGTCTCGGTCGACGTCGACGATACGTGCCACGCGAAGCCCGAACCCTCTGCGTACGACACAGAGTTCGTCGTCGGTTCCGAAGATGATCGGCTCACCGTGCCGCACATGGATGAGACGGTCCTCCGCATTGTCCTTGCGGAGCGAATCGAACGAGCCGTCGTTGAAGATCGGGCAGTCCTGCAGGATCTCGACGAAAGCAGCCCCGCGATGTTCGGCCGCTGCGAGCAGGACCTCGGTGAGTCCCGCACGATCGGAATCGAGCACACGCGCCACGAAACTCGCCTCCGCGCCGATCGCGAGCGACATCGTGTTGAACGGTGCGTCGATCGACCCCATCGGCGTCGATTTGGTGACCTTGCCGGTTTCCGACGTCGGCGAGTACTGCCCCTTGGTCAGCCCGTAGATACGGTTGTTGAACAACAGGATCCGCATGTTCACATTGCGCCGCAGGGAATGGATCAGGTGATTACCGCCGATCGACAAGGCATCGCCGTCGCCGGTCACGACCCATATCGACAGGTCCGGCCTGGTGACCGCCAGGCCGGTGGCGAAGGTCGGGGCGCGGCCGTGGATCGAGTGCACGCCGTATGTGTCGAGGTAGTACGGGAACCTCGACGAGCAACCGATTCCCGAGACGAAGACGATGTTCTCACGCTTCAGACCCAACTGCGGCAGCACGGTGCGGACCGTCGCGAGGATGACGTAGTCGCCGCATCCCGGGCACCACCGCACTTCCTGATCGGAGGTGAAATCCTTCGCCTTCTGCGGGACATCGGTGCGCGGCACTCCGTCGAGGGCGCTGATCCCGAGGTCGGTTCCGACGAGTCGGTGTGCCCTGCCGTTGCGCACGTCGCCGTTCACGGTGTGGTCTCCCATCATCGATCACCTCGCGGGACGGTCACGACCGCGGAGACCGCGGCGGGGGTCTTGGCACTTTCGGAGTCGCGCAGGGTGCCGTCGAATTCTTCGAGGAGCGCTTCGTGCAGTTCGTCCGCGCGGAATGCCATACCCGCGACCTTGGTGACAGGTTGGATATCCGCATCGCATCGCGCCTTCAACAGCAGCGACAGCTGGCCGAGGTTCATCTCCGGAACGAGCACGCGCCGATAGCCTTCGAGCACATCGCGGAGGTTCTTCGGCATCGGGTTGAGATGTCGCAGGTGAGCTCGGGCGACTGCATGGCCGCTGCGCCGTGCGCGCCGCACCGCCTCACCGATCGGCCCGTACGACGAACCCCACCCCAGGACGAGGATCTCAGCATCGCCCGCGGGGTCGTCCACTTCGAGATCGGGGACGTCGATGCCTGCGATCCGCGCTGCGCGCACACGGGTCATCAACTCGTGATTCGCGTGGTGGTAGGAGATGTCGCCAGTGCCGTTGGCCTTCTCCAACCCGCCGATGCGGTGTTCTCGCCCTTCGGTGCCGGGGATGGCCCAGTCGCGCGCAAGTGTCTCGGGGTCGCGAGCGTACGGCTGGTGGCCCGGATCGCTGTCACCCGGCGGTGTGGCGAATCCGGGATCGATCGGGGCAAGGGTATCGACCTCCGGAATACGCCACGGCTCCGAGCCGTTGGCGATCGCGCCGTCGGACAGGAGCATCACCGGGGTCCGGTATGTCACGGCGATGCGGGCCGCTTCGAGCGCCGCATCGAAGCAGTCGGCCGGCGATTGCGGCGCAACGATCGCGACCGGCGACTCACCGTTGCGACCGAACATCGCCTGCAACAGGTCTGCCTGCTCGGTCTTGGTGGGCAGGCCGGTGGACGGCCCGCCGCGCTGGACGTCGACGACGACGAGCGGCAGTTCGGTCATCACGGCCAGCCCGATCGCTTCGGATTTCAGCGCGACCCCCGGCCCGGATGTACTGGTGACTCCCAGCGCACCACCGTACGACGCCCCGACCGCCGCACCGATGCCTGCGATCTCGTCCTCCGCCTGGAACGTGTGGACACCGAACCGTTTGAGCCTGCTCAATTCGTGGAGGATGTCCGACGCGGGCGTGATCGGGTAGCTGCCGAGGAACACGTCCATGCCTGCGGCCCTGCCCGCAGCGACCAGCCCGTAGGCGAGCGCAGTGTTGCCGGTGATCTGCCGGTAGGTGCCCGGCGGTAGGTCTGCCCGATCCACTTCGTAGGTCGACGCGAAGGACTCGGTCGTCTCCCCGTAGTTCCAACCCGAGTGCAGAGCAAGGATGTTGGCGCGGACGATGTCGGGTTGCGACGCGAACTTGGTTTCGAGGAATGTCTCGACCGCAGTGATCGCGCGACCGTACATCCACGACAGAAGACCGAGCGCGAACATGTTCTTCGCGCGGTGGGCATCCTTTTTGCCCACGCCGGAGGGCTCGACCGCGCCGAGCGTCATGGTGCTCATGGGGACGGTGTGCACCTGGAGGCGCTCGAATCCGTCCGATTCGAGCGGGTTGCTGTCGTACCCGGCCTTCGAGAGGTTGCGTTTGCTGAATTCGTCGCTGTTGACGATGAGGATGCCGCCGTCGGGCAGGTCGTCGACATTCGATTTCAGCGCTGCCGGATTCATCGCCACCAGTACATCGGGCCGGTCTCCGGCGGTGAGGATGTCGTGGTCGGCGATCTGGATCTGGAAACTCGATACCCCAGGCAAGGTGCCCTGCGGTGCGCGGATCTCCGCGGGGAAATTCGGTTGCGTGGCGAGATCGTTTCCGAAGGCCGCGGCTTCGGCGGTGAATCGGTCTCCGGCAAGCTGCATGCCGTCACCGGAGTCTCCGGCAATGCGGATGACGACCTGATCCAGCTTGGTCACGTGCCGGTCGAGCTCGGTCACGTGCGACGTGCGGGTGTCCTTCGACTCCATACCTGCCTCGCTTCCCCCGGGCCTGCGCAGTCCGGCGCCTGCGCTCCATAGTCGTCTTCTGTGGCGCGCGTGCAACCGGTTCCTGCAGTTTCTGTGGATTTTCCCGGTCAGGCGCCCAGTACGGTGTCGTCCCGAAGTCGCCCCTTTCCCACTGTGTGAGATTTTTGAGAATGCCATTTCCCTATGCGATAGGGTCGTTATCAGTCCCGCACCGGACAGGACCGGATCAACACGCGAGACCTCGACAACACTCGGAAGGACGGTGGCCATGACTCGCACCGCACTCGTCAGCGGCGGCACCGGCGGACTCGGAGCCGCTGTGACCGCACATCTTCTCGACACCGGCTGGCGTGTCGTGGTCCCGTGGGTGGCTCCCGAAGAACTCGAACGCGTCGGCACCCACCCGAATCTGCATCTCGTCAAGGCCGACCTCTCCGACGAACAGCAACTCGAGGATGCCCTGGCGGTCGCGGCCGACGACCCCGGCGCGCCCCTGTTCGGTGTCGTCAATCTGGTCGGCGGCTTCTCTTCCGGTCCTCGTGTACACGAGACACCGATCGGCGTGCTCGATTCCCAGTTCGACCTCAACGTACGCACGGCCTACTCCGTCAGCCAGGCCGCGCTGCCCCACCTGATCCGTCGCGGCGGTGGATCGATCGTCTGCATCTCCGCCGCCGCGACTCACAATCCGTTCTCGGGCGGCGCCTCGTACATAGCCTCCAAGGCTGCGGTCTCGGCGCTCGTCGAGACCATGGCCGTCGAGTACCGCGACGACCACATCCGCGTCAACGCGCTGCTCCCCGTCGTCATCGACACCCCCGCCAACCGCGCGGCGATGCCCGATGCCGACACCAGCAGGTGGTCGCAGCCCGCCGAGGTCGCGAAAGTGATCGAATTCCTGCTGTCCGACGCCGGGTCGCCCATCACCGGCGGATTGATCCCGGTGACGAACGTCGGCTGACGCACTCGCAACAACGGCAGTAGACGGATACACCGGTTCAGAACCGGTGTATCCGTCTACTGTGTGCGCGAATACGGTCAGGCAGGTATCGGCCGGCCGAGCTTCTTCGCCCGCGCCACCGCGCGACGCTCGGAATAGTTCATCCCACCCCAGATACCGTGCGATTCGTCGTTGGCCAGCGCGTGGTCGCGGCACTCGATGATCACCGGGCACGTGCGGCAGATCTTCTTCGCATCACGCTCGGCACCGGCCACCGGGCCGCGACCCGATTCCTTCTGCGGAAAGAAGACGGAAGTCTCGAACCCGCGGCAGCGCGCGGCGAGCATCCATTCCCTGTCGTCGAGCCCGCTCATACCGGTCCCCCTCAGGCCGTGGTGATCGACGCGGCCATCCCCTGGCCACCGCCGATGCACATCGTCACGAGCGCACGACCACCGCCGCGGCGCTTCAGTTCGTGCAGGGCCGTCGTCGCCATCCGGACACCCGTCGCCCCGATGGGGTGACCGAGAGAGATTCCGGATCCGTTGACATTGAGCTTGTCCCGATCGTCCCAACCCCACTGCGACAGCACACCGAGCACCTGGCACGCGAAGGCTTCGTTGAGTTCGACGAGATCGAAATCGTCGAAGCCGAGGCCCGTGCGGTCGAACAGCTTTCGGGTGGCGGCCACCGGGCCGAGCCCCATGGTGGCGGGATCACATCCGGCCGCGGTCCATCCTTCGAGGAAGCCGATCGGCTCGAGTCCGTACTCGTCGAGCTTGTCCTCTGCGACTACGAGAAGTGCTGCAGCCGCATCGTTCTGCTGACTTGCGTTACCCGCGGTGACCACACCATCCGGAGTGACAGATCGCAGCTTGGCAAGGGACTCGGGGGTGCTGTCGGGACGGATACCTTCGTCCCGCGCGACCACGGTGACGTTACCCTTCCGGTCCTTGACCTCGACCCCGACGACCTCGTCGTCGAAACGTCCGGCCTCCCAGGCAGCATGGGCGCGACGATGACTCTCCGCGGCGAGCGCGTCGGAGTCCTCGCGTGTGATTCCGCACTGCTCTGCGACGTTCTCCGCCGTCTCGATCATTCCGCTGATCTTGCCGAACCGCCATTCGGGCTGCGACCGTTCGCGGCCGCGGTCGAGGCGGTCGTACAGGTTCAGGCCACCCGAACGCGCGCCCCAGCGGGCGCCCGTCGTGTAGTGCTCGATGTTGCTCATCGACTCGACGCCGCCGGCAACCACGACGTTCGCGGCGCCCGTCTGCACCATCATCGCGGCGGTCACCAGCGCCTGCAGACCGGTGCCGCACCGACGGTCCGTCTGGATTCCCGCCACCGAGATCGGCAGACCCGCATCGAGCGCAGCCCACCGACCGATGCACGGCGCCTCCGAACTCGCGTAGGACTGCCCCATCGCGACCTCTTCGATGAGATCCGGGTCGATACCCGAGCGAGCGACGGCCTCCTTGATCACCGTGGTCGCGAGGGTCACCGCCGAGACGTCCTTCAGCGACCCTCCGAATCGGCCGACAGCGGTACGAACGGGGGCAACGAGTGCCGCACGGGTCATGGCCTACTCCTCAGGGAACGACTATTTGTACGGCCATTTTCGAATATGTACGCAACTGCGTCAATCGCTCGGTGCTGCGCCTTCGATCCGAATCACCGATACGAACGGCTCCCCATTCCTATATGGCCGGATATTTCGTCCCGACTAACCGACGACCCCGGCTTCGCGCAGTCCTGCGACCTGCTCGTCGGTCAATCCGAGACCGGCGAGAACGGCATCGGTGTGTTGACCGAGTGACGGCACCGGTCCCATGGGCAGTTCGACGTCGCGGAAGTTCATCGGCGGGAGGATCGCGCGCACCGCGCCCGATTCGGTCTGCACCTCACGCCACCGATCACGCTCACCCAGCTGCGGATGCTCGATCAACCCCTTCAGGTCGCGCAGACGTGCTGCCGGGATACCTGCCGCGGCGAGCTTGTCGTCCAGCTCGGCACTACCGTATGCGCTGGTCGCATCGCCGACGAGCTTGTCGACCTCCTCCCGCCGCGCGACCCGTTCGACGTTGGTCGCATACCGGGGATCGTTCGCGAGCTCCGGCATCCCCAGCACCTCGGTGAGCGTCCGCCATCCACGATCGTTCTGCACACCGATGAGAATCTCGCCGTCGGCGGTCGGGTACTTGTCGTACGGCGTGATCGACGTGTGCGCGAGGCCCATCCGCGGGACCTGCCGATCCTGATACATCTGCAGGTACATCGGATATCCGAGCCACTCGGCGGTCGCGTCGAACATGGACACGTCGATCGTCGCACCCAGTCCCGTTCGGTATCGCCGCAGCAGCGCCGCCTGGATCGAGGTCAGCGCGTACATGCCTGCGGCGATGTCGGATGTGGGGATGCCCGTCTTGACCGCGGTCTCGGGGGTACCGGTGATCGAGCACAGTCCGGACTCCGACTGAACCAGCAGGTCGTAGGCCTTCCGGTCGCGCATCGGACCCTCGGTTCCGTACCCGGACATGTTGACGACGATCAGCTCCGGATGATCGGCCCGCAGGTCGTCGGCGCCGAGTCCGAGCCGGTCGACGGCGCCGGGAGCGAGGTTCTGCAGGAATACGTCGGCGCCTGCGATGAGCGACTTCACCGCATCGACACCGGCGGGAGCCTTGAGGTCCACCGCGAACGATTCCTTACCGCGGTTGAGCCACACGAAGTGCGCGGCGAGGCCGAGAACGGCGCTGTCGTAGTCGCGGGCGAAGTCGCCGTCGCCGACCCGCTCGACCTTGACGACGCGCGCACCCAGATCGGCGAGATGCCGAGTCGCCAGAGGTGCTGCGACCGCCTGCTCGAGGCTTACGACAGTGATGCCTTCCAGCGGCAGCTCCGCCCCGTCTGCACCATTTCTGTCGGTTACGTCGCCTGTCACGTCGGTGTCCTCCCTCGAGCTACGGTCGCCTGCATGTTTATCACTCGCGCTCTCCGGCCACCGACCGTGAGCGTGAAGTACTCCACCTCACGCGTTCGGGGTGGGCAGCGCTTCCTCGGATAGCCGGAGCACCTCCGCGAGCGCCGCACTGGTGTCGCCTTCACGCCACACGAGACGCACGTCGATCGGGCCCTGCTCGGCAAGCGGCACGAACACGACCTCCGAATTGACGACGTGCCGTGCCACCGACGACACCGTCAACGTACAACCCACTCCCGCAGAAACGAGCGCCACCAACGACAGCGAATCGGGTGCGCTCTGCACGATTCTCGGCGTGAAGCCGTCGTCGTGCGCAAGTCGCAGCAGGAGCTCGCGCAGCATCGACCCCGGCTCGGAGGGCAACATCACCCACGCTTCACCCGCGAGGTCGGCCAGCTGCACCACGGGCTCGTCCGCCAGCCGGTGCTCTCTCGGCAATCCGACGACGAGATCTTCGCGCGCAATCACCCGCGACGCGATCCCCGGAGGGAAGAACAGCAGCCGCACGATACCGATGTCGAGCGTGCCCTCCGAGAGCCGGTTCAGCACTTCGCTCGCGTAGGCCGAACTCGCGAGCACGAACTCGATACCCGGGTGCGTACGGCGTACGAGCTTCGCCCACTGCCCGACCAGGTGGTGCGACGAGGAGCCGGCGAATCCGATTCTCACGCGGCCCGTGCGGCCGCGCCCGGCAGCGGTCACCGCCATCTCGGCCAGGCGGACCGCATCGAGGATCGCTCGGGCCGGCTCGATGAGAGCCTGTCCGGCCTCCGTCAGCTGAACGCTGCGTGTACTGCGCTCGAACAGGGTTATTCCGAGCTGCTTCTCGAGTTGCTTGATCGTCCTGCTCAGCGGCGGCTGACCCACGTGCAGACGCTGTGCCGCCCGGCCGAAGTGCAGCTCTTCCGCCACGGCCAGAAACGCTCGGATCTGATGTATCTCCACCCGGACATTATTGCGCAATATGCAATAATGATGGCGACACTTTGTATTGGACTATATCTATGGCTCCTGCCACAGTCGACAACAACGACAGACGCGGCAGGAGACCGGTATGCCAGCAGACAAAGTGATGACCATGCGTGATGCCATCGCGACACACGTCCAGGACGGCATGACGATTGCCCTCGAAGGCTTTTCGCACCTGATTCCGTTCGCTGCAGCCCACGAGATCATCCGCCAGGGCCGCAAGAACCTGACGCTGTGCCGGATGACGCCGGACATCATCTCCGACCAACTCATCGCCGCCGACTGCGTCTCGACGCTCGTCGCATCGTTCTTCGCGAGCGGATCCGCGGGATCGCTGTACGAGATCCGTCGACGCATCGAGAAGCACGACCCGGTGAAGCTGGACGTCGAGGAGTACAGCCACTACGGAATGGTGTGCCGCTATCAGGCGGGCGCGGCCGGTCTGCCGTTCTTCCCTCTGCGCTCGTACGCCGGAAGCGACCTGCCCGCACTGAATCCGAAGATCAAGCTCGTCGACGATCCGTACGGCAACGGCAGCACCTACGTGGTTCCGCCGCTGAACCCGGATGTCACGATCATCCATGCGCAGCGCGCCGATCGGGCAGGCAACATCCAGATCTGGGGTATCGCCGGGGTTCAGCAGGAAGCCGTGTACGCGGCGAAGCGCGCGATCGTCGTGGTCGAGGAGATCGTCGACGACAACACCGTGCGCTCGGACCCCAGCCGCACCCTCATACCGTCGCATGCCGTCGACGCCGTGGTCGTGTCGCCCCGCGGCGCGCACCCGTCGTACGCGCAGGGCTACTACGACCGCGACTGTGCCTTCTACCGGCGCTGGACCGAGATCAGCAAGGATCCGCAGGCACTTCGGACGTGGCTGAAGGACTGGGTGTACGAACTCGCCGACCACGACGGATATCTCGCCAAGCTCGGCGACGACTACTGGAGCGATCTCGAGGTCGCGCCGCGATACTCCGAAGCGGTCAACTACGGGAGCAGAAGATGACCACTACCGAGCCGTTCACCACGACCGAGCTGATCGTGTCGGTCGCCGCCCGGGCGCTCGCCGGTAAGGACCGCGTCTTCGCGGGTGTCGGCCTGCCGACCCTCGCGGTGGACCTCGCGTGCCGCACCTCGAACCCGGACATCGAACTCATCTACGAGTCCGGTGTGTGCGGCGCGCACCCCGAGGCGATGGCCGAAGGTATTGCCGACTCCGTGGTCGTGTCCGGCGCCGAATCCGTCGTCTCCATGGCATCGCTGTTCGGATACGTACTGCAGGGCGGCAATGTCGACGTCGGGTTCCTCGGCGCGGGCCAGATCGACCGCTACGGAAGCCTGAACACGAGCTTCATCGGCGACTGGGACAAGCCCACCGTGCGGCTCCCGGGTGCGGGTGGCGCTGTGGAGATCATGCCGAACGCGGGCGAGGTCTTCGTCGTCATGCGCAGGCACGACCCGAGCGCGTTTCCTGCCGAGCTCGACTTCTGCACCTCCCCGAGCCCCGTACGCGCCCGTGAGGCCGGCGTCGGCATCATGCCTCGAGGGCGCGGCGTCACCAAGGTGTTCACCAGCCTCGGCGTGCTCTCGCGCAGCGGTCCGTTCGACGAACTCGAACTCACCAGCGTCCACGCCGGTGTCACCGTCGACGAGGTGCGCGCGGCAACGGGATGGGATCTGCTCGTCTCACCCGAGTTGACGGTGACCGAACCGCCGACCGCACACGAGATCGACCTGCTGCGCAACGAGATCGACAAGGTGCGCCTCTACCTGCGGTGACAGGCAACTTTCCTCCGCCTGCATGGGTTTCCGTTGGTCGTGAACCAACGGAAACCCGCACGAGCGGAGGAAAGTTGGGTGAGCTGTCGCGTCAGGACACCGACACGGATTCGTCGTCCTGCTTCGGCGTGGGCCGATAGCACACACCCAGCAGGGCACCGGCCGCAGCGAGTCCGCCGACCAGGGCGATGAGGACACCGGCCCAACCATCGAGCAGGTTGTCGCCGAAGATCAGGTGGTCGAGGCTGAAGCTACCGGCACCCATGATCGCGACGGCAACGGCTCCCCCGGCGAGCACGAGGTTGTACTCCCAGCCGTTGGCGGCCACGAAGAAGCCGCTGCCCCGGTGCACGGTCCATGCGGCGACGAACATCAGCGCCACGAAACCGGCGGCAGCGAACGGGGTGAGAAGACCCAGTGCCAGCGCAAGACCCGCGCCGACCTCGGTGAGAGCCGCAAGCCACGCATGAATTCTGCCGGGACGCATGCCCATGCCGTCGAACCAACCGGCCGTACCCGGAATGCGGCCACCTCGGAAAAGTTTGCCGTACCCGTGCGCTGCCATCGTCAGCCCCAGCAGCACGCGAAGTACCAGCAGGCCGGTGTCGATCGTATCCACTTCAGCTCCGTTCCTGGACATGCCCGCGCGTGACGGATGCCCTGACGGTGCCACACCGACCGCACCAGAGGATTGTTACCTACATCACTCGGTGACCAAAGACCACACATCCCCCGCCGCTACCGCAGCCTCGAGAAGTTCCGCATCCCACGACGCAACAGTGCCGAACTCGTTGCGCCACGACAGGACACGATTCGCGTGCCGATGCAGTTCGTGCTCCATCGTGAAGCCGATCGCACCGAGCGCCTGATGCGCATTGCGGGTGACCACCGCCGCCGCGTGACCGGTGCACGATGCTGCCGCAGCGACCGCGAAGCGGGTGGCGCTACTGCCGAAACCGTTGTCGACCGCGGCCGCCACCGCCGCGTCGGCTGCCGCCCGTGCGAGGGCCGACTCGGCGGCGATGTCGGATACGAGCGCTTGGACGGCCTGGAACTTTCCGAGTGGCCGACCGAACTGGACACGCGCCGTGACATGTTCGACGACGAGCCCCAGAATCCGATCCATCGCTCCCACCGAGGAGAGTGTCCGCGCAAGCGCACCCCGGTAGCGGAACTCGTCGGCCACCGACGCAGGCACCTCGGTACCCGAGAGCGCAGAGACGTCGACGCGGATGTGGTCGCGCGGCTCCGACGCGAGATTCACGGCCTCCGTGAGTTCGACCTGAGCCCTGGGGATCTCCGCGACCCTCCAGGTACTTCCCGCGTCCTGCCACAGGACGACGATCGAGTCGACGTCGCGCGCCCAGGGCACGAAGCGGGCGCCACCGTCGGCATCGAGTACCGCTGCCGTGCGCACGCCGTCGCCGCCCTCGAGCCCGGCTGTCGTGAGCAGCCACCCGGCGAGCAGGTCGTTCTCCGCGACCGGCACCGCCGCAGAGCCCGCACCGGCTGCGGTGAGAAGCAGTGCCGCCTCGGTCCAGCCTGCGCCGCTGCCACCGTTCGCTTCGTCGCCGGTCAGGCGTGCGAGACCCAATTCGCTGAGCGTGGCCCACAGGCTGCGATCGAATTCGATGACGTCACCGATGCGGTGGTCGTCGCCGGAGGTGAACACTTCGGCGAGCATCCGCTCGAAGTCGCGCAATTCGGTGTTGTCCGTTGCCGTGTTGTCGGTCATCGTAGTCCCAATCCTCGTGCAATGACCCCGCGCAGGATCTCGCTGGTTCCGCCGCGCAATGTGAAGCCCGGGCGCTGCATGACGCTCGCCCGGATCAGCTGCGAAAGATGTTCGTCGGAGGTTCCGTAGCCGGCGATCTCGTCTGCCAGATCGGAGAGGTCACCCTCGGTTTTCGTGCCGAGCACCTTCACCACCGACGCGGCAAGTTCCGCGTTCTCCCCGCGTTCGAGCGATTCGGAGACGGCCGTGGACATCCGGTGCAGCCCGGCCATCCGACCGATGGTCGCGCCGATCCGCGTGTCGGATTCGACGGTGCCCGACCCGACACCGCGGACCAGGCCCTCGAGGACACCGAACGTCGACAGGAATCGTTCGGGACCGCTGCGTTCGAAGCCGAGTTCGCTCGTGACCTGCTCCCAGCCCGATCCGATCGCACCGAGGACGAGATCGTCGGGGACGAAGACATCCTCGAGCAGCACCTCGTTGAAGTGGTGGTCGCCGGACATCGACAGGATCGGGCGGATGGTCACGCCGGGTGAGTCGAGCAGCACGATGAACTGGCTCAGGCCGTCGTGGCGGTGCGCTGGGTCGAGCGGCGCGGAGCGGGCGAGACCGAAGAATGCGTCGGCGTGATGTGCACCCGAGGTCCACAGCTTGGTTCCCGTGATCTTCCAACCGCCCTCGACCTCGACGGCGCGAGTCTTGACGCTGGCCAGGTCGGAGCCGGAGTCGGGCTCGGACATGCCGATGGCCCAGCAGATCTCGCCCGCGGCGATGCCAGGGAGGAACCTCTGCTTCTGCGCTTCGGTGCCGTACTTCAGAAGAGACGGCGCGGCCTGCCGGTCCGCGACCCACTGTGCCGCGACGGGAGCACCGACCGCGAGAAGTTCTTCGGTGACGACGAAGCGCTCCATGAAAGTGCGTCCATGCCCGCCGTATTCGGTGGGGATCGTCATGCCGACCCAGCCCTCGGCCGCGAGCGCCCGGGTGAAGTCGATGTTCCATCGGGTCAGCCAGGTATCGATACCGGGTGTGAACACCCCGGACGCGATCTGTTCCTTCAGGAAAGCCCTCACCTGCATGCGCAGTTCGGCGAGCGCCGGATCGGGTGTCCCGGCCTGCGGGACCAGTCGTGTACTCATCGTGATTCTCTTCCGTCGCGCGGGGCAGCGTTCGTCCCGCTCGGGCACAACAAATCCATTGCCATGTCGGCATAGCGTTCGGCGATATCGTCCGGCGTGTCGGGTCCGGCCGGGTCGTACCAGTTGGCGATCGCAGACACCATCGCCAGGATCGATCTGCGGCAGTCGTCGGGATATTTCGTGGTGAACAGGTCCTGGCGGACGCCCTCGTCGATGATGTCGCGCATCCGTTTGCGTCCCGCGCGTCGGCGCTCGTCGTACTGGCGTGCCCCGTCGGGCTCCAGATTGCGCACCTCGGTCGCGATCAGCTGCCCCTGCTTGGGGTACTGGGTCCGGAACTTGACGTTCCCCCGCACGAACGCGCGTAGCTGCGCGACGGGATCGTCTCCGGCATCGGCGAGCTCGGCGTCGCACACCGCGTCGTACGTGTCGACGCCGTCCAGCAGAATCGCGAGCAGCAGATCCTGCTTGTTCTTGTAGTGGTAGTACAGCGCAGACAGGCTCACGCCGGCTTCCTGCGCGATGGTCCGGATCGATGACGCTCCGTACCCGTTGCGCACGAACTCTTTACGTCCGACATCGATGAACAGTTGTTGTTTGGGAGACGGTGCCATCACGTCGCCCCCGCATCGGCATACACGTCGATGAGGTCTTGCAGAGCACCCTTGACCATCTTGCCGGTGGCGGTACGCGGCAGGTCGTCGACGAAGCGAACTCTACGTGGGCACTTGAACTTCGACAGCCTCTCATGGCAGAAGTCGATGATCTCGCGTTCGAGGTCGTCGCCCGGCGCGGCGCCCCCTGCGGGGCGCACGAACGCTTCGACGCGTTCACCGCGGTCCACGTCCGGAACACCCACCACCGCGACATCGCCGACCCCCGGGTGCAGGGCAAGGATGTTCTCGATCTCCTGCGGGTAGATGTTCACTCCACCGGAGATGATCGTGAACTTGTCGCGGCCGGTGAGGTACAGGTAATCGTCCTCGTCGAGGTAACCGAGGTCGCCGTTGGTCGCCCAGTTCTTCTCGAACGGATGTCGCGCGGACTCGGTCTTGACCGGATCCTTGTGGTACTCGACGTTCTGCACGGGTTTCTCGAAGTAGACGGTCCCCGCCTGCCCTGCAGGCAGCTCGCTGCCGTCGGCTGCACAGATGTGCGCGACCCCGCTGCTTCCGGCTCCTCCTGTGCGGCCCACACTTCCGGGTTTGCGGAGCCACTCCTGCGGTGTGATGACAGTGCTGCCGACCGCCTCGGTGGCCGAGTAGTACTCGTACACGATCTCACCCCACCACTGGATGAGGTTCGCCTTGACTTCGACGGGACACGGCGCCGCAGAGTGGATCGCGCAGCGCAGCGACGACAGGTCGTACTTGTCGCGCACCTCGTCGGGGAGTCGGAGCAGTCGCACGAAATGCGTGGGAACCCATTGACTGTGGGTGACGTGATGGCGCTCGATCAGTTCCAGCGACAGTTCCGCGTCGAAGCGTTCCATGAGCACGACGCTGCCACCCAACCCCTGCGTGAGCACGCTGTAACGCAGCGGCGCCGAGTGGTAGATCGGCGCAGGCGACAGGTAGACGGTGTCCTCATCGAACCCGAAGTGCCGCAGCATGTCGATGAGGGGAGTTCCGGGATCTTCGTCGATCTGCACACCGCTGAGCCGGGGCTTGATTCCCTTGGGACGCCCGGTGGTTCCCGACGAGTACAGCATGTCGCTGCCCCGCGGCTGATCGGCGAGCGGCACCGTGGACAGGCCTTCGACCTCGGTTTCGTAGTCGAGGTGGCCCGGGATCGATCCACCGAACGCGACGCGATGCCGCACCTTCGGTGTCAGTGCGGCGATCTCTTCCGCGAGCGACATGAGGGGCGCCGATACCAGCAGGATCGTCGCGTCACAGTCGTCCACGATGTACGCGGCCTCCGCGGCCGCGAGATGCGAATTGACGAAGGTGATGTACACACCGGAACGGAGCGCACCCCAATACAGTTCGTACACAGTCGCGTCGTTGACGGTGATCACTGCGACATGATCACCGGCACCCACATCGTGCGCGCGTAGCCAGTGTGCGAACCGGACGGACGCATCCTCGAGTTCTCGATAGGTGATCGTCCGCCCGGTCGCAGCCTCGTGTACCGCGGGCCGATCCGGGTGCGTTGCAGCGTAGCGGCCCGGGTACATGACTACAGCCCCAGATCCTTGGAGATGATCGTCTTCATGACTTCGCTGGTGCCACCGTAGATCCGCGTGACCCGCGTGTCGGCGTACAGGCGGGCGATCGGGTACTCGGTGATGTAGCCGTAGCCGCCGTGCAACTGCAGGCACTTGTCGATGACCCGGCCGGCGACCTCCGTGCAGAACAGCTTGGCACGCGCCGCGTCGGCGACCGACAGTTCCTTGCGGTCCAGCAGCTCGAGGCAGTGATCGACGTAGACACGCGCCGCCTGTGTTTCGGCGGAACACTCGGCGAGCACGAACTTCGAGTTCTGGAACGAGGCGACCGGCTTCCCGAACACCTTGCGGTCCTGGGTGTATGCGATCGCGTGGGAGATCGCGGCCTCGGCGAAGCCCACCTGGTTCAGTGCGATGGCGAGGCGTTCCTGCGGCAGGTTGTGCGCGAGGTAGCCGAAGCCGGCGCCTTCTTCACCGAGGAGGTTCTCGACCGGTACCTTGACGTCGCTGTAGGACAGCTCGGCGGTGTCCTGCTGATGCAGGCCGATCTTGTTGAGCTTGCGGCCCACGGCGAAGCCCTCGGTCGCGGTGGGGACGGCGATGATCGACAGGCCGCCGCGCCGGTCCTCCGGATCGAACGGCGAGGTGCGGCACACCGTGAGGATCAGATCGGCGGTGGCGCCACCGGTGATGAAGGTCTTGGCGCCGTTGACGATGTAGTGCGAGCCGTCTTCCGACAGCTTCGCGGTGGTCGCGATGTTCGCGAGGTCGGAACCGGTGCCCGGCTCGGTCATCGCGATGGCGGTCATGATCGAGCCGTCCGCGAAGCCCGGCAGCCAGCGCTTCCGCTGCTCCTCGGTGGCGTACTCGAGCAGGTACGGCAGGATCAGGCACGCGTGGACGGTGTAGCCACCGAACGACACACCGGCGCGCGCGACCTCTTCGAACACGATCGTGTTGTAGATGAAGCTGGATTCGCCACCGCCACCGAACTCTTCGGGCACCTGGATGCCGAGGATGCCGAGTTCGCCGAGGCGGCGGAAGAACTCGCGCGGGGGGTGTCCGAGCTCGTCCCACTCCTCACGGTGCGGTGCAACGTCGCGCTCGATGAAGTCACGCACCATCTGGCGGAACGCGTCGTGCTCTTCGGTGAGGATAGTCCTCTTCACGATATGGAATCCTTCTGTTCTGGGTTACTTGCCGGTGAAGTTGCCCGGGCGGCGTTCCATGAATGCCGCGAGCGCTTCTCGATGGTCTTCGGTGTGGTGCGAGAGCGCCTGCAGCGACGCAGACAGCTCGAGGAGGGTGTCGAGGTCGACGCGTTGTCCTTCGCGGAGCAGCTTCTTGGTCATGCGCAGTGCGTGTGGCGGGTTGACGGCGACACGGTCGGCGAGCGCGCGTGCGGTCTCGAGCAACTGCTCGGGTTCCACGACCTGCGACACCATGCCCCAGTCGAGGGCGGTGGCGGCATCGACGCGATCACCGGTGAACGCCATCTCGGCGGCGCGGGCGGCGCCGATCGCGCGCGGCAGCAGCCACGCGCCGCCGTCACCCGGGATGATGCCGAGTTTGACGAAGCTCTCGGCGAAGAACGCCTTCGTCGACGCGACCCGCATGTCGCACATCATCGCCAGGTCGCAGCCGGCGCCGACGGCGGGGCCGTTGACGGCCGCGATGATCGGCACCTCGCAGTGGAAGATCGCTTTGGGCAGCCGTTGGATTCCGCGCCGGTAGCCGTCGCGGAGGGCGTGCGGTGCACCGGCGAACATGCCGGTGCGATCGACCATGTCCTTGACGTTGCCGCCCGCGGAGAACGCCGAGCCGGCGCCGGTGAGGATCACGACGCGGGTGTCGACGTCGTCGTTCGCCCGGTCCACGAGTTCGACGAGGCGTTCGACGACGTCGTCTCCGGAGATCGGGTTCCGCGCTTCGGGAAGGTTGATCGTCCACGTGACGACGTGGCCGTCCCGTTCGGCGAGTACGACGTCCTGCGATGCACTCATGGGGTCGTGATCCTTCCGTTGCGCTGCCATCGACGTGCCGAACCAACGTGCTGGGTCGAACGATCGTTAAACTACGGCGCGCGCGATGGACTGTAAAGACCTCCGACGCTTTTCGCTCAGTCGGGCAGGCTCACGCCCGATTCGGTGATTCTTATGGCTACTTCATCAGGAAAGACATTGAGGAAGACGAACGGGTCGCGGCCCAATACCCATCCCGGTGCGAGCGCGGTCGCATAGCGCTCGAAATAGCCGACCTGTTTGCCGAACAGCACCAGCTCCTCGGGACTCGTGGTGTTCCATCGACGCCCCAGCGACACGAGCGCACCGATCAACGCGCTGAGCCGCAACTCCGAGAGGTCTCGTCCCAGCAGCGGGCCGAAGGTCTCCGCCATCTGCCGCCCGACCTCCGCATCATCGACATCGAGATTCTCCGCGACCCCGAGCTCCCGGAGACTGCTCGCGACCGAGGAGAAGTCACCGTCGAGCAACGCCGAGCGGAACAATTCGCGCAGCACCGTGCGCCACTGTTCGGGGAGCTCACCGACGATCCCGAAGTCGAGCAACGCGACACGGCCGTCGTCGAGGTGCCACAGATTCCCGGCGTGCACATCACCGTGGAACGGGCCGTGCAACAGCACCGCCTCGATCCACACCTTCACACCGCGCCGAACCAGCAGTGCGGTGTCGAGCCCCTCCTCCCCCGACACGACGCGGTCAAGGGGTGTGCCCGTCAGGCGTTCCATACAGATCACTCTCGGCCCGCACCAATTCCAGTAGACCTCGGGCACGGTGACGAACCGGTTGTCGCCGAACGCCCCGATGTTGTTGCGGAAGCGATCCTGCCGGTCGGCCTCGACCGCGGCGTTGAGTTCGGTCATCGTTGCGTTGTAGAGGTCGCGGATGATCGCAGGAGTGTTGGCGATCCGGAAGAACTCGAAGATCTGCAGCATCTTGGCACCGACGTACGCCGCGCGCAGATCGACGAGCATCCGTCGTGCGATCCCGGGGCGTTGCACCTTGATCACGGCTTCGCGTCCGTCGAGGAGCACGCATCCGTGGACCTGCGCGACCGAGGCCGCTGCGAGCGGCACATCGTCGAATGACGAGAACATCTCGCCGATCGGGTGCCCGAGGTCTTCCTCGATAACCGCGCGCGCCTGTTCGGACGGGAAGGTGGGCACGTCGTCGAGCATGCGCAGGCAAGCGTCGGCGAGCGGGGCAGGGAACAGACCCGGCGACGATGCGACGAGCTGACCGAGTTTCACGAACGTGGGTCCGAGATGTTCGAATGCGTCGACGGTGCCGTGCGCGGCCGCATCGACGACACTGCGACGGGGTGCGCGCCGGACGATGCTCATCGCGGCCCATCGCACCACCGCCCACGTCACGAACGCGACGAGCGCGAAGGCGACGACAACGGCGCGACCGAGTTCGGCGATCCCGAACCTGTCGAGCGGCGGAGTCTCGACGTGCAATGCATCGAGTGGCGGCCCACCCGCGAACGGACCCACAGGGCCCGCCCCACCCGACGCATCGTTCCGCCCGAAGTGTTCCTGCAACACCGGCCCCCAATCCATCCTCCGCGACCCCCACCAGGACACGGCTTCGTCACGCTACCCGCATAACAGGCGTAATCGAAGCGTTCGTGACCTCCGTAGAAGGCACCGCTGCGGACTGTTGTCTGTCGGTCCCCCGGACTACTCTCGGGCAGGTAGTTGTTCAGGCAGTCGGACGAGGGCGGAGACCCATGGCAGAACAGCTCCTTGACACCCCATCGAGTGACCTCGGCGATGCCGACTTCATGGATGCCGCCGAGCCGTACCGGCGCGAACTTCTCGCGCACTGCTACCGCATGAGTGGGTCCCTGCACGACGCGGAAGACCTCGTGCAGGAGACCTATCTGCGAGCATGGCGCGGTTACGACAATTTCGGCGGACGCTCGTCGTTGCGCACGTGGCTGCATCGCATCGCCACCAACGTGTGTCTCACGGCGCTCGAGGGACGCAAACGCAGACCCTTGCCCACCGGGCTGGGTGCACCGAGTTCCGATCCGACGGACGACCTCGTGACGCGTCAGGAAGTCCCCTGGCTCGAGCCGATCCCCGGCAGCTACACCGACGACGGGCACACCGACGACCCGAGCGATCCCGCAACGATCGTCGCGTCACGCGACTCGATCCGGCTCGCGTTCGTCGCAGCGCTACAGCACCTGTCGGCGCGGCAACGCGCAGTGCTCCTGCTGCGCGATGTACTGCAATGGCGGGCAAGCGAAGTCGCCGCCGCACTCGATACCACCACCGCCGCAGTGAACAGCCTGCTGCAACGCGCCCGCGCGCAGCTACGCGACTCCCAGGCCTCGAACGTCGAACTCAGCGAACCCGACAGCGCCGAAACCCGCGCGCTCGTGAAGCGGTGGGTCGAGGGGTTCGAGAAATACGACATCGATTCGCTCGTCACGATGCTCACGGAGGACGCCATCTGGGAAATGCCGCCGTTCGACGGCTGGTATCAAGGCGCCGACGCCATCGTGACTCTGATCAAGTGCAACTGCCCGGCGAAAGGCCCGGGCGATCAGATCCTGCTCCCCACGGTGGCGAACGGACAGCCGGCCCTCGGACTCTATATGCGTGGTGAAGACGGGCAGCACCGTCCTTTTCAACTCCAGGTCCTCGACATCGTCGAGGGCAAGGTTGCGCACGCGACGGTCTTCTTCAGCGACGACCTCGTCGGGTTGTTCGCGCGCTTCGGGCTACCGGCTCACCCCTGAGCCGCACCTTCACCCTCGGGTGCCCACTGAGCCGTCCGGTCACGCTTTGCTCAGGACCCACACCGGGCCGGTGATCAACCAGATGACGGTGATGACTCCGAGCATCGGGAACACGCCGTTGAGGGCGGCGCTCTGAGTGTCGTTCGCGACGGTCGCACCGAGTCCCAGAATGGCCGCTCCACTGATTCCGGCGGCGATGAGCCAGCGCCCGAAACTCGCGATCTCGTGCCGGAACGCCTCCGACCCTTCCTTCGGCGGTCGCGCGGGCTTCTCACCACCGGCGAACAGGTAGGCGAAACGACTATCGGCCCAGCGGATGATGCTGGGGCCGAACGCGACACTCACCCCCAGGTAGATCCCGGCGATTCTGTGGATGTAGCCGACTTCCGTGCCGTTCCGCAGATCGAGTGCCACCGCAGCGAGCAATACCACGTCGATCACCGGGATCAGTGCGAGCGCAACTGCGCCGACCTTCGGTAGACGCAGCGGATATCGGAGCACGAGGCCGAGTGCAAGAACAACCCAGAACCCGACCTCGCTGGCGACGATGAATGCGGTGATGTGGCTGGTGAACATGATTGGAGCATGTCGTCGGGAGACTCGTCGCCGCGTCCGCCGATCGGGTCGCAGAGCGTCATCACTTCGGATGACGCCGGTCTGTTCGGGCAGGTCGTTGTGATCGAATGGCATCGTGATCGACCGATACGCAGCCGCGCTCATCGCACTCGCATATTTCGTGTGCGGCGCGGTGCTGTATCTGCTGGACCTCGGTGCCCTGGTTGCCCACGACGAGACGTCGGTGCAGGTGCGGCTAGTGCTTCTCGCTGCCGTGTGCGTACCGATGCTCCTGCGCCGTTCGCACCCACTACTCGGTCTGGCGCTGGCCTCGGTGCCCGTCGCCGTCGACTTCGCGCTCGGCATGTCCCTGCCGGTGTGGATCGCGTACGGCGATCTGCTGTTCGCGGCCGCGTTGTACGGCACTGCCCGGACGAGTGTGTTCCTGGAGCGGGCACCGATCGCACCGATCGCGATACTCGCCGTCGGAGCCGGAATCTACACCGGCGAGCTGAGACCGGCGGTGTTCGTCGCGGCCATGGGCGCACTCCTCATCTCACTGCCTGTGTGGTGGGCCCGGTCGGTGCGCACCCACCGCGACGCAGCCGAGGCCGAGCGCGTCAAGGCGCAGGCACTCGCCCAGGTCGCCGAACTCGACCGCGCCGCCGCAATCACCGCTGAACGGCAACACCTCGCGCGCGACCTGCACGACATCGTCGCCGGGCACCTGTCGGCGATCGCGATCCAGAGCGAAGCGGCGCTGCGGCTGCGCGAACGCGATCCGCAGAAAGCGATGACGGTCCTCGAGTCGGTTCGCACCAACAGCGTCGAAGCGCTCAGGGAGATGCAGTCGATGGTGACGTTGCTGCGCAGCGAGGACACGCGCGACGACACCGCCACCGCCGGACGTCTCGCCGACCTGTCCGGCCTCGTCTCGTCGGCCGGGGCGAGCGGCAACACCGTCACGATCGATGCGCGCGAGCTTCCCGAACTCGACGCCGAAGTCGACGTGACCGCCTACCGCATCATCCAAGAAGCCCTGACGAATGCCACCAAACACGCGCCCGGCCAGCCCGTACTCGTGTGCCTCGCGGCCGACCGTCGCGAACTGACGATCCGGATCTCCAACCCGCTCGTGCCCGCGAACACCCGAACTGTCGAGGTAGCTCCCGACAGTGATACAGCGTGCGAGAGGGGGGAACGGCAGGGGCTGCGCAATATCGCGGAGCGCGCCGCCGCGATCGGTGGTGGTGCCCGCTCCCGGATCGTCGACGATCAGTGGCGAACAGAAGTACACCTGCCATTGCGAAACGGAGCCGCCCGGTGACCATCACACTCCTGCTGGCCGACGATCACACCGCGATCCGCAGCGGCCTGCGGATGATCCTCGAGTCCGACCCCGACATCGAGGTGGTCGGTGAAGCTGCCGACGGCGCCGTCGCCGTGTCCCAGGTACGCGCACTGCAACCCGATGTGGTGCTGATGGATATCCGGATGCCGGGAACCGACGGCATCGCCGCCACGCGCATCATCACCTCGGAAACCGGTAGCCGGGTGCTCGTACTCACCAGCTTCGAGATCGACGAGTACGTGTTCGACAGCTTGCGGGCCGGTGCGGGCGGCTACCTCCTCAAGACCGCATCGGCCGATGCTCTGCTGCACGCGATCCGGTCCGTGCACGCGGGCGACGGAGTGCTCGCGCCGGAGGTCACCCGAACGGTGATCGACGCGTTCGCCGCCGTGCGCGAACGCACGCCCGCGCCGGTCCCCGCCCTCGAGACCCTCACCGGCAGGGAACGCGAGGTGTTCGACCTCATCGGCGAAGGCCTGTCGAACAGACAGATCGCCACCCGCCTCGGGGTCAGCGAAACCACCGTGAAGACGCATGTCGCGCGGGTTCTGCACAAGCTGGATCTGCAGTCACGGATCCAGGCCGCGATCCTCGCGCACGAGTCCCGCTGAGTCCTCCACCGCTGCCTGAGCGAGAATCGAGGCATGACGCTCGATATTTCCACGTTCCCGATCGACCGACCCGCCACCTACACGGGGGTCGGGGTGAACGTGTGCTCGCCCGACTCTGTCTCGGTGACGCAGACAGTCGGCCCCACCTTCTTCGACCACCGCGGACAGGTCACGATCTCGGCGCTCGGCGCCTTGTCCGACATTGTCGGAGCCGCCCCCGCCGGTGTCGCCAGGGAACACGCCACCGGGCTCCGTGCGCAAGGCGTGCTCGCGCAACTCACAGCGTCGACCGCACATCCGTTCCCGCACGCCGGCCGAGTGTCCGGAGTCGGACGCAGCATGCATTTCGACGACACCTCGGGTCTGTCGTCCGCAGAAATCCTCGATGAGCACGGCAACCTCGTCCTGCACCTGACCGGACGGACCATCGTCGTCGGACGCGCACCCGTCGACGGCGGCGGCGCACCGACCGACGCCTTCCCCACCGCCCCGGACGAGCACGAGCCATGGATCGACGGCGATGTCCTCGCTTCCAGGTCCGGCCTCGACATCGTCGGCGGCATCGCTTCCGGCACGCTGCCGCGAGGTCCGCTCGCGGGGATGCACGACCTCCGGGTGCACAACGTCGAACGCGGTGCGGTGCGCGCCACCGTCGCACCGAGCCAGTGGATGACGAACTTCATCGGCTCGATCCAGGGCGGAGTGCTGCTCTCGATCGCCGAGATCGTCACCGGCCTCGCAGCACAGAGTCTCACCGAAGCGGGCGGGCAGTACCGGATGCTTCAGATCACCCTCGACTACCTGCGTTCTCCCGCGGTGCCCGGACCGGTCGTGCAGGTGCAGTCCGACGTGGTGCGGGCCGGACGGCGTCTCGCTTCACTGGAAACGTTGCTGACCGGGGAGGACGGCACGGTGTATGTGCGGGCGTATGCGAGCGTGCAACTGTTCTCTACGCCCGCCGAGCAGCAGTGACGGCTGCTGCCCCGAGCCGCGGGAACCGTCCGTCGGAGATCGTGGTGTAGGCGTTTCCCATCCGGTTGGTCACGAACGCGAACGACAGTCCGGTCTCGGGATCGGCGAATGCGCCGGAACCCCCGAAACCGTAGTGCCCGATCGACCTGAGCGGCTGCTGACGCACTGCCACCCAGGCGGGGTGGTAGCCGAGTCGCCAGTTGGGACGGAAACCGAGAACGTAGTCGCGACGACGTGTCTGCACCTCGAGCAACTGTTCGACGGTCTCCTCCTTCAGCAGCCGGTGGCCACCGTTACCGGTCCCGGATGCATCGCCGAGTGCACCCCCATTCGCGAGCGCGCCGTACATCCGGGCCAGCGAACGCGCGGTGAATACGCCGTTCCAGCCGGGCATCACGGCGTCGTGAGCCCGGGGACTGCGCATCACCTCGTCGAATCCTTCCGCCATCCCGGCTTCGGCAAGGCCCTTGATGCCGGGCATCCGCGACATCACCGCGCCCGCGGTCGCCCACGGCGCGGGCAGAAAGTTGACCTTGGGAAACACTCGCGCGATGCGGTGCCGCTGCTCGGGCGGCACGCGATACCAGAACTCCGCCGCCCCGAACTCCTCCGCGCCGAGCGGCTCGGCGATCTCCTGCCGAACGAGATCTTGGAACGGCACACCTGAGACCCGAGCGGCGACCTCCGCGACGAGGTTCCCGTAGGTCACGGCGTGATAGCCCGGTCCTGTCAGCCGACGCGGATCCGGGGGCGATGCCGCGAGTGCCGCGGCGACCTTCTCCGAATCGAGGAGCCCGAAGCGTCCCGGAACGAGCCCGCGGGCTTTGTGGAGGCCCGCACGATGCGACATGAGTTCGCGGACGGTGATGCTTCCTTTCCCTGCCGCGCCGAACTCGGGCCAGTACTGCTCGACCGGTGCGTCGTACGACACCAGGTCACGCTCGGCGAGACGGTGCAACACCGTGCTGGCGACGCCCTTTCCCGTGGAGAACGACAGCACGATCGTGTCGCTCGCCCAGCGACGCTGCTTGTCGGCCCACCCCGCCCAGACATCGAGAACCGGTTCGCCGTGCAGGTACGCGGCAATCGCGCCGCCGCCCTGACCCGGTTTGTCGAACATCCGGAAGAAGAGGTCGGCGACGGGCAGGAATCGCTGGTCGACGACCATCTCCGTGTTCAGCGCCGCCTTCGGCATCGGTTCGTCACCGCTGGCCACCGTGTTCATCTCCCATCCGTAGGTTCCGGACCCGATGGTAGGGATCGGCCGGACGACGTGCGCACGTTCTCCGGCGTTCGACCGCTTACTGCACCCGGACCGTTACGGGTGTAAGGATGGATGCCATGACCACTGCGCACTCGGAGACCCGATCCGGAATCGATCTCGACCACGTCGACGAGGGCACTCGCGCCCAGGACGACCTGTTCGAGCACGTCAACGGCCGTTGGCTCACCGAACACGAGATCCCTGCCGACCGCGCCCTCGACGGCGCCTTCCGCACCCTCGCCGACAAGGCCGAGGTCGATGTGCGAACGATCATCGGGGAGGCAGCCGACTCCGATGCCGCGCCCGGGACGGACGCGCAGAAGATCGGCGACCTGTTCACGAGTTTCATGGACACGAACACGATCGAGGCCGCCGGGCTCGGGCCCATCACCGAGGAACTGTCGTCGGTCGCGGGTGCAACCGACCGCGCCGCACTCGCAGCCGTGCTCGGACGGTTGCAGCGGGTGGGCGTCGGCGGCGCGCTCGGCCACTATGTGGACACCGACTCGAAGAACTCCCAGCGCTACCTCGTGCACGTGGCGCAGGGTGGCATCGGCCTGCCCGACGAGTCCTACTACCGCGAGGACCAGTACGCCGAGATCCGCGACGAGTACGTCGCGCACATCGGCCGGATGTTCGCGCTCGCCGGCCTCGAACACGATCCGCAGCGCGTGCTCGCGCTCGAGTCGAAGCTGGCTGCGGGGCACTGGGACGTCGTCAAGCGGCGCGACGCCGACCTGACGTACAACCTCGTCACCCTCGATTCGGTGCTCACCGATCTCCCCGAGTTCGACTGGACCGGCTGGATCACCGCGACAGGCGCCACCGCGGAGCAGTGGGCCGAGATCGTGGTGCGGCAGCCGAGCTTCCTCGAGGTGTTCACACAGGTATGGGCGGGTGAGTCGCTCGACGATTGGAAGGCGTGGGCGTCGTGGCGGATCCTGCGGGCGCGTGCCCCGTATCTGACCGACGCGTTCGTCGACGAGAACTTCGCGTTCTACGGTCGTACGCTCACCGGCGCCGAGGAGATTCGTGAACGGTGGAAGCGCGGCGTGTCGCTCGTGCAGGACCTCCTCGGCGAATCGGTCGGCAAGCTGTACGTCGAACGCCACTTCCCGGCCGAAGCGAAGGTCCGGATGCAAGTACTCGTCGAGAACCTCACCGAGGCGTACCGGCAGAGCATCACCGATCTGGAGTGGATGAGCCCCGACACCCGCCAGGCGGCGCTCCGCAAGCTCGGCAAGTTCACGCCGAAGGTCGGCTACCCCGACAAGTGGCGGGACTACTCGGCCGTCACGATCGCTCCGAACGACGTGGTGGGCAACTACCGCAGCGGCTACGCGGCCGAATACGACCGCGAACTCGCCAAGCTCGGCGGCCCCGTCGACAGGGACGAATGGTTCATGACTCCGCAGACGGTCAACGCCTACTACAACCCGGGCATGAACGAGATCGTCTTCCCGGCGGCGATTCTGCAGCCGCCGTTCTTCGATCTGCATGCCGATGATGCCGCGAACTACGGCGGGATCGGCGCGGTCATCGGGCACGAGATCGGTCACGGCTTCGACGACCAGGGCGCGAAGTACGATGGCGACGGCAACCTCGAGAACTGGTGGACCGACTCGGACCGCAGCGAATTCGGCAAGCGCACTGCAGCTCTCATCGCCCAGTACGACGAGTTCGAACCGAAGGCGCTCCCCGGCAAGCGCGTCAACGGCAGTTTCACGATCGGCGAGAACATCGGCGATCTGGGCGGACTGTCGATCGCGTTGAAGGCCTACGAAATCGCTCTCGGCGGCGAGGAGTCCCCGGCCATCGACGGGCTGACCGGACTGCAGCGGGTGTTCTTCGGGTGGGCGCAGGTGTGGCGCACGAAGGTGCGCGACGAGGAGGCGACGCGCCGGCTCGCCGTCGACCCGCACTCACCGCCGGAGTTCCGGTGCAACGGCGTCGTGCGCAACATCGATGCGTTCCACACCGCCTTCGATGTGAAGCCGGGTGACGGGCTCTACCTCGAACCCGAGGAGCGGGTGAAGATCTGGTGACCCCATGGCTCTGGTGACCCCATGGCTCTGGTGACCCCATGGCTCTGGTGACCTCATGACGAAGGGCCACGCGTACCCCCGACGGGTACGCGTGGCCCTTTCGTCTGCGGCCGAACCGACTACGACAAGTGCGCGCCGGGGACCGGAATGCCGCGGCTCGCGAGCCACGGAGCCGGATCGATCTTGGTGCCGTCGGCGAGGTGAACCTCGTAGTGCAGGTGCGGTCCGGTGGATTGTCCGCGGTTGCCCATCGTGGCAATCTGATCGCCGGCGCTGACCGGCTGGCCCACCGAGACCAGCGACTGATCGATGTGGCCGTAGACGCCGACGGTGCCGTCGTCCTGCTGCACGCGGACCCAGAGCCCGAATCCCGAGGCCGGTCCGGTCTCGATCACATGACCACTGGTGACAGCGAGGATCGGTGTTCCGATGGGAGCGGCGATGTCGATGCCGTTGTGGTTGGTGCCCCACCGAGCACCGTAACCGGAGGTGAAGACACCCGCGGCCGGGAATACTGATGCGGGACGACGCGCGGCTTCCTCGCGCGCAGCCTGCTCCGCCGCCTCACGCGCGATGCGATCCAGTTCGGCCTGATGCGCCGCTGCCGCCTCTGCGATGCGCTGCTGTTCGCGTTCGGTGGCCTTGCGCAGTTTCTCCGTGTAGCTCGATGCATCGACTCCCGAGATGGACAGCACCTGCGGAGCCGTGGACAGCGCCTCACTGCTTCCCGTCCACGAGAGCCCGGCCTGCGCGCGGGTCGTCCTGTCGGTGGTGTCAGTAGCACCGGCAGCCGTCGTTCCGGCCGCCGTCACGGCCCCGGTAACCAGGACCACCGATATCCACCTCCCCATGCGCACGGCAGCGGGTCGACGTCGGGGTGTCACGGTCGGAGCAAGATTTTCGGCAGTGAAAGACAAAGCAACGTTCCTCTGAGCGGCCTCTCGATAACGAAAGGGTTACGAATCCATCACAGAGTACGGGTTTTGCGTTTATCGGCGGCGTGTCGGTTTGACGCCAGCCAGTCCACTGGTCAAAAAATGTCCGAAATTTCCCCACATGAGTCACACGTACAACATGCACGCTCATTCATGACGTCGAAAATGTGTGCGGCCTCACGAGCCGGAGCCTCATTTTCCGCGGTTCATCACCTTGTCTGCGGCTTCCCAATGAGCGTCGGCGACCCACAATTGCGCGAACGCATCGATCGCCTCGTCGGGCGTCGCGCCGGAGATGACGCGCTTGATCGAACCCGAGGATTCGTTGACGAGTGAGCGTGCGAGCGAGCGCCAGCCCTCGTCGAACGATTCGCGCGGCAGCACCTGATCGACGAGACCGATGCGATGAGCATCCTCGGCCCCGAGGATCGTGCCGGACCCCGCAAGCATGAGCGCCTTGCCCCGGCCCACGAGCGCGGCGAGCCGCTCGGCCCCACCCCACGCCGGCATGATCGCGAGGGAGACCTGGTTGAACCCGATCTTGATGTCGTGGGCAGCGACGCGGATGTCGGCCGACACGGCGAACTCCGCGCCGCCTCCGAGCGCATGACCGTTGAGTGCTGCAACTACGGGCCCGGGGAAAGCGGCGATCCGGTCGCAGATCGTCCGCATGCGGCGCGCCATGCCCGCGGCCTCGTCCACCGTCCGCAGCTTGGCCAGTTCCTTGAGGTCCCCACCGGAGACGAAAGCGCGATCGCCTGCGCCGGTGATGACCAGCACGCGGGCATCGCCCACCTTGTCGAGCGTCTCATCGAGACGATCCATCGTCTCGAGCGAAATCGCATTGCGCGCCTGCGGACGATCGATCGTGAGGACCGCCAATCCGTCGTCCAGTTCGAGCTCGACCATAGGGTAATTCTCCCAGGTGATATTGGAATTCTTTCCTATGGAGAATAACATGCTCACATGCCGGTGAAAGCCGGCAGGAACTCCGCCGACGCCGCGGTGTACCTCGGCGCGGCTCCGTAACCATCAGGAGCGACCCGCTCCGTAACCACCTGGAGCGCAACAGATGCGGCAGATACCCCCCGAGCTCGTCGAACGCTACGAAAACGAAGGGTGGTGGACGCACGACACACTCGGCGACCTCCTGGCCCGCGGCCTGAAAGCGGCTCCGGACGCCGAATTCCGAGTCTTCTCCGACGTACGCCCCTGGGAGGGGACGTTCGCAGACGTCGACCTCATGGCACGGCGGCTCGCGTCCGGCCTGCACAAGCGCGGCGTGGGCCCCGGCGACACGGTCGCATTCCAGCTTCCCAACTGGATGGAGGCCGCGGCGGTTTTCTGGGCATCGTCGTTCCTCGGCGCAGCGATCGTGCCGATCGTCCACTTCTACGGGCGCAAGGAACTCTCCTACATTCTGGGTGAGGCGAAGCCCAAGGCGTTCGTGAGCGCGGAACGCTTCGGCAACATGGAGTTCCAACCCGACCTGTGCGCAGACATCCCGATCGTCGGTGTCGTGGGACAGGATTCGTTCGAGGACCTGCTCGACGACGAGCCGTTCGAGGGCGTGTTGCCCGCGGACACAGCGGGCCCCGCCCTGCTCGCATTCACCTCCGGCACCACGAGCAATCCCAAGGGCGTGATCCACAGCCATCGGAGTATCGGATGCGAGACGCGTCAGCTCTCCGCGCGCTACCCCGCCGACCGGGGCAAGCAACTGACCGCCGCGCCGGTCGGCCACTTCATCGGCATGGTCAATGCCTTCCTCATCCCGGTTCTCGACGGCAGCCCCATCAATCTGCTGGACGTCTGGAACCCCGAGCGGGCGCTCGAACTCATGGAAAGCGACGCGCTCGTGGTGGGCGGCGGTGCCACCTACTTCATGACGAGCCTCGTCGATCATCCCGACTTCTCCCCCGAGCGGCACATCCCGTTCATGAAGTACGCAGGGCTCGGCGGGTCCACGGTTCCGGCCACGGTGACACGCAGGCTCGCCGACTACGGCATCACGGTCTTCCGCGCGTACGGCAGCACCGAACACCCGTCGATCACGAGCTCGTTGTCGACCGCTCCCGAGGACAAGCGGCTCTACACCGACGGCAACCCGACACCGGGCGTGGAGATCCGGCTGACCGACGACGGCGAGATCCTCAGCCGCGGACCGGACCTGTGCGCCGGCTACACCGACCCGGCCCTCACTGCGAAGGCGTTCGACGACGAGGGCTGGTACCACACCGGTGATATCGGAGTGCTCGACGACGACGGCTATCTCACCATCACCGACCGCAAGGCGGACTTCATCATCCGCGGCGGCGAAAACATCAGCGCCCTCGAGGTGGAAGAAGTGCTGCTCGCCCTTCCGTCGGTCGCGGAGGCCGCGGTCGTCTCCGCCCCCGACGAGCGCCTCGGTGAGCACGCCGCGGCGGTCCTGAGACTGCATCCGGGGCACACCTTGCCCACCCTCGACGACGTGCGGTCGCACTTCGCGCAGGCGGGGGTCGCGAAGCAGAAGTGGCCGGAGGAACTGCACGAGATCGCAGACTTCCCGCGCACCGCAAGCGGCAAGATCCAGAAGTTCTTGGTCCGAAAGGACATTGCGGCGCGCAACGGAAGAGAATAGTATTCTCACAACGAGAGAAGGAGCATTTCTGATGACAGCGAAAGAGTTGCCGTACCAGCTGTTCGACGCGGACAACCACCTGTACGAGACCGAAGAGGCGCTGACGAAGTTCCTCCCGGACAAGTACAAGGGTGCGATCAAGTACGTCCAGGTCGAAGGACGCACCAAGATCGCGATCCGGAATCAGATCAGCGAGTACATCCCCAACCCCACCTTCGAGGTCGTCGCCCGGCCCGGTGCGATGGAGGATTACTTCAAGAACGGGAATCCCGAAGGTAAGAGCAAGCGGGAGATCTTCGGCAAGCCGATGAAGTCGATCCCGGCGTTCCGTGAGCCGGCCGCACGTCTCGAGCTGATGGACGAGCTCCAGATCGAGCGCACCCTGATGTTCCCGACGCTCGCCAGCCTCGTCGAAGAGCGCATGCGCGACGATCCGGATCTGATCCACGCCGTCGTCCACTCGCTCAACCAGTGGCTGTACGAGACCTGGGGATTCAACTACAAGGACCGCATCTACACAGTTCCCGTCATCAGCCTGCCTATCGTCGAGAAGGCGATCGAAGAGCTCGAGTGGTGTGTCGAGCGTGGCGCGAAGGCCATCCTCGTGCGCCCCGCACCGGTGCCCGGATTCAAGGGGCCGCGGTCGTTCGCGCTCCCCGAGTTCGACCCGTTCTGGAAGCGTGTCGTCGAGCTCGACGTCCTGGTCACCCAGCACTCCTCCGACAGCGGCTACGCCCGCTACAACCAGGAGTGGGACGGTACGGGCGCGGAGATGCTCCCGTTCGTGACCAACGCGTTCCGCATGGTCAGCGAGTGGCGCCCGATCCAGGACGCGGTCTGCTCCTGGGTGTGCCACGGTGCGCTCTTCCGCTTCCCCGAACTGCGGATCGCGGTCATCGAGAACGGCGCATCCTGGCTCCCGCACGTGCTGCAGACCCTCGAAGACACCTTCAAGAAGGCACCCGAAGGCTTCGGCATGCAGGACCCGGTGGCGGCGATCAAGAAGAGCATCCACGTCAGCCCGTTCTGGGAAGAGGACTTCAGCAAGCTCACCGCCCTCATCGGTGCGGAGCGCGTGCTGTTCGGTTCCGACTACCCGCACCCGGAGGGCCTGGCCGAGCCCACCACCTACATCAGCCACATCCAGCACCTCCCCCTCGAAGATCAGAAGTTGGTCATGGGTGGCAACCTTGCGAGGCTCCTGAAGGTATGAACTGGCAGACCATCCCCGAGATGGTCCTGAGTTCGGGCGACCGCTTCGGCAGTGCCGAAGCGGTCGTCGACGGGGACCTCCGGATCACCTTCACCGATCTCACCGACCGGATCCGTCGAGCCGCGGGTGCTTTCGCCGACGCCGGCATCCGCAAGGGCGATCGGGTGGCGATCTGGGGTCCCAACTCGGCCGAATGGGCAATTGCCGCGTTCGGCCTGCTCACCGCAGGCGGAGTCCTCGTCCCGATCAACACCCGCTATCGGGAGGACGAAGCCGCCGACATCATCCGCCGGAGCGGGGCGAAGGCGGTGCTCGTCCAGAAAGGTTTCCTCGGACAGGATTTCACGGTCGCCGAGCCCGTACCGGTGTTCGATCTGAAGTCCGACTTCCTCTCCAGCGGAGAACCGTTCGAGGTGAAAGTGCATGGCGACGACATCGCCGACATCATGTACACCTCGGGTACCACCGGTCGCCCCAAGGGCGTCATGATGAACCATCGACAGACCCTGCGGATGTTCTCGGAATGGTGCGATCTCGCCGATCTGCGCCAGGGCGACCGCTACATGATCGTCAATCCGTTCTTCCACATGTTCGGTTACAAGGCCGGTCTGATCGCATCGATGATCCGCGGCGCCACGGTCCTGCCGATTCCTGTCCTCGACGTCGACCGGGTGCTCGAACTCGTCGAACGCGAGAAGGTCACGATGCTGCCGGGCCCCCCGACGCTCTACCAATCGCTGCTGACCACTCCTACCGCGCACGACATCTCGTCGCTACGCGCCGCCGTCACAGGTTCCGCCGACATTCCGGTCGAGCTCATCCGGAGAATCAGCAAGGAACTACCGTTCGAGACGATCATGACGGGCTACGGCCTGAGCGAAGGCGGGACGGCAACCGCGTCGCGTCGCGGCGACACGTTCGAGCAGATCGCCACCACGGTCGGAAAGCCGTGCGACGGCATCGAGATCCGAATCGCCGACGACAGTGAAGTACTCATCCGCGGCTACAACGTCATGCAAGGCTATCTCGACGATCCGCAGGGCACCGCCGAGGCGATCGATACCCACGGCTGGCTGCACACCGGCGATCTCGGCACGCTCGACCCCGAAGGACGGCTCCGCATCGTCGGACGCAAGAAGGACATGTTCATCGTCGGGGGCTTCAACGCCTACCCCGCGGAGATCGAAGGTTTTCTGCTCGAGCATCCCGCCGTCGACCAGGTTGCCGTCATCGGCGTCCCCGACGAGCGACTCGGCCAGGTAGGCAAGGCATTCGTCGTCTCGCGCGCTCCGGTGCCTGCTGCCGACCTGATCGCCTGGAGCCGCGAACGCATGGCGGGGTTCAAAGCACCCCGCTTCGTCGAGTACCTCGATGCGCTGCCACTCGGCGCCACCGGAAAAGTCATGAAAGACCAACTGCGGTAGGTCGAATCACCACCGCACCAGAGGAGGAGGCACGATGAGAGACGAAGCTGCAATGCTGGCCTTCGCCTTGAAGTGGAGGCATTGGAACGGCGGACCCGATGAAGATATCTTCGTCGAGTTCGGCATCACCCCACCGGAGTTCTTCCACAGGCTACGCGTGCTCCTGACACGGGACCGGTGGAATCGGCTCGACCCGGAGATCCTCGATCAACTCGTCAAGGTCTGCGACGAGCGCATCGGCGCGATCGACATCCGATCGGTCGCCGACCGCGATCGGACGAAGTTCGTCTCGCCACAGCACCCGCTCAGCAGGCTCTCGGCCTGACACGTTGCTCCGGCACGGTCTTCCCGTGCCGGAGCAACGCCTGGTGTGGGCCAGGCACATCGCCCAGCTTGTACGGCCGTCACTTGCGCATTTTGCTGAAATCCCAGCTCACGATCTTCGTCGGCTCGAGCTTCAACCACGCGTGCCTGCCGTCGTAGGAGAAATCGCGTCCGCCGGCATATTTCCCGGCGAAAAGCCGCTCGGGTTCGGCGAGTTCGTCGATATCGTCGCCTCGCCGCGGCGCTTCACCGACCATCACTGCGCGCCCGCGTAGCTCCACACCCCGAAGGCTCATGAAGTCGGCACCTCCGTCATCGATGATCACAGCAAGCCGCGCATCGCGATCGATGTCGGCCCAACGTTGACTACGGACAAGTGAGTTGAGCCACAACGCCTTTCCGTCCCAGACGTACCACAGTGCACTCAGGTGGGGTCCACCCGTGCCGACGGTCGCAACCCGGCACACCGGCTGATTCCGCAGGAACTCGTCGCGCTCGTCGTCGGACATCGCGATCGCGGTACCTCGTCGTTGCTCGCCCATATCGGTCTCCAATACTGTTCGGCCCCTGCGAGAAGATCCCGCGCCTGACCACACCTACAGTTCGCATGGCCAGTTCCTACGACGCTTCTGCCTTGTCGAGGTCGATGTTCTCGACCTCGAACAGATTCTTACGTCCCAGGACGGACGGCAGTGGGAAGTGACATGCCGCGTACTGTCCCGGTCGCACCTCCCGCATTTCCGGTTCTTCCTTCTCGCATCGCTCCTGCGCGTGCGGGCAGCGTGTCCGGAAACGACATCCCGTCGGCGGGGAGAGCGGCGACGGCACATCACCCGCCAGCGCCGGCCCGGCGAAAGCCTTGTCTGGGTCGGTCAACGGGACAGAGTCCAGCAGTGCGCGGGTGTAGGGATGCGCGGGGTCGTCGTAGAGCTCGATGGAGTCGCCGAACTCGCAGACCTTGCCGAGATACATCACCATCACGTTGTCGCTCACAGTGCGGACCACACCGAGATCGTGGGCGATGAACACAACCGTCAGGTCGAACTCCGCCTTGAGTTCTTCGATGAGGTTGAGGATCTGAGCCTGAACCGAGACGTCCAACGCCGAAACCGGTTCGTCGCAGATCAGCAGGCGTGGCCCGAGTGCGAGTGCACGTGCGATCGCGACACGCTGTGCCTGGCCACCGGACAACTGACGGGGAAGGATCTCCGCGAACCGGTCGCCGGGAAGTCCGACCTGCTCGAGCATCGATGCAGACTTCTTCTCGCGCTCCGCGGCATCCGCTCCAGCGACGGTCATGCCCTCGACGACGATGTCCTTGACCGCGCGACGCGGATTGAGCGACGACACCGGGTCCTGGAAGATCATCTGCATGTCGCGGCGCAGCGAGCGCATGTGCTTCTCGCTCACGTTCTCGATCCACTCATCACCGAACCTGATCCGGCCCGCCGTCACGCGATCGAGTCGCAGAACGGCACGACCGGTGGTCGACTTCCCACATCCCGATTCTCCGACGATGCCCAGTGTCTCGCCGGGTAGCAGGTCGAAACTGATCTTCGACACCGCCTGCACCGTGCCGGCCTTCGACGGGTATTCGACGACGAGATCCTGCACCGAAAGCAATGCTTCGTCGCCGCGTAGATGCGCGGTACCACTACCTGCCATGTGATTCACCTCCGGATACAGACCCCACCGGAACCTGGACGGGGTTCACGCACGCGACGTCGTGATCGACGCCGAAGGATTCGAGTTCGATCGGCGCAGAAGAGCATGCGTCCTCCGCGTGCGCACAGCGAGGAGCAAACCTGCAGCCTTCCGGGGGTGACGTCGGGTCGGGAAGCGACCCTTCGATCAGACGCAGAGGTGAATGCCTCTCGTGATCGATCGACGGTGTCGCGCCCAGAAGCGCATGGGTGTAGCGATGCATCGGCGCGTCGAACACTTCGCGCGTGGACCCGATCTCCGCGAGACGACCCGAGTACATGACAGCCACCCGGTCGGTACGACCGGCGACGACGGCGAGGTCGTGGCTGATGAGCATCATCGCCATGTTCCGGTCGCGTTGGACGCGGCGGAGCAGATCGAGGATCTGCCGCTGCACGGTCACATCCAAGGCCGTGGTCGGTTCGTCCGCGATCAGAAGATCCGGCTCACACGCCAAGGCGATCGCCAGCATCACGCGCTGGCGCATGCCGCCGGACATCTCGTGTGGATAGTTCCTCAGGCGGCGTTCCGGATCGGGCACACCCACTTCGTCCAGGAGCTTCAGTGCGCGATCGTGTGCCTCGGACTTACTCACGCCGAGGTGTCGTCGCATTCCCTCGGTGAGCTGACGCTCCACCCGCACAACAGGGTTGAGGGACCGGCCGGGATCCTGGAAGACCATGGCAATCTGGCTTCCCCAGATCTCCAGCTTCTCCTTCTTGCTCAGGGACAGCAGATCGCGTCCCTGGAAGGTGACCTCGCCCGAGCGACCTGATCGCGGCGGCATCAGACCCATGATCGCGCGGGCCATGACCGATTTACCGGAACCGGACTCGCCGACGATACCCAGCGCCTGTCCGGAGTCCAGGTTCAGCGACACATCGTCCACTGCACGGACGGTGCCTCGCGGCGTGCCGATGTAGGCACGTAGATTTCTCACTTCGAGAAGCGGCTGAGCATTCACGGCGAGCCGGCCCTTTCGGTCGTGTCGGCTAGTTACTGATCCAGAGCTCTTCAGGCAGGGTCGAGCCGAGGCTGAAAAGCTGCACCCCGTGCGTGTCCTCGCTGAACGTCACCGATGGCAACGCTCGCGTGTACCAGAGACCCACCACCGATTCGGCAAGGATCTGCTGCACCTCGTCGTAGGCCGCCTTGCGCTCTTCTTGGGTCGCGCCGAACCGGCCGCGTTCGAGCGCAGCATCGAGTTCCGGATTGTCGACGCCCATGAAGTTTCCGGTGGAGTCCGATGTGAACGCCATCGACAGTGCGTAATCCGGATCCTGAGTGACCGCGGACGAGATGAGCATGTCGAAATCGCGGGCACCCGCACGCGCAGTCACCGCGGCGAAGTCGGTGACCTCGACGTTCATCTCCACATTCTCGAAGGCGCTGAGCTGCGCCTGGATCGCCTCGGCCAGGACGCGGCTCTCGGTCGTCGGGTACGACAGGAAGGTGAACTCGACCGGCTTGCCTTCTGCTGCGAGTTCGTCGAACAGCGCCTGTGCCTCTTCGACGTTCGTCTCACCGAGCGGAATATCCGCATAGAACGGCGAGTCCTCGGGGAAGAACGAGGTGGGTACTTCGCCCTCACCGTTGTAGACCACGGTGTTGACGGCCTCGAGATCGACGGCGAGTGATACTGCACGCCGGGCGCGCTCATCGTCGAACGGCGCACGCCGCTGGTTCATGCCGGCGAACTGGCCACCGCCGGTCGACGTCACGACGTACTGGAGCCCCGCGGCGTCGGCCTTGTTGACATTCGTCCAGCTGGTCTCCGCAGTCAGATCGGCACCGCCGGTGGTCATCGTGTTCGATCTCTGGTTGGCATCGGCCACCGTGCGAACTGTCAGACTGTCGAGGTACGGCTTGGGTGCATCCCAGTACTGCGGATTCTTCTCGAGTTCGACTGCGTCCTGCCTGGCCCAGTTCACCAGGGTGAACGGGCCCGCACCGATCGGATTCCGATCGAACGACTCACGTCCTTGTTCGAGCGCCGCCGGTGATGCAACCCAGTTGAGGGCACCCGCAACGAGAGCCTGACCGAACTGCGGATTCGGCTCGACCATCGTGACGCGCATCGTCAACGGGTCGACCACCTCGGTCGACTCGACTTCGACTGCCTGGCGGATGGTCGTCGAACCCAGTGTGGGGTCCTTGAGGCGATCCCAGTTGTATTTCACTGCCGCAGCGTCGAGCGGGGTGCCGTCGCTGAAGACGAGGTCGGACTGGAGGGTGAGGGTGAAGGTTTTGCCGCCGTCTTCGGTCGAGAAGTCGGTCGCCATCTTGTATTCGAGCTCGAACGTGTCGTTGTTCGTGACCAGCAGGGTGCCGTACAGAGCGTTGCCCAGAAGCGGCTGATGCGGCCACGTGTTGGAAAGCGCCGCGGGGTCGAGAGACCGCGGTTCACCCATCTGCAGGATACGTGCGGTGCCGCCGGCAACGGGCTCGCCCGCTTCTACCGTGGCTGCGGTTGAATTGTTCTCGGACCCGGAGTCTCCTCCGGAACCGCATGCACCCAGTACCAGTGCTGCGGAGCACGCCGCCGCGAATACGGCCACTATGCGTCTGTGTCGGATCATTCTCGACCTCTCATGCTTTTTCATACTTCGGAACTACGACCCGGCGCGCTGAGGTGATCTCAGTCGTGCAGTGTGCGGTCGTACTTGGTGCGGAGGAAATCGCCTACCTGATTGAGGCCGAATACCGTGAAGAAGATGACGAGTGAGGGAACCATCACCAGGTGAGGCGACGTGGACAGCGCGTCCTTGCCGTCGTTGATCATCCCGCCCCAGCTCGGTTGTGGCGGCGGAATGCCGAGGCCGAGGAAGCTGAGCGAACCTTCCGCGACGATCAGCGCCGCCATCACGATGGGCAGGTAGGACGCGAGGGGCGCGATCACGTTCGGCGTGATCTCCTTGAACAGGATGCGGCCGTTACCGGCACCCATATTCTTTGCAGCCCTGACAAATTCACGCGACGACCACGACAACGTATTCGCGCGCGACAATCTGATGAACGACGGAACGGCCATCAAGCCCAGACCCAACAGCATGGTCGATACGCTCGGGGTCAGGATGGACGCCAGCGCGAGGAGCAGGATCAGCGGGGGGAACGCGAGCATGGCATCGGTGATCAAGGTGATCACGGAGTCGAGCTTCTTGCCGAAGTAGCCGGAGATCAGACCGAAGAAGGATCCGAGCACGAATCCGGTCAAGCCTGCGACTGCACCGATGACGAGCGAGACCTGCGCACCGTAGACGATGCGCGACAGCATCGATCGGCCGAGCGTATCGGTTCCCAGGAGCAGGTCGAACGACTCGAACGACGGAGACAGCCGAGGCGATCCGATCGGAATGTCGTAGGGCGCAATGGGAAGCAGGCCCGCGAAGATCGCGGCACCGATGATGATCACGAGCCAGACGATCGACAGGTAGACCAGGATCGAACGCTGCTTCTTGACGACCGGGACGTCTGGTAGCGTCGCGGCGGTGCTTCCTGCGGGGATGTCGCCCCCGCGCTTCTCGAGCGCGACCTGCGTCATGCTCCGACCACCTTCCTGACCCGCGGGTCGATGACTTGGTAGCTGAGGTCGACGAGGGTGTTGATACCGACGTACACGACCGCGATGAAGACGACGATGCCCTGCACCATGATGACGTCACGTGATGTGATGGACGAGGCAACCAACTGCCCCAACCCCGGTAGACCGAAGAGTGTTTCGACGATCACGGTGCCGCCGATCAAGCGTCCGAGGTTGATGCCCGCAACCGTGATGAGCGAGAAGGACGACGGCCGCAGCGCGTGCCGGAGCATCACGTACCAGGAGGGCATCCCCTTGGCTCGCGCCGACGCCACGAAGTCCTCGCGAAGTGTGCCGATGAGGTCGGTACGCAGCAGTCGGTGGAATGCGGCAATCTCGGTGAGCGCGATCGCGATCGCTGGCAGGATCGCGCCGCGCAGGTTGTCGCCGAGACCTTCGCTTATCCGCGACCAGCCCATCACCGGGAAGATCTGCATCTGAATGGCGAGAAAGTAGATCAGCACCGGACCGGCGATGAAGGCCGGCACCGAGAGGAACACAGCGGACAGGGCGTTGATACCCCGGTCGACCTTGCTTCCCGGACGCGACGCCGAGACGATGCCCATCACGAGGGAGACGGCCAGCGCGATGATCAGGCCCATGGCCGCGAGCTGCAGCGTGACGGGGAGACGCTCGACGATCGCCTCACTCACCGATTGTCCGGTCAGCGGGGAAGTCCCGAGGTCGCCGCGCACTGCATTGCCCAGCCAGTCGAAGTACCGGACCCAGAACGGTTGATCCAGGCCGAGTTCGGAGTTCATCTGCGCGACCGCTTCGGGCGTGGCGTTCTCACCCAGAATCACCTGGGCGACCGATCCCGGCGCGAAACTGAGCAGGGCGACGACCGCAATCGTGACCAGCAGGACAACCAGGATGCTGCGCCCCACCCGTTTGGAAACCGTGGAAATCATCCGAACTCAACTTTCATCGCGATACCGGAATCGTGCCGCCCAGAACAAGAGACGAAGAACTTGTGACCGCTCCCACAGTAGGACGTTCTCGCGCTGACGGCAATATCAGTTCGCAGAATTAAGAATCTATTTGTTCAATTTACAGAACGGCAATCTTGCACCCCGGCAACATTTGGCCGATCCGGACACAACGGACATCATGACAAGGGCCCCCGGCGCGACGAAAACCCGCGCCACAGTTGCGTGTACGCGGGTTCCCGTGCTGATCATCAGCCGGCTGCCGCCTCCAGGATCGTCACGGCCGCAACGGCAGTAGGCCCTCCCACATTGTGTGCCAGCCCGATCCGAGCTCCGTCCACCTGGTTGACAGCGTCGCCACGCAGTTGCTCGAACAGTTCGACGCACTGAGCGACTCCGGTGGCGCCCGGGGGGTGCCCCTTGGTGTTGAGCCCTCCGCTGGGGTTGACGGGTAGCGGTCCTCCGACGTCCGTACCACCGGACTCGATGAGTTTGAACGCCTCGAACTTCTCGGCGAACCCGAGATCCTCGTAGCTGATCAACTCGATACCCGTGAAGTAGTCGTGCACCTCCGCCACGTCGATGTCGGACGGAGTGAGCCCGGCCATCGCAAAGGCCTGCTTCGCCGCGCGCACGGTCGCGGGGAAGGACGTCATGTCGCGCTTGTGCTGGTGCATAACGGAATCAAGTCCTACGCCGCTCCCACGTATCCACACCGGACGGTCGGTGAATCTGTCGACCACATCCTCGGCGACCAGAACCAGCGCCGCGGCGCCGTCGCTCTGCGGTGCGCAGTCGTAGACCCCGAAAGGGGTGACGACGGTGTCCGCGGCGAGCGCCTCTTCGACGGTGAGCTCGAATCGTCGACAGGCCTTGGGGTTGTTCATCGCATTGTGGTGGTTCTTGACCGCGACCATCGCCATGTGTTCGCGGGTCGCCGGCGATTCGTGCAGGTATCTGCGCACGTGCAGCGCGAATCCCGCCTGCGCGAGCCCGAGCGGGTAATCCCAGGCCATGTCGCGAGACATCGCCTCCCACTCCCACAGCATGCCCTTCGACGCCGTCTCACGGAGCTTGTCGGCCCCCATGACGAGCGCGACGTCGTAGGCACCGGATGCTATGCCGAACATGGCATTTCGTATCGCATCATGTCCGGTTGCGCACGAATTCTCGACGCGGGTGACCGGGATGTCGCGCAGTCCCAGAGTGTCGGCGAGAATCCCCGACGGGAAACCGTCGGAGGTACCCATCGAGCCGAACCAGGCCGCCTGCAGATCCGAGAGGTCGAGCCCCTTGTCGATGCTCGCGGCGCACTCGGAGAACGCCATCGGCAGCAGGTCTCTGATACCCAACGCGAAATGTTCCGCGAACGGTGTCATGCCCGCACCGACAATCGCTACGTTCCTCATGCCGCCTCCTCCGTTCCTGCACCGTCCGTGCCCGCGATGTCGGGCTCGAATGCATAGCCGTAATCGGGCACACCCGAGCGGACGGCCACTCGTCTGAGCACCAGCCTGCCCCGGTCACCGATGTCGACCGTGCCCGCTTCGACCCCGGTGACCCGCACCAGCGCCCGCACTTCCACATCGTCGAGTTCGACGATCACGAGTGTGTACGGAGTCGTCAGGCCGGGCACCGGTACGTGCACGGTCACCTCGGTGTAGACGACGCCGGTACGCGGAAGTTCGACGAAGATGTAGTCGGTCTTCAGCTTTCCGTCGCGGTCCACCCGGTACCGGGGTGGGAAGTCCAGCTCGTCGCTGTCGGAGAACTTTCCCGCTTCCCACCGGACCTTCGCCTCGAAGGCCCGCTCGTACGCGGCAAGGGAGATCGGGATCTCACCGGTCGCGAGCCGGTCGGATTCGGGCAGGGGTTGCGGGGCTCGCTCCCGGCGAAGGACCGAGGCCGAGCCGTCCGCCACCGTGATCCCCGACAGACTCGCCTGTTCGATCCCTACCAGCGGTCCGGTCGTCGAGGCTTCCGCCATGGCCGCCAACGCGAACAGACTGGAACTCGCGCCGGTGGTGGGAAGCGTCACCGGGTCACCGGCGAGCGGTGCTGCTTCCTTGTGCCCCACACCCGCCACGACCACGGGCGTATCCACCCATGCCGTTGCGAGGGACGCGAGATAGCCGCGTTTCTTGAGCAGTCGCGGATCTCCGTAATCGTGGACGTCTCCCGAACTGTTCCGGGTGCGGACCGGCAGGCTCCGCGATACCCGCGCGGCAGTGCGCACCTGCAATCCACGTTCTGCGGTGAGCGCAGCCGCCGCGCCGGCAGCGTCGATGTCGACCCCGATCACGAGTGTTCGGGGTCTGGCGGAGCCGAGTGCGTCCAGTGTCGCGGGAGCCCCACCCAATCGCTCGACGACCTCGAGCTCGGGATCGAGCCCGAGTCCGGCGAGGAGCACCGCGGCATTGCTGCTCTCCGTGAGCGGAAGGTCGCGGCTCACGAGTACGACGTACTCGACCGAACCTCCCGATTCGAGTGCGGCGCGACCTGCTTCGACAGCAAGCGTGATCGCGTCCTCGTCGTCTCCTGGAACCCGGGAGTCACGTGTACCCCAGCATGGCAGGTACGTACCGATCGAAGCGATGTATGGCATGGGGCTCTCCCGACGAACTGGACGACTGCCGAACTAGGTGACTGCGCCGGCAGCCTTGAGGGCGATGATGCGATCCCAGTCGAGCCCGAGCTCGAGTAGGACTTCCTCTGTCTGAGCGGCGAATTCGGGTGCCGCTCCCGACGACGGGGCGGTGACATCGAACTGGACGGGATTGCTGACCAATTCGAGCTCACCGGCCTTGATGATGTACTCGTTCGCCCGGACCTGGGGGTCGCTCGCCACCTGCAGAGAGTCCTGCACGGGCGCCCACGGACCGGAGAGGCTTCCGAAGCGCTCGGTCCACTCGGGGAGCGTGCGACTGCGGATCGCCTCACGAAGGAGTTCCACGGCTTCTGCGGTGTGTGCGGCAATCTGCTCCGCACCGATGAATCGGGGATCGTCGATCAGTTCGGGGCGCTCGATGAGCGTGCACACCTCCGCCCAGTACTTCGTCGGTTGCAGCATCACGAACGACAGGAATCGTCCGTCCGCGGTCTCGTACAACCCGGACAGCGGGTTGGTGAGCGCGCCGTGTCCGCCGGGCACAGGCGCCACCATGTGGTCCTGCATGTGCACCGATAGCGCGATCCCGTGGCCCATCGCCCACACACCGCTGCCGAGCAACGACACGTCGACGATCGACGGCTCACCGGTGCGTTCACGCTTGAACAGTGCCGCCGAGATGCCGCCCGCGAGGTTCGTGCCGGAGATGGTGTCGCCGAACGCCGGTCCCGGAGGGGTGATCATGCCTTCGGTGCCCGGCGGGGTGAGTGTGGCAGCGATGCCTCCTCGCGCCCAGAAGGCGGTCATGTCGTAGCCGCCCTTGTCGGACTCCTCGCCACGTGGACCGAGCGCACTTCCGCGCGCGTAGATCACCTTCGGGTTCACGGCCCGGATATCGTCGACGTCGATACCGAATTTCGTGCGGGCCTGCGGGAGGAAGCTCGTCAGGAACACATCGCAGTTGCGGGCGAGGTCGTGGAGAAGTTCCCTGCCCTCGGGCGTGCTCATGTCCAGGCCGATGCTGCGCTTTCCGCGATTCGCGTGTTCGACATTGGGATTCGGGTCGCCCTCGACACGCATCGGACCGATCTGACGGAGACCACGCTGCGGATCACCGGTGACGGCGTGCTCGACCTTGATGACGTCGGCGCCCCACTCAGCGAGCACTGCACCCGCAGAGGGAACGAACCCGTACATCGCGACCTCGAGGACGCGGATGCCTTCGAGCGGCCTCACGACTTGACCGCCAGAGCGTACGACTTGGTTTCGAGGAACTCCTCCAGACCCTCATGGCTCATTTCGCGGCCGAGGCCCGACTGCTTGTAGCCGCCGAAGGGCATATCGGGGCTGAAGTAGTTGCCGCCGTTGATACCGAAGCTGCCGGTGCGGATGCGGCGAGCGATTGCGATTCCGCGATCGTCGTCGGCGGTGAGAATGCCGCCCGACAGACCGTACTTCGAGTCGTTGGCGATCCGGACGGCGTCTTCTTCGTCATCGAACGGGATCACAGCGAGGACCGGACCGAACGCCTCTTCCTGGGCGATCTCGCTCGACGGATCGACGTTCGCGACCAGGGTGGGCTCGTAGAAGTAGCCGGGGTCGACGGCCTTGCCGCCGGCTGCCAGCGTGGCACCAGCCGCAATCGCGCGCTGCACGAGTCCGTCGACCTTGTCGCGCTGCTTCGCGCTGATGAGCGGTCCCATGTAGATCTTCGGGTTCGTCGGATCGCCGAACGGCACGTTGGCCATCATCGTTGCAATGGCCGCGACGATCTCGTCGTGCTTGTCGCGCGGCACGAGAAGGCGTGAGGTCAGCGCGCAACCCTGGCCGGCGTGCGAGCAGATACTGAAAGCAGCGAACTGGGCGACGGTCGCCAGATCTGCGTCCTCGAGCACGATCAGAGCCGACTTTCCACCCAGCTCGGTGAACACCTTCTTCATCGTTGCTGCAGCCGCAGCCATGATCTGCGCGCCGACCGGTGTGGATCCCGTGAACGTCACTACGTCGACGTCCGGGTGGGTGGTCAGGACCTCGCCGACGGGGATTCCCGACGACGACAGGATGTTCACGACACCCGCGGGGATGTCGGTGTACTTCTGGATGAGCTCGCCTATGGCATTGGTGATGAGCGGTGTATCGGGAGCGCCCTTGAGGACCACGGTGCACCCGGCAGCGAGGGACGGTGCCAGCTTGGCCAGCCCAAGCTGCACCGGGTAGTTGTACGCGGTGATCGCCGAGACGACGCCTGCCGCTTCCTTTCCGACCCAGCGCCGGTGCTTCTGCCCGCGGATCTCGATCTCGGGCTTGTCTTCTTCGAACGAGTACCCGCGCAGGAGATCGGCGTAGTACTTGATGATCCCGATGGGCGCCTCGAGTTGATTGGCATGGGTGGAGATGAAGGTCGCGCCGACCTCCGCGATCAGAATCTCCCGAAGCTCTTCCTTGTGGTCCTGGAACGCCTGATGCAGCTGATCCAGGCACTTGATGCGGAATTCGACGTCGGTCGACCAGGTGGTCGTGTCGAACGCACGTCGTGCGGCGGCAATTGCAGCTTCGGCTTCGTCGACGCCGGCATCCGGAGCGTGACCGTACAGCTCACCGGTCGCAGGATTGTAGGACGGGAAGGTCTTGTCGAGCGTGATCAGTTCGCCGTCGATGAGCAGGGGTTTCGTCACGCCCGTCGATGTAGCGCCGTCGACTACTGCGGTCGACCCGTTGTCCTGCGGTGACATTCCGTCTCCTCACTGGTGGAAATAATATTCTCGCATCTGAGAATCAGAGATCTGTTGGACGCGACTGTACCAAGCGAACCGACTCACGCCTACCCCGTAACGTGATTCACGCCACCTGAAAGACCGGGGAGTCGAGAGCTGGACCCGGACAAATCCGGTCTTGCAACCCTCAATCGAACGAGAGTATGGTTCTCGCATCTGGAAGGGAGATTCTTGTGATTGAGACAACAGCACTCAGTCCGTCACTCGGGGTAGAAATCACCGGCCTCGACAACCTCGACGACGACTCAGTGGTGGCGCGACTGCTCGAAGCACTCAAGTGGCGAGGGGTGTTGCTCATCCGCGGCCTCAACCTCGACGACGAGGGCCAGCTGGCCTTCAGCCGCCGCCTGGGGAAGTTGGTACAGCCGGCGCCGGGGCAGGAAATCTTCACTGTCTCACTCGATCCCGCGAAGACACCCACGGCCGAGTACCTCAAGGGCACCTTCTGCTGGCACATCGACGACACCACCAACGACGTCCCGGCCAAGGCGACCACACTGTCAGCGCGCCACGTCGCGATGGTCGGCGGCGGCACCGAATTCGCCAATACCTATGCCGCGTACGAGAACCTTCCCGAGCATGAGAAGAAGCGCTACGAAGGCCTGCGGGTCATCCACAGCTTCGAAGCCGCGCAGCGCCTGGTGTACCCCGACCCCACCGAAGAGCAGGTTGCAGGGTGGCGCCGGCTTCCCGAGCACGAGTCCTCGCTCGTGTGGGATCGCCGCGACGGCCGCCGATCGCTCGTGATCGGCGCAACGGCCGATCGCATAGTGGGCATGAGCCCCGACGCGAGTCGCGAACTCCTCGACGAACTCCTCACGTGGACCACACAGGAGCGCTTCGTCTACTCGCACGAGTGGTCGGTCGGAGACCTCGTCGTCTGGGACAACACGGGCATGCTGCACCGTGCGCTCCCGTACGACCCGTCGTCGGAGCGCCTCATGCGCCGCACCACGATCGTGGGTGACGAAGCATGGGCGTGAAAACAGCCGTCGTCACCGGCGGAAGCTCAGGTATCGGCAAGGCCATCGCCGAACGTCTTCGTAAGGACGGCCACCAGGTCGCCGTCTTCGATCTAAATCCCTCCGGCGGTGAACTCGAATACAAGGTCGACGTCTCCGATCCGGAGCAGGTCGGGGCGGCCTTCGCGCAGGTCCGCGAAGAGCTCGGACCCGTGACGATCCTCGTCAACGGCGCCGGCCTCGAACTGTACAAACGATTCAAGAACATCGACTACGCCACCTGGCAGAAGGTCGTCGACGTCAACCTCGGCGGCGTGTTCCACTGCGTCCAATCCGCGCTTCCCGACATGATCGACGCCGGCTGGGGCCGCATCGTGAACATCTCCTCGTCGAGCGCGCAGTCGGGCCAGCAGTTCATGTCCGCGTACGTTTCGGCCAAGGCCGCCGTCAACGGGCTCACGAAGTCGCTCGCGCTCGAGTACGGACCGGACGGCATCACCGTCAACGCGGTGCCGCCCGGATTCGTGGACACTCCCATGCTTCGCCGCTCCGAGAGCAAGGGCCTGCTCGGCGGCACCATCGAAGACCACATCCAGCGCACACCGGTCCGTCGTGCCGGCCGCCCCGAAGACATCGCTGCCGCGTGTGCGTTCCTCATCTCGGAAGAAGCCGGCTACATCACCGGACAGATCCTCGGAGTCAACGGTGGCCGAAACACATAGCAGTTCGTAAACCGCAGTGCGTAAAAGCAATACGTAAAAGCAATACGTAAACCGCAGTACGTGAACCGCAGTACGTGAACCGCAGTACGTGAACCGCAGTACGTGAACACTGCCGGCCCATCATCGGGCCTGTGACAACCACACACTCGATCGAAAGGACGAACAGTGGGACGCGTAGAAGGCAAGGTCGCATTCATCACCGGCGCGGCGAGGGGACAGGGCCGCAGCCACGCTGTCAAGCTCGCTTCCGAGGGCGCCGACATCATCGCGGTCGATCGGTGCGAGGACTTCTCGACCATCGGCTACCCGATGGCCAGCCAGGAAGATCTCGACGAGACGGCTCGTCTGGTCGAGAAGGAAGGCCGTCGCATCGTGACGGTCAAGGCCGACGTCCGCGACGCCGCGCAGATGCGCGCAGCGGTCCAGCAGGGCATCGACGAGCTCGGCAAGATCGACATCGTCGTCGCACAGGCCGGTGTGGCCGGCATGAAGGGTGAGCCGCAGCGACAGGCCTGGGCCGATGTGGTCGACACCAACCTTGTCGGCACCATCAACGCCGTGCAGGCCGCACTGCCGCACCTCGGTGAAGGCGCATCGATCATCGCCACCGGCTCGACCGCCGCACTCATGGATGTGTCGAAGGTGGACCAGCCGGGCAAGGACCTCGGCGGCGCCGCGTACGTGTTCTCGAAGCGCGCTCTGTCCCAGTTCATCCATGACCTGGCGACACACCTCGCTCCTGCCGGTGTCCGCGCGAACGTACTGCACCCCACCAACTGCAACACCGACATGCTGCAGAGCGAGCCGATGTACCGGTCGTTCCGTCCGGATCTCGAGCACCCGACCCGCGCGGATGCAGAGCCGGTCTTCAGCGTGCAGCAGGCCATGCGGATTCCGTACATCGAACCCGAGGACAGCAGCAACATGGTGCTCTTCCTCGCCTCCGACGAATCCCGCTACGTCACCGGCATGCAGATGCGTGTGGACGGCGGCGGTTACCTCAAGTGGTACGACTACCACATCTGATCAGCGGTCCCGGCCTTCGGGCCGGGGCCTGACTCCCCGAAATGTACAGCCCACCAACAATATCCATTCGAACGGGAGGAACGCGATGAAGGTGCGAGTCGACCCGGACCGCTGCCAGGGACACACGTTGTGCGCCATGGCAGCACCGGATGTCTTCGAACTGAGCGAGATCGACGGCCACGCCACGGCCATCGACACAGAAATCCCCGAAGCCCTCGAGGAGAACGTCCACGAGGCCGTGCGTTCGTGTCCAGAGCAAGCGATCACAATTCTCTGATTCCCGAGAGGACAGTCATGAGTGTCGACCCAGTTGCCGACGCAGCCCGCAAGACTCCCAAATTCGACTTCGACCGGCACGCAGCGGACTACCGGGACCGTTTTCTCGATGTCACCGAGGAAATGCAATCGAAGTGCCCGATGGCGTGGTCCGACACCCACGGCGGCCACTGGGTCGCTGCGGGTAGCAGCCAGGTCTTCGACCTTGCCCGCTCTGCTGACGTATCCACCGACCACGACCTCCACAACAAGCGCAAGGGCTACAAGGGAATCGCGATTCCGTCCATGGAACGCGCGTCCGGTGTCCGCGGTGGCATCCTCGAAATGGACGATCCCGAGCACCACGAGTTCCGGGGTCTGCTCAACCCGTACCTCTCCCCCGCAGCTGTCGAGCGGTGGATTCCCTTCGTCGACGAAGTGGTCCGAGCGACCATCGACGAGAAGATCGAGAGCGGCAAGATCGATTTCGTCGACGAGCTCGCGAACATCGTGCCGGCTGTCCTGACTCTGGCCATGATGGGGATCCCCATCGAAAAATGGGTTATCTACAACGAGCCCGTGCACGCTGCGGTCTACACCCCGCCGGACTCTCCGGACATCCCGCGTATCAACGAGATGCACCGCACCATGGGGCTCGACCTCCTCACGAGCCTGTTCGAGATCCGGGAGAATCCTCGCCCGGGCTTGATCAACGCGATTGCCAACGTCGAGGTCCTCGGCGAGAAGCCCGACGACATGGAGCTGCTGGGCATCCTCAGTCTCCTGATCGGCGGCGGATTCGACACGACGACCGCGCTCACCGCCCATTCACTCGAATGGCTGGGCCTCAACCCCGAGGAGCGGACCCGTCTGAGCGAGGAGCGCGACACGCTCCTCAATCCCGCCACCGAGGAGTTCCTGCGCTACTTCACGCCGGCGCCTGGCGATGGCCGTACCTTCGCCGCCGACTACGAACTCGACGGTACCGAGTTCAAGGAAGGCGACCGGCTGTGGTTGTCGTGGGCCATGGCCAACCGCGACCCCGAGCTGTTCGACGATCCGAACAACATCGATCTCGAGCGACGAGGCAACCGTCACTTCAGCTTCGGGCTCGGAATCCACCGGTGTGTCGGCTCCAACATGGCGCGCATGGTGTTCAAGCGGATGGTGCTCGCCGTTCTCGATCGCATGCCGGACTACACCGTCGACGTCGAGGGAACAGTGCATTACGACACCATCGGCGTGATCCAGGGCATGCGGCACCTGCCCGCGACGTTCACCCCCGGGCCGCGTCTCGGCGACAATCTCGAAGACACACTGAAGAAGCTCCAGAAGATCTGCGACGAGCAGCGTCTCGCAGATCCGATCACCCGCAAGAAGGATTCGGCGGACCTCGGCAACTGATCCGGCAGCAACTGAGCCGACAGCAACCGATTTCATCCGGGGACGCTGCTGCCTGATACGCAGCGGTGTCCCCGGCACGGACAGTAAGGAATTCGACGCACGTGGCCGAGACAGCGGTGGTCGACCAGACCGGAGACACACCCGTGGCGAAAGCCTCGGGTCGCCCCCTACCCCAACTCACCTCTCAGAACCGCTTCTTCTGGACGGCCGGGGCCGACGGTGTGCTGCGGATTCAGGAATGCGAGTCGTGCTCGGCTCTCATTCATCCGCCGCAACCGATCTGCCGGTACTGCCGGGAGCACCGGATGGGTGTCCGCGAGGTATCCGGTTTTGCGACCCTGGCGGGATTCACGGTCAACCACCGTTTCTCTGTGCCCGGTCTGCCTGCGCAGTATGTCGTTGCGCAGGTTGCGATCGAGGAAGATCCTCGGGTCCGACTGACCACCAACATCGTCGAGTGCGATCCCGAGGAGCTCGAACTCGGCATGCGCATGGAAGTCGTCTTCCAGCAGGACGCGGACGTGTGGCTTCCGCTCTTCCGACCCGCGCAGGAGCGGGGCGAACTCTCTCCCCTGCCGGCCGAAGAGATCGAGCCCGATCAGTTTCGGTTCCATGTGCGCCCCCCGGCCACGCAGGACAAGTACGAGGACAAGGTTGCGCTCACCGGCGTCGGCATGTCCGAAATCGGTCGCCGGCTGATGCGTTCACCCATCGACCTGACCATCGAGGCGTGCGAACGTGCTGTCGCCGATGCAGGTCTGACGATGGATGACATCGACGGCATCGCAAGCTATCCCGGCGGCGGAAACGTCGGGGGGTTCGGTGAGGGCGGCATCACGCAGGTCGAGGCTGCGCTGGGCTTGCGGCCGACGTGGCACAACGGCGGCATCGAGACGTTCGGCCCGGGTGGATCGGTGATCGCCGCGATGATCGCGGTCGCCAGCGGCGCTGCACGGCACGTGCTCTGTTACCGCACCCTGTGGGAAGCCACCTACAGCGAATTGATGAAGCGTGGAGAGATCGCTCCCCCGTCCGGCGGACGCACCCCGAACTGGTTCATGCCGTTCGGTGCCACTTCTGCCGCCCACACCCTCGCGCAGAACGCGCAGCGACATTTTCATCGCTACGGAACCGACCGCGAGACGCTCGGTTGGATCGCTCTCAACCAGCGCGCCAATGCGGCGTTGAACCCGACCGCGATCTACCGCGATCCCATGACGATGGACGACTACATGTCGGCCCGTCCGATCACCACGCCTTTCGGGCTCTACGACTGCGATGTTCCGTGCGACGGTTCGATCGCCGTGATCGTCTCGGCCGTCGATGCGGCACGCGACCTCCCGAAGCCTCCGGTGCTCGTCGAGGCCGTCGGCACACAGATCCTGGAACGTATGGACTGGGATCAGAGCACGCTGACCCATGAACCGCATTCGCTCGGGCCGTCGGCGCACATGTGGTCGCGCACCTCGATGAAGCCCGAGGATGTCGATGTGGCCGAACTCTACGACGGCTTCAGCTTCAACTGTCTGTCGTGGCTCGAAGGGCTCGGCTTCTGCGGTATCGGTGAAGCGAAGGATTTCCTCGCCGGCGGCAAGAACATTGCCCGCGACGGGATCCTTCCCCTCAACACACACGGGGGCCAGCTGTCCCACGGCCGCACACACGGCATGGGTCTGATCCACGAGGCCGTGACACAGTTGCGCGGAGAAGCCGGTGCGCGACAGGTCGCAGGCGCACGTGTCGCGGTGGCCGCGACCGGCGGGCTCTCCCCGGGCGGCGCGATGCTTCTGCGGATGGACTCATGACGTCCACTTCCCCACAATCCTCAGCGATCGAGGAGGCCGGTGTCGGCGACGCGTGGAGTTCCTCACCCGTCTCCCGCGTCGTCGATATCGAGGGCATCCCGATCTCGGGACTCCTCCTCGAGGCCCCCGACCCGCGCGCAGTGATCGTTGCACTGCACGGAGGTGCTGCATTCTCCGCCTATTGGGACTGCCCGGGCCACCCTGAACTGTCGATGATGCGTGCCGCTGCCTCGCGCGGCTACACGGTGCTCGCTCTCGACCGTCCCGGCTACGGTGCCTCGAGGCCGTTCGCCGAGGAGCTCCGCGATTCCCAGCGTCGGGCCGAGCTCACCTACGCGGCAGTGGACGCTGTTCTCGGCTCGAACGCATGCAGTACCGGCCTGTTCCTGTGGGGACATTCGGTCGGCAGCGAACTGACGGTACGGATGGCCACCGACGACCACGGCCACGAGCTGCTCGGTCTCGCGATCTCCGGTACCGGTCGCGAACACCATGCACTCGCGGCGGGAATTCTCGGCACGCGTGAGCGCTACGCTCAGGCGAAAGGCGTGGGCGAGCTGATCTGGACTCCCGACGAGGACCTCTATCCGGCCGACATCATGGGCGGCGCGGCAATCGGTTCTCGCACACCGGATTACGAGGCCGATGTCACGGCGATCTGGCCCACGGAGACCTTCCCTCCGCTGGCAGAGCGGGTGCGTGTCCCCGTCCACTACACCGCCGGCGAGTACGAACGGGTGTGGCGCAGCGATCCGGAGGCACTCGACGATGTCGCCGCGATGTTCACCGCCTCCCATCGTGTCGTCACGGCCCGGATCGCAGGAGGCGGCCACAACCTCAGCGTCTGCAACGCCGCGCCGGAGTACCACCGGACGGTCATGAACTTCATCGACGACTCCCTCGCTCGGCGAGGCCACCAAGGTAAGGACACATGATGCGCGTCGGATTCATCGGTCTCGGTAGCCAAGGCGGCCCCATGGCGCGCCGCATCGTCGAAGCAGGCTACGACGTGACGCTGTGGGCTCGGCGGAAGGAGTCGTTGGAGCCCTACTCCGACACCGCTGCGAAGTATGCCGATACCCCTGCGACACTCGCGGAGGCCAGCGACCTCGTATGCCTGTGCGTCGTGAGTGACGACGACGTCCGCGCGGTGATCACCGGTGAGAACGGCATCCTCGAAGGAATGCGTGACGGCGGCATCATCGCGATCCACAGCACCGTCCATCCCGACACCTGCAAGGAACTCGCGGAGGTGGCCCGCGCGAAGGGTGTGTCGATCATCGATGCGCCGGTCAGCGGCGGCGGCATGGGCGCGGCCGCGGGAACGTTGCTCGTCATGCTCGGTGGAGACGACAAGAGCGTCGAGGCGGCTCGGCCCGTGTTCGAGACGTACGGAAACCCCGTTGTCCACCTCGGTGAGCTGGGATCGGGCCAGGTCGCGAAGCTGCTCAACAACCTGCTCTTCACCGCCAACCTGGCCACCGCGGCGAGCACGCTGGAGCTCGGCAAGTCGCTCGGCGTCGACCCGGCCAAGCTCGGCGAGGTCGTCTCGCACGGTACGGCGAACAGCTTCGCGCTGGGTCGTGTCGTCTCCGCCGGTGGCCTCGAGCGGATCGCAGGTCATGCCGGTGAGCTTCTGCGCAAGGACGTCACTCTCGTCGCGAGCCTCGCCGAGAGCGCAGGAGCCTCCGCAGGAGTCTCTCTGACCACAGCAGACGCCACACTCGACATGATGGGGTACCAGCGATGAGCCGCATCGGATTCATCGGAGCGGGCCGCATGGGCATGCCCATGGTGAAGCGCCTTCTCGGTGCGGGGCACGAAGTTCGGGTACTCGGGCGCTCCGACGAGTCACGCGCCGCAATCGAAAGCACCGGCGCGCACGCTGTCTCCGATGTCTCCGAGGTGGGTATCGACGTCGATCTCGTGACGGTATGCGTCTTCACCGACGCGCAGGTCCGCGAGGTCTGCCTCGATCACGGGCTCCTGCAGGCGATGCCGCGGGGGTCGTCCCTCGTGATCCACACGACCATCAGCCCGAAGACGATCGACGATCTCGTCGCGGTGGCCGAACCGCTGGGGATCGCGGTTGTCGATGCGGCGGTGAGCGGCGGTCCGCACGACATCGCGGCAGGCAACCTGACGCTCTTCGTCGGTGGTCCCGAATCCGACGTCGCCGCCGTCGTTCCCGTGCTGAATGCCTACGGCGACCCTGTACTGCACGTCGGACCGAGCGGCAACGGACTGCGCGTCAAGCTCGTGAACAACGCGTTGTTCGCTGCCCAGATCGGGCTGCTGGCCGAGGCAGAGGCGCTCGGGCAGCAACTCGGTGTCGCGCCGGATGCCCTGTTTTCCGCTCTCCCCCACGGGAGTGGGTCGTGCAAGGTGATGGGAAATGTCGCGATGCGTGGCTCCGTCGAGGCGTTCCGCAGCTCGGTCGGTGAGTTCATCTCGAAGGATGTCTCGGTGGTGCGCAACACGGTTGCAGAACTCGGCGCCGATCTCGGTGTCCTGGACACCGCGATCAGCGCACGAACCTGACCGATACGTTCAGATGACCCGGGTGTCGTGACCGGCCCAGTATTCGTCGCGCACTCGGCGCTTGTACAGCTTTCCATTGGGGTCGCGTGGGAGTTCGTCGACGAAGTCGATGCTGCGGGGGCACTTGTAGGACGCGAGTTCGGCGCGGCAGAAGGAGATGAGTTCGGCTGCCAGGTGCGCGCCCGCCGCCGACGGGTCCAGTAGCTGGATCACGGCCTTGACGGATTCGCCCATCTCGTCGTCGGGCACCCCGATCACCGCGGCGTCCGCTACGGCGGGATGTGTGACGAGCAGGTTCTCGGTCTCCTGCGGGTAGATGTTCACACCGCCCGAAATGATCATGAATGCGACCCGGTCGGTGAGGTAGAGATATCCGTCCTCGTCGCGGTATCCCATGTCGCCGAGGGTTCGCCACCCCTTGTCGTTCGTGACGGACGCCGTCTTCTCCGGATCGTTGTGGTACTCGAACGGGCGGCCTCCGGCGAAGTAGATCGACCCGATCTCACCGTCGGGAAGCTCTTCGCCGGCCTCGCCGACGATGTGACATTCCTGCATGGGCCGACCGACGGATCCGGGATGCTCCAGCCACTCCGCGGCTGTGATCACCGAGGTCCCGACATCTTCTGTTCCCGAATAGTATTCGTCGATGATCGGGCCCCACCATTCGAGCATCTGCCGTTTCACCGGTATCGGGCACGGCGCCGAGGCGTGGACGACCGAGCGGAGGCTCGAGATGTCGTACCGGGAGCGCTCGGACTCGGGAAGTTTGAGCATGCGGACGAACATCGTCGGAACGAATTGGGCGTGGGTGACCCGATGTGTCTCGATGAGCTCGAGACACCGCTGAGGATCGAAGCTCTCCATCACCACGACGGTGCCGCCGAGCCGGTGCCACGACATCGAGAACACCAGCGGCGACGCGTGATACAGCGGTGCCGGTGACAGATAGACCACGTCCGATTGTGGACCGCCCATGACCAGCCCCTTGGCGATCTGCACGGGAGGCGACGACGGGTCGCCGAACGCGGTTCGGGGAAGCGGCTTACGCACACCCTTCGGGAATCCGGTGGTGCCGCCCGAGTAGAGCATCTCGCGTCCCTCGGATTCGTCGATCGGCTCGACGGTCTCGTCGGCGAGCACTTCGTCGTAGCGTTCGAAGCTCGGCATGTCCCCGGAGACGCACACCCGAACAGAGATCTCGGTGAGGTCGAGTTGTTCGACGGTGTTGCGCACCGTGTCGCTGGTGATCAGGGCGGTGGCGCCGCAGTCGTCGAGTACGTGCTGTACCTCGCCGGTCTTGAAATGCCGGTTGATCGCGGTGTAGTACAGGCCGGACCGCTGAGCGGCCCAGCAGATTTCGAGGAAGGGGCGGTTGTTCTCCATGAGGATCGCAATATGGTCTCCGGGCTCGAGCCCGCGGGCTCGGAGTGCACGGGCGAACCGCACCGACCGTTCCTCGAGTTGCGCGTAGGTCACCGTCTCGCCGTGTGCGCCCATCACGATCGCAGGCGCATCCGGACGCTCGAGGGCATGCACGGTCGGAGTCAGTCGAATATCGGTCTCCGTCACAGGTTCTCGCTCTCACAGTGGCAGTTCGACGGTATCGGTCAGGTCGGATACCCTCAACTGTAGAACGTCATTCCGTATTTCAGAAGCACAATTCTCGTAGGGGCAGCTGTGGAAGGTTTGAAGGACAAGGTCATCCTGGTCGCCGGAGCTGCGACAGGTCTGGGAGCCGATTCTGCCGCGCGTCTGGCCCGTGAGGGAGCGAAGGTCGTCGTCGGCGACATCGATCTGCAGGGCGCCGGGCACACCGCGGAGACGATCACCGAGAACGGCGGCACCGCGATTGCCGTCCACGTCGACATCTCCGACGACGCATCCGTACAGGCTCTCGTCGCGGCGACCATCGACGCATACGGCGGACTCGATGCCGTACATATCAATGCGGGCGATATGGGATCGGTCAGCAAGGACAGCGACGTCGTCGACATCGACCTCGATGTCTGGGATCGCACCGTGGCGGTGAACCTGCGCGGCCACATGCTGGTCACCCGACACACCGTTCCGAAACTGCTCGAGCGTGGCGGCGGAGCGGTCGTCTACACGTCGTCGATCGCGTCGTTCACGGGAGAGGCAGCCCGCCCCGCCTATTCCGCCACCAAGGCCGGCATCAACGCCCTCGCCCGACACGTGGCGTCACGGTGGGGCAAAGAAGGTATCCGTGCCAACGCGATCACGCCCGGTCTGATCGTGACACCCGAGATCCGCGACGGTGCGCCCGCCGAGATCCTCGAGCGGGGAATGGCGCGTAACCGGACCACGCGCCACGGCGAACCGCGCGACGTGTCGAGCATGGTGGCATACCTGATGTCGGACGAAGGATCGTGGATCACCGGTCAGGTGGTCAACGTGGACGGCGGAACCGTTCTGCGCTGACCTACCGATGAGAAAAGCCTCGCTCCCTGAGGAGCGAGGCTTTGTTTCTCAGTGATCGGCCGGATCTCCCAGCGACACGTGGTGGAGTTCCTCCAGGTACCGCACCACATCCGTCTGGTCTGCGGCCGGATCGAGTTCGTCGACCGCCGCGTTCCACAACCGTCCCACTGCCTCCCCGAGGAGCGGTGAGATCTCCTGATCGTGCGCGAGGTCGAGTGCGATTCCGATGTCCTTGCGCATCAGGCGCGCAGCGAACCCGGAGTCGAACGATCTCGACAACACGAACTTCTCGAACTTCGTCTCGGTCGCCTGATTTCGTCCGCTGCTCGCGTTGAGCACGCCGAGCAACGTGGCGGGATCGATCCCGAACTTGCGGCCGACGAGAAGCGCTTCCGCCGCGATGAGCACGTTGTTCGCGGCCATCAGATTGTTGAGGGCCTTCGCCGCGTGACCGGATCCGACCGGACCGACGTGGATGACGTCGCTGCCCGTCGCATTCAGCAGAGGAACCACCGAATCGACCGCAGCCGCTTCTCCGCCGACCATCACGGCAAGCGCGGCCTGCCGGGCACGCGCGACACCTCCACTGACCGGAGCGTCGACGACCGCGATGCCCTTCTCTGCCGCCGCTGCGGCGAGTGCCTGTGTGCGCGTGGGGATACTCGATCCCATGTCGATGATCGTGCTACCGGGCCGAAGGTGCTTCAGCAGGCCGTCGTCCGAGAGGACGACGCTGTCGACGATGTCGCTCGTCGGGAGCACCAGGACCACGACGTCGCAGTCCGCGAAGTCGGCCGGACCTGTTGCGCCCCGGATACCGGTGTGGCCGGCGAGGAACCGTTCCTGGGACGCCGGATCGGCGTCGAACACCACCGTGGACTGACCGCTGGCCACGAAATTCTGGGCAATGGGCCGCCCCATCGCACCGAGTCCGATGTGGCCGACGGTCTTGCCGGGCAACGGCACGATCTTGATCGTTGCGGTTTCCGGGCCGGCGGTCATGCGTTGCCCTCCGCGGTGAGCGGGCCGAGTTCGGTCACGAGCACTTCCTGAACCACCCGCATCGCCGAAATACCTGCGGGGCAACCCACATAGGCGGTCGCGTGGACGACCGTCTCGGTGATCTCCTTGCGGGTGAGACCGTTGCCGAGCCCCGCGCGAATGTGCGTCGCCAGTTCCTGGTGCTGTCCCAGCCCGATGAGAATGCTGATCGTCGCGAGCGAGCGGTCGCGGCGTTCGAGCCCGTCGCGCGTCCACACACCGCCCCAGACGAATTCGCTGACGTACTCCTGCAGCGACTCTCCGTCCGATCCTGCGTTGCGTTCGAGGGCGGCATCGACGTACGCATCGCCGAGCACGTCCCTGCGGACCGCGAGTCCGGCGTCGAAGAGGGCGCGGTGCGCGTCGTCGACGGACACTCCGCTCACCCCTGCTTTCTGAGTCGTCACTGAGTCCTGGGTCATGAAACGTTCCTTCCGAGAATGAGTGTCAGCACCCGCGTGCGTTGGTCAGAGCTTGACGGTGACGCATTTGACCTGTCCGTAGTGGTGCAGCGCTTCGACGCCCTTCTCGCGTCCATAGCCACTGTTCTTCCATCCACCGAACGGGGTCTGAACCGATGCCGTCGACCACGTGTTGACGAAAACCTGGCCGGTGCGCAAGCGGTCGCTGACAGCGAGCGCCCGGGACACATCCCTGGTCCACACACCGGCGATCAAACCGTACTCCGAGTCGTCGGCGATCGTGACCGCGTCGTCGTCGGTGTCGAACGGGATCACCACGACGATCGGACCGAAGATCTCTTCGCGCGCAATGCGCATCGAGTTGTCCACCCCGGTGTACACGGTGGGGTCGATGTAGAAGCCGCCGGTCTCCTCCGCCAACGCCGAGACAGTGCCGCCGATCTCGGCACGAGCACCCTCCGATTCGGCAACCTTGAAGTATTCCTGGACGCGCCCGAACTGTTCGCGAGTGATGATCGGACCCATGTCGCGTCCCACCCGGATCGCAGCGACAGCGTCGACCAATCGGCGTACGACCTCGTCGTGGACCTCGCGTTGCACGAGCAGACGGGTACCGGCGGAACATACCTGCCCCGCGTTGCCGGTGAACGCCGCCAGTGCTCCGGCAACGGCGGTATCGAGATCCGCGTCGGCGAAGATGATGTTCGCCGACTTTCCGCCGAGTTCGAGGGTCACCGGAATGATCCGTTCTGCCGCAATCCCCGCGACAGCGCGGCCCGTCGGCACCGAGCCCGTGAACGCGACCTTCGCGACCGCCGGGTGCTGTGCGAGCGCAGCACCCGCTTCGCGTCCGTTTCCGAGCACGATGTTGACCACGCCGTCGGGAATCCCGACCTCCGTGGCGAGTTGCGCAAGCCGCACACTGGTCGCCGAGGTGTTCTCGGACGGCTTCAGTACCACCGTGTTACCTGCGGCGAGTGCGGGCGCACAGGCCCGCGACGCCTGATTGAGCGGCACATTCCACGGCGTGATGACGCCGATGACACCGTACGGCTCGCGCTTGGTGAACACATGCTGGTCGGGTGCCACGTCGAGGGTCTCCCCGACTGGCATCCCGACAAGTCCACCGTAGAACTCGAAATACACGGCAGAGTTCTCGATTTCACCCGACGCGACGGCAAGTGGCTTACCGGTCTCACTCACCTCGAGCTCGGCCAATTCGGACTTGTTCGCACGAATTGCCCGGCCGAGGTCGGTGATGAGGCGCCCACGTGCCAGGGCCGGGATCTTCAACCACTCCGATGTCGCCCTCGACGCAGCGGCGACCGCGGTGTCGATGTCGTCGCTGTCGCCGTCCGCGATCTGTCGCACGGTGCGACCGGTCGCGGGATCGGTCACCGGGAGGTAGCCACCGCCGTGGGGCGCTGCGGCAGCTCCGTCGATCCAGTGTTCGAGGGTCTCCATCGTGTTTGCCTTCCTCAGTCGCGAACTACCGACGGGCTCGGGCCCGAAGAGCATCCGGTGTGAACATCGCCCGGCGCTCGTACAGGAATTCGTGCGGATAGCCGAGGCGGATCTTCGATGCCTCATCGAGTCGCGCCAGGTGCGAGTCGTCGAGTTCTACATCCAGTGCCGCCAGATTGTCGTTGATCTGGTCGACAGTGCGTGCACCGATCGACAGCATAAGCCCTTGCGTGCGTACCCATGCGAGCGCGACCCGCGCGGGTGAGACACCGAGCTCGCCTGCAACCTCACGCGTGGTGGTCAGGACCCGCTGCACGGGGACGGGGAGCTTCGCGAAGTCCTCGTCGGACATGGTGCGGGCCAGGGTGCCGCGCCCGAGCGGACTCCATGCGGAGACCTCGATACCCAGCGCTCGTGCCATCGGCAGGAGGTCGCGTTCTGCAGTGCGTGCGGTGAGCGCATATTCCACCTGCATCGTGCAGAACGAGTTCCATCCGCGCAGTTCGGCGATGGCGACGGACTGCGATACAACCCAGGCCGGAGTGTTCGACACCCCGATCGCGAGCACCTTGCCCGACCGCACCAGGTCGTCGAGAGCGCGCAGGGTCTCGTCCACCGGTGTGCACTGATCCCACGCATGGACCCACAGCAGATCGATGTAGTCGGTGCCGAGCCTGCGAAGGCTCGTCTCGACGCTGCGGCGCAGGCTCTTCCGGTGGTTTCCGCCCGTGTTGGGATCGGCGGGGTCGGTGGGGAAAGAATACTTGGTGCTCACGACGACCGAGTCGCGCTCCGGTGCCACGAGTCGTCCGAGGATTTCCTCGCTCGAACCGTTCGTGTAGTTGTTCGCGGTGTCGAGGTAGTTACCGCCGGCTTCCCGGTACGTCTCGTAGATCTTCCGGCTGGTCGATTCGTCGGTGCCGAAACCCCATTCGGTGCCGAAGGTCATCGTGCCGAGGCACAGGTCGCTGACCCGGATACCGGAGCGGCCGAGCACTCTCATCGGAATTGCATTTTCAGGCATCGTCGTCCACCACCCAGTTCACCATGCGGTGCAACGGGTACATGCCGTCGTGCGGGCTGCCCATGCTGCCGCGAAGTGCACCACCGAGCTTGACGAGCCGCTGCACACCCGCGGTCGCGAGGTGATCGCGGATCTCGGCCTTGCGGTGCGCCGGGTAGACGCCGACCGTCTGCGTGGCCACCGTCGCGTAGGACGCAGCGTCACGCAGTTGCGCGATCGGAATGACGTTCACGGTCTTGAAGTTGGGGTGGAAGTCGACCATCTCCGGCGAACGGACGACGAGTCCGGAGCCGTCGAACTTGCCCCATACCCGGTAGTCCGGCTCCAGGTAGCGCATTCCTTCGACCGCTTCGCGGATTTCGGAGTCGGGCTTCGGGCCTAGTGCAGACGCGAAATCACGGTCCACACCGAGGCGCTCGTGCAGCAGCGCGCAGAAGCGGTCGACCTGTTCGACGTCGCCCTCGACGCAGATGTGACGCGCTGCGAGGCACGCATCCTGGTTGAAGATCGTGGCGTCCGCAGCCGCGAGCTCGGCGACCTCCCGCAGCGTCTCTTCCGATTCGAACGCCTCGCGACCGACGATCGCCATCGAGACCTTCGGGTCGAATGAGATCAGACCGAAGCCCGGCCCCGCGTACTTCGCCGCGTTCTCGATCGCGGCACCGCCGCCCCACGCCACGAGTTTGTCGAAGTACTGCGAGCGGTAGAGCACGCCTTCGACCGACTCGTCACCGCCGCGCCAGTAGACAGCAGAGATCGACTTCAGAACGGGGTGATCGGGTGCGATATCGGCCATCGTCCGGAGCACGGCAACGGTGGTGAACGGGTCTGCCGACGGCATCTTGAACACGTTGACGGCCTTGAGAAGAGCCGCGTCGGCGATCGATGTCATGGCCGCGCTCGGTGAGTTCCCGGCAAGCATGTGGACGAGTCGCGGCGGGAATGCACGGATTTTGCTGACGCTGCCGTTGGGGTCGGTGTTCTCGACCCATCCGTCGAGGACGTCGATGCTTCCGAAGGTGCGCTCGAGCCGGTATTCGAGGGCCTTCTTCGTCAGGAACTGGCCCGGTCGCCGGAAGGTGTTCTCGATGATCCGCCTGGGCAGTGCGCTGACCTGCAGCGTCATCTCCAGCGATTCCTGAAGATAGGGGTTCTTCTCCAGGGAGAGTTGCCCGGCGGTCTCCACGAGGAAGTCGATGATCTCCGAGACGGGCACGTCGAACGCCGGCCCGGGCTCCGTGCGCGGAACGAACAATTCGTTGTATTCGATCTTGGGAGTCACGAACGGGACTCCGAAGTCGCGGGAGAGGTACTCGTTGTCCTCGCCCCAGACCAGCTTTCCGCGCACGAAATGCGGTACCTGGATCTTGGTGCGTGCGGGTGAAGGTGCAGTTGCGGTCATGGTGCTCTACTCCCCTACGATTCCGCGGACATAGGCGTCCATGGTTCCGGCACAGGTGATCTTGTCGTCGTCTCCGAGGTCGGAGTAGCGCACGATGTTCGGCAGGACGGTCTCGCCGTCGCGCCCGCACGGGCAGCGGCCCTGATCGACCGTGATCTTGTCGCCCGAGATGGTGCCGCCCCAGCGGCCGTCGACGGTGGTGTCGACGAATGCGGCTCGGCCTTCGACCAGGTCGCCTGATGCCTCGGCGAGCGCGTCGCCGTCCTTGTTCAGAACGAGAAGGACGATTTCCTCCGGCACGTGGTAGCGACCCTCTTCCGGGCACTTGAACATCCGGTTGTTGAGTTCCTGCATGGAGTAGTAGTGCAGGAAGCGCTCCGGAACGATGTTGAGCATCCGGTAGATCTGTTCCTGGTAGTCGTCGGGCAGGTTGGTGCCCTTCAATCCGCCACCGCTGGTGAGTCCGTTGGCACCGGTGATGTCGCCGTCCTTGACACCCCGCTCGCGGAGAATCTCGACGAGGCGGTACAGCTGCGGGAATTGGGAGGTGAACAGGATGTTCTCGTCGCGGCGGGCGAGGATCTCATCGGCGTAATGGTTCAGTCGCCGATCCTGGAGCGCAGCTCGGTCTGCCGCCTCCGCTTCGAAGGACGCGATGTCGTCGGGGGCGGCAGTGCCATCGGCCATCGCTCGCCGCATCGCCGACAGCTTCGTCATGTAGCGATGGAAGCCCTCCGCCGGGGGCGCGTCGAACAGCGGGAGCGCATCGGGACGGGAGAACGAATCGATCATCAGATCGCGAACTGCGTTGTGCTGGGTCTGACCTGTGTCGGGCCCGACCGGGATGACGTGCCATGCGCCTTCGGGCGCTATCCCCAGTGATGTGAAGCAGTCGAGCAGATTCTGTTGGTTGACCTCGAGGTCGCGCACAGACTTGTTGAGGAACGAGCCCTTTCCGCTGGTTCCGCTCGAGCTGGACACCATGTGGCCGGCCTTTTCCAGTGCGGCAATCCAGCCGTCCACATCCGTCACACCGGAGACGTCGACGTCGTCGAGCCGACGGGTGGACAGAGAACCGAGCCAGCGGTTCATCTGTTGCCACTTTCCCTTGGCGATAAGTGTTTCCGGGTAGCTCTTGTAGGTGGTGTGAGGGAAGAGCAGGGGAACGATGTCTTCTCGCGAGGTAATTTCGGTGATGCCTTGATCGTCCGCACGCTGCGTCAGAACGGGGACCTGCGCCCGCCGTTCCTGGAAGTACGCATTCAGCGTCCCGATGACGTCCTTCTGCATCGTCACTTCTGTCACTGTGCCCTCCGGCCGTTGAGTTTCGGGAAATCCGAGATAACTAGACTTGTAGGTATAGTTAGTGATTACGGATAACCATACTCAGGAGGAAAGATTTGTGTCCAGAGGCAATTTTGTTTGGCACACTCGTCACCTATGACACCGGTGAACGATTTGCCGCAGGCCGCGAGCACCGGTCGGCGCCGAGGGGGCCGACCGACCAAGGAGGAAGCCGGCAAACTCGATGCAGCCGTTCGTGAATCCGCACTCCGACTGTTCCTCGAAAATGGCTACGAGGGCACGACGATGAATGCCATCGCAGCGGCAGCGGGAACGACGAAACCGTCGCTGTACGCACGCTTTCCCACCAAGGACGACGTCTTCCGGTCGGTACTCGGGTGGGCGATGTCGCGCAGCGACTGGCCATGGCCCGAGCCCGAGCTCCCGGATTTCGGCGACCTGGAGAAGGCGCTGACCGCGATCGCCGGCACCGCGGTCCGCCGCGCCCTCGACCCGTCGATGATCAAACTCCAGCAGGTCTCGGTCGCCTACGCCTCCCGCTACCCCGATATCGCCCGCAAGGCACTCGGTTCCGGATATTGGCCGCGTACGAAGCAGGTCGCCGAACTCCTTCGTCGGCACGCCGCCACCGGTGCCATCGTGGCCGACGACCCCGATACCCTCGCCGAACTGTTTCTCGGCATGGCGGCAGGCGCTCCGGCGCGCCTCGCATCGTTCGGGATCATCCGCGGCAATGTCGACGAGCACATCCGTGCCGCAGTCGACCTGTTTCTGCGCAGTCTGCGACCGTAGAGCGCCCTACAACAACGCCGCGATCGGGCCTCAGCGGCCCGTGCGAGGTCAACCAACGGGATGGACGTGCCGGTTCCACCGTGATGCACCCCCCACGCCCATGGGGTCGGTCACGGCGCGGACTTCTCGCGTTGCGAGTTGATCGCCGCCATGACGCCGCCGTCTACGAGGATGTCGATGCCGTTGACGAAGCTCGCACCGTCGGACAGCAGGAACGCCACGACCTTCGCGAGCTCGTCGGCCTGCCCGAGTCGCCCGAGCGGTGTCGCGCGCTGCATGTCGGCGATACGCGGATTGCTCGCCGCCTCCTGCCGGCCCTGCGGCGTATCGATCAGCCCCGGCGACACGGAGTTCGCACGCGCTCCCGCGGCACCGAGCCGGATGGCTTCTGTACGCGCGAATCGCTGCACGCCGTGTTTCGCCCACGAGTATGCGATACCCGGTTGCTCGATCGATTCCCCCACGATCTCGCGGAGCTTGTCGAGGAAATGCTCATCGAGCGGATCGTCCAGGACCGCACCCAGTTCCGGGCTCGGATCCATCTGCCCGATCAGCGGCGCCATGGAGGCGAAATAGACCATCGCCGTACCGGCGGTCGCAAGCGGACGAAGCGCATGCGCGAGCAGTGCAGTACCGACCAGGTCTACCGACACGATCCTGCGCCAGTCGGCCATGGTCGGAGAGATTCCGGCAGCGTGAGCGACGGAACGCAGCGTCCCGAGTTCGGCCGCGCGGTCCGCGAGCCGGCCGAGCGCTTCTGCGTCACCGACATCGGCGACGAACGACTCGACCACGGTCCGGTCCGACGACAACTGCGCCGCGGCCTCTTTCGCGGAGGTGTCATCGATGTCGACGAGCAGCAGCGTGTCGACGGTGCCTACCATCCGCTCCGCGCACGACAACCCCATCCCGCGACCTCCACCGGTCACGATTCCGACGTTTCCCATTCTCTCCCTCTCGACTCGATGCGGTGCGGTGCGTGAACCTCTACCCGGCTGCTACTGCGGTACTGCCCAGCACTGCGACATGCCCGGTTCCGCCACGCGGGTGACGAACTCGAGAAGCAGCCCGGACGGGCTGCGCATGAAGGCGAAGAAGAGACTGCCGTCGGGCGCCAGGCGGGTTGCTTCGGTGCTGTAGCCCTGGCCGGCGAACTCGTCGCGATCCGCGTCGACGTCGTCGGACCAGTAGCCGAGATGGTGAATTCCGGGGACCGCCTCCCACAGCGGCAGCGGTGCGCTCCGGACGAGTTCGATTCGCGGCTCGGTGATCGAGAACGCACACAACAGGTCGACCACCTGCTCTCCCGTCGGGAGCGTCACTGCTACCTCACCGCCGACCTCCGGCCCCCACTCGTACCCGAAGAGCTGCGAGAACTCGGACTTCGTCGTGGTCAGATCGTCTGTTACCACGCCCAGATGGAAAAGGTCTTCGGCTTTCAACTCGGTGCCTTTCGTAGCGGACTGTTCCAAACTGCCTTCAGTCGTGTAAGAATAGCATTCTGGAAAGATGGCATCGACATTCTTTGGATCAGAGAGGAGCCAGGCAATGGCGTGGGACTTCGAAACCGACCCCGAATACCAGGAAAAACTGGACTGGGCCGACGCGTTCGTGCGCGACGAGGTCGAGCCCCTGGACCTGGTGTGGGAGCACCAGCAGTTCGTACCCCTCGACGGACTTCGGCGCAAGGCCATCGATCCGCTCAAGCAGCGGGTTCGTGAACAGGGCCTGTGGGCCACACACCTCGGGCCGGAACTCGGCGGACAGGGCTACGGACAGCTCAAACTCGCACTGCTCAACGAGATCCTCGGTCGCTCGTCGTGGGCACCGATCGTCTTCGGGTGCCAGGCGCCCGACACCGGCAACGCCGAGATCATCGCGCACTACGGCACTCCCGAGCAGAAGAAGAAGTACCTGCAGCCACTGCTCGACGGCGAACTGTTCTCGACGTACTCGATGACCGAACCTCAGGGCGGCGCCGACGTCGCGCAGTTCCGCACCCAAGCGGTCAAGGACGGCGACGACTGGGTCATCAACGGGTGGAAGTACTTCTCCTCCAACGCAAAGACGGCCTCGTTCCTGATCGTGATGGCCGTGACCGACACCGAGGTGGCGGTACACAAGGGCATGTCGATGTTCCTCGTGCCTGCCGACACCCCGGGCATCAACATCGTGCGTAACGTCGGTCTGTACGGCGAGCCGATGAACGGCGGAAGCCACGCGCTCATCCACTACGAGAACGTACGGGTCCCCGCCGAAGCTCTCCTCGGCGGCGAAGGGCAGGCGTTCGCTGTCGCCCAGACCCGGCTCGGTGGCGGCCGCATCCACCACGCGATGCGCACGATCGGCCTGGCACAGAAGGCGCTCGACATGATGTGCGAGCGTGCACTGAGCCGCGAGACCGCCGGTAGCCGCCTCGCCGACAAGCAGACTGTCCAGGGCTACATCGCCGACTCCTACGCGCAGCTGACGCAGTTCCGCCTGTTCGTGCTGCACACCGCGTGGAAGATCGACAAGTACAACGACTACAAGAAGCTCCGCAAGGACATCGCGACGGCCAAGATCGTGATGCCCACCGTCCTCCACGACATCGCCTGGCGTGCGATGCAGGTGCACGGAGCGCTCGGTGTCACCAACGAGATGCCGTTCTTCAAGATGATCCACGGCGCGGCCGTGATGGGCCTGGCCGACGGTCCGACCGAAGTACACAAGACGACCGTCGCCAAGCAGGTCCTGCGTGACTACAGCGCGACCGACGATCTGTGGCCCTCGGAGTGGCTCCCGCGCAAGCAGGACGAAGCCCGTGCAAAGTACGCCGAATACCTCGAACTGGAAGTGGGGAACCTGTGATCGACACGAAACGACTCGCCGAGTGGATGGACGAGCGCGGACTGCCCGGTAAGGGAGCTCCGCTCGAAGCCACCTACCTCTCCGGCGGAACGCAGAACGAGATCTACAAGCTGGTCCGCGACGACTTCACGAGCGTCATCCGGATTCCTCCGAAAGCCGCGCCCGCCGACCGCGACAACGGAATCATGCGCGAGTGGAGGATCATCGAGGGCCTCGACGGTACCGACGTGCCCCACACCGCCGCGATCGCCGCATGCGAGGACACCTCGGTGCTCGGTCGCGCGTTCTACCTCATGGGATTCGTCGACGGCTGGTCCCCCATGGATCATCGCGACGGCTGGCCCGCTCCGTTCGACAACGATCCCGAGGCACGCGCCGGTCTCGCCTACCAGCTCGCGGAGGGCATCGGCCTGCTGTCGAAGGTCGATTGGAAGGCTCAGGGCCTCGAGGGTCTCGGACGGCCGGAAGGTTTCCATGATCGCCAGGTCGACCGCTGGACCCGATTCTTCGAACGGATCAAGGCCCGCGAGATCGAGGGCATGGACATCGCCACCAAGTGGCTGCAGAATCACCGTCCGCTCGACTACATCCCGGGTCTGATGCACGGCGACTACCAGTTCGCCAACGTGATGTACCAGAACGGCGCGCCCGCGAAACTCGCAGCGCTCGTCGACTGGGAGATGGGCACCGTCGGCGATCCGAAGCTCGACCTCGGCTGGATGCTCATGAACTGGCCCGAGGACATGGACGCTCCAGGGGAAAGCGCGGTCAGCTACGTCGACCTGAGCGGCATGCCGAACCGGTCGCAGATGCTCGCCCACTACTCGGAGGTCTCCGGTCGTCAGGTCGACGACATCGACTACTACCTCGTCCTCGCCAAGTGGAAGCTCGCCATCGTCCTCGAGCAGGGCTTCCAGCGCGCCGGTGACGACGTGAAGCTGCAGTCGTACGGTCCTGTCATCACCAGCCTCATGAAGTCGGCCGCCGACCTCGCCGAATCAACGGACTACAAGGGATGAGCGAACCGGTGGAAGGACTCGTACAAGAACAACACGGTGCGGTTCTCTTGCTTCGGCTGAACCGCCCCGAGGCACGCAATGCGCTGACCGGCGCCGTGATCAACGGGATCGGCGCAGCCGTCGAGAACGCGGAAGCAGATCCCCAGATCCGGGCGATCGTGCTCATCGGCACCGGCGACCGCGCCTTCTGCTCGGGCATGGATCTCCGAGCATTCGCGAGCGGCGAGAAGATCGGGCTGGACTCCGGCCCCGGTGCCGCATACGCGCGGCTGGCCAAGGGCGAGACCGACATTCCTGTGATCGGCGCCGCCAACGGCACCGCGATCGGCGGCGGGCTCGAACTTCTTCTCGGGTCCGACATCATCGTTGCCTCCTCGGCCGCGAAGTTCGGTCTTCCCGAGGTGAAGCGGGGCTTGTTCCCCGCAGGAGGTGGAACAAATCTCGGGACGCGGATCCCGCGGGCCGCCGCCATGGAGCTGACGCTGACCGGCGACCTGATCACTGCGCAGCGCGGATACGAACTCGGCCTGATCAACCAGGTCGTCGAGCCGGAAGACGTGCAATCGGCCGCGCTGGCATTCGCCGAGCGCATCGCAGCGAACGCCCCGCTGGGCCTCTCCGCGGTCAAGGAACTCGTCCGTCTCGCGCAGGTGGATCCCACGCGCGCGGGCGAGCGACTCGGACACTGGCAGAGCCTCGTCTTCTCCAGCGACGACGCCAAGGAAGGCGCGGCCGCGTTCGTCGAGAAGCGCGCACCGGTCTGGCACGGGCGGTAACGGGCATGCGCGTAGCGGTCTGTTCCGAGTACGGGGAACCCGAGGTCGTCCGGATCGACGAACGCCCCTCCCCCACTCTCGAACCGGGTCAAGTGCGAGTGCGGGTCGGTGCTGCCGCGGTCAATTTTCCTGATGTTCTGGTCGTCGCCGACAAGTACCAGGTCAGCGTGCCGACGCCGTTCGTACCCGGTAGTGAATTCGCCGGGGTCGTGGAGGAGGTCGCCGGCGATGTCAGCGGTCTCGCCGTCGGCGATCGGGTGAGCGGCACCGGGATCGTCGGCGCGTTCGCTGAGGAGGTCGCGGCAAAGGCCGCGTCGCTGAAGCGGATACCCGACGGCGTCGACCATCGCACCGCTGCCGCATTCGGTGTGGCGCACCGCACCGCGTATCACACGCTCCGGTCGGTGGCTCGGCTCCAGCCGGGTGAAACTCTCGTCGTGCTCGGCGCGGGCGGTGGCGTCGGACTCGCCGCGGTCCAGCTCGGGGCGGTTCTCGGCGCAACGGTCGTCGCGGTGGCCTCCTCGTCCGACAAGCTCGAGGTCGCGGCGTCGTACGGTGCGAAGCATCTCGTCGACCACCGGTCGGGTGATCTACGTGCGCTCCTGAAGGATGCTGTTCCCGAGGGCGCCGACGTCGTGGTCGATCCCGTCGGCGGCGACCTGTCGGAACCTGCGTTGAGGTCGCTGCGCCGCGGCGGGCGCTTCATCACCGTCGGCTACGCATCCGGAAGCATCCCTCGAATACCACTCAACCTCGTTCTGGTGAAAGGTATTCGCATTCAGGGGTTCCAGTTCCAGGATCTCGACCCGGACGAGTACCGGCGAGGCGAGGACGAACTGGTCGAGCTTCTCGTCTCGGGCCGCGCCGTGCCACACATCGGTGCGGTGTATTCGCTGGAGGGCGTCGTCGATGCCCTGCGTCTGGTCGGTGACGGGCGGGCGATCGGCAAGGTCGTCATCGAACTTCAGCAGACCTGACCGACCGAACACGACGTCCCGGCGCTCATCCGAGAGCCGGGACGTTGGTCATTTCTGGGCTGCCGAACTGTTACGTCTTTGCACTGCTGAGCCTTTGCACTGCTGTGTCTTTGCGCTGCCGTGCCGTGTGCGATCCGGTCGACATCAGACCGACGTGAGGTGACCCGACTGCTGTGCAGTGAATCCGGAGGTCCGGAAGGATTCGGTGGGGGCGATCACGGGCGCGGGGACGGCTGCCGCGACGAGCGCGTGCCGCTTGAATACCTGCGCCGCCCGGCTCATACAGTATTCCGACGACGAGAACCTGGCAGCGAGGTCTGCCGGGATCCCATCACCCCACATGCTGAATTTCGTGCTGCCTTGCTCGAGAAGCCTGTTCAACCCGGCTCGGATGCGTTCGTCGGCGGAGTAGAGCTCGGCCGATGCCACCAATGCCTCGGGAATGAGACCGTTTTCGGTCGACAAGGCCGAGTCCAGATCGACGACTCGAGCTCCGAGGATCTCGAGGGGACGGATGTCCTGATGCTCTCGCGTCAGGACAGTGACTTCCCATCCTGCGAGGACCTGGTCGTAGAGCCACCCACCGACGTGGCGCACGGTATCGACCACACGCGGAGCGACGATGACGACGCGGTGCCTCAAATTGTGCTGATGGGCATGAGCTGTTGCTCGAGCGACTGTGTGAAGTCCTCGAAGATCTCGGCTAACGGGAGCGAACGATCGAGCAGCCATGAGGTTTCCATTCCGTTGAGGAAAGCGACGATTTCCACCGCTTTGACGGCTGGGTTCACATCCATTCGATACCGACCGACATGTTGACCACGTCGGATTCCCGCCTCGATTGTGTCGACGGCGGCCCGGTGTCGAGCGAGTAGGCGATCGTGCAGTGGAGCATCCGGCTCCAGGTTCTCGATCAGGAGTACAGCAAACATCCCGACCAGGTCAGGGGACTTCTCGAAACGCAAGTAGAGGCCCCTGATCTGCTCGATCGGATCTCCCGAGCGATCAGCACGTGCATCATCGTCTGCATCCCGTGCGTCGAGCACGGCATGCAGCAATTGGTCTTTGGACTGGAAGTGATGCAGCAGGCCCGCGGGAGTGATACCCGCGGCCCGTGCGATCTGAGCGAGGCTTGTGCTGCGCCACCCGTTCCTCGCCAACAACCGCTGAGCTGCGCTGAGAATCAGTTCTCTGCGGTCCTCACCCTTGGCGAGAAGCGTGTCGTACGCCCTTTGCACGCTGCCCCTCTCCCTCACGTCCCCAACCTACTGAACACACATTAGGTCGGTTCTTCACTTGTGACAAGGGTCTCAGCCTGAGAATTTCCAGCACTGAATCACACTAGGCGTGAACCTACGTATCGAGTAGTTCGACGACTGTGGCGTTCGCGGTCCCGCCGCCTTCACACATGGTCTGGAGCCCGTACCGAATTCCGTTGTCGCGCATGTGATGAATCATTCGGGTCATCAGAACGGCACCCGATCCACCGAGCGGATGCCCGAGCGCGATCGCCCCTCCGAGAGGGTTGACCAGCTCCGGATCGGCGCCCGTCTCGGCGAGCCACGCCAGCGGAACCGACGCGAATGCTTCGTTGACCTCGAAGACTCCGACATCCTTCAGGCCGATTCCCGCCTTCCCGAGAGCCTTCTCGGTGGCCGGAATCGGGCCGGTGAGCATGAGCACCGGATCAGCACCCGCCACCGCACCCGCCCGATAACGGACGAGCGGGGTCAGGCCCAGCTCACGCGCCTTCTCGCGGGTGGTCACCAACAACGCGGCCGCGCCGTCGGAAATCTGCGACGAGTTTCCGGCGTGGATCACGCCGTCGTCGGCGAACGCGGGCTTCAGGCCGGCGAGCTTCTCGACCGTGGTGCCGCGGCGGATTCCTTCGTCGGCACCGACCGTGCCCTCGTCGGTGACCACCGGAACGATCTGCGTCTCGAATGCCCCACGATCCTGCGCCGCGGCGGCCCGCTCGTGCGAGGTCGTCGAGTATTCGTCGAGTCGAGTGCGCGAGAATCCCCATTTCTGGGCGATCTTCTCTGCGGAGATTCCCTGGTTGAACGGGAACCCGTCGTAGCGGGCGAGCGCTCGGGGGCCGTACGGCTGACCGGACGCACGCGCCGAGCCGAGCGGCACCCGGCTCATGACCTCGACACCGCCGGCGACGACGACGTCCTGCTGTCCCGACATCACCGCCTGAGCAGCGAAATCGATCGCCTGCTGACTCGACCCACACGCCCGATTGATCGTGGTCCCCGGGATGGATTCCGGCCATCCGGCGGCGAGCACCGAGTAGCGGCCGATATTGCTCGACTGGTCGCCCACCTGCGACACACAACCCCAGATGACGTCGTCGACGATCTCGGGATCGAGGCCTGTTCGTTCGACCAGCGCCTCGAGCACGAGCGCCGACAGATCTGCCGGGTGCACCCCGGCCAGCCCACCGTTGCGCTTGCCTACCGGGGTCCGGACGGCTGCAGCGATGACCACTTCACGCATTCGAATTCTCCTGGGTCCATGTGTGTTCGACGTTCGTCCCCCGCGTGACGGTCATCCCCCGTCCATCGATGATCACTGCACCGGTCCGATCGCGCCCTGCGCACGCAGGCGATCGATCTCGTCGGGGCGGAGACCGAAGTCCGCGAGGATGGTGTCCGTATGCTCGCCCAAGCCGGGTACCGGCGCCATCGGCGGCTCGTAGCCTTCGATCACCGGGGGCGGCAGAAGCGATTCGACGGGCCCGTTCGGGCTCGCAACCGTCCGCCAGCGATTGCGGGCGGCGAGTTGTGGGTGATCGATGACGTCGCGCGGCGTGTTGTAGCGGGAATTACCGATACCCGCCTCGTCGGCGATCTTCTGTACGTGGTCGAGCGGGTGCTGCGCGCACCACGCGGCAATGGCCTCGTCGAGCTCGGCGCGGTGCTCGCACCGCGCCGCGTTGGTCGAGAACCGCTCGTCGTCGGCGAGGTCGTGGCGCCCGATGATCTCGCGTGCCAGACGCTGCCATTCGCGGTCGTTGGTGGTACCGAGCACGACGATCTGATCGTCGGCGGTGCGATACGAGCCGTACGGCGCCACCGCAGGCGAACTCATGCCGAGCGGTTGCTGCTCGACACCCGAATAGCGGGTGTACGTCAGGGGATAGCCCATGATGTCTGCCATCGTGTCGAACAGACTCACCGACACCTTCGACAGTCCACCGCCGCGGCCCCGATTGCGTTCTCGTCCGCACAGCAACGCGAGGATCGACAACGCCGAATACAGTCCGGTGCTGATGTCCGCAACCGGCGGTCCTGGCTTCGCGGGCTGTCCGGGGAAGCCGGTGACGGAGCAGGCCCCCGACTCGGCCTGGATGAGCAGGTCGTAGGCGCGTTTGTGCGACAGCGGCCCGTCGGGGCCGTATCCGTCGATCTCGACCGCGATCAGGTCCGGATAGCGCTCGGCCAGATCCTCCGGTGAGAGTCCGAGCCGCGCAGTGGCGCCGGGTGCAAGATTCGATACGAGGGCATCGGCCCGCGCCAGCAAGATATGGAGGGCTTCGAGTCCGCCCTGGGTCTTCAGGTCGAGGGCGATCGATTCCTTGCCGCGGTTGGCCCAGACGAAGTGCGCGGCCATTCCGTTGACGACGTCGTCGTAGTCGCGGGCGAAATCGCCGCCCTTCGGGTTCTCGACTTTGATCACACGCGCACCGAAATCGGCGAGGACTCGGGTGCACATCGGCGCGGAGACCGCTTGTTCGAGGGTCACCACGGTGATCCCTGCGAGCGGGGCATCCATCAGTAGCTCCTCGGCAGTCCGAGCGTGTGGGAGGCCAGGTAGTTCAGAATCATCTCCTGGCTGACCGGGGCGATACGCATCACGCGCGCCTCACGGAAGTACCGCGAAACGTTGTATTCCTCCGAGTAGCCCATTCCGCCGTGGGTCTGCAGTGCACGATCGGCCGCGGCGAAACCTGCTTCGGCACAGAGGTATTTGGCGGTGTTCGCTTCACGACCACACGGCTTGCCGTTGTCGTAGAGCCAGGTTGCCTTGCGCAGGACGAGTTCCGCCGCATCGAGATGCGCAAGTGCATCTGCGAGGGGGAACTGAATGCCCTGGTTCATGCCGATGGGACGGTCGAACACAACACGTTCCTTGCCGTACTTCACGGCCTTGTCCAGTGCGACACGGCCGATGCCGAGAGCTTCGGACGCGATCAACATGCGCTCGGGATTGAGACCGTCGAGCAACAGCTTGAATCCCTGCCCTTCCTCACCGATGCGGTCTTCGACGGGGATCCGGAGGTTGTCGATGAACAGCTCGTTGGAGGTGACCGCGTTGCGCCCCATTTTCCGGATCGGACGAATATCGATCTTGCTGCGGTCGAGATCGGTGAGGAACAGCGTCATGCCGTCGGTCTTCTTCTCGACCTCGTCGTAGCGCTGAGTGCGGGTCAGGAGGAGGATCTTCTCCGATTCGACGGCCTTGGAGATCCACACCTTCCGTCCGTTGACGACATAGCTGTCGCCCTCGCGTTTCGCGAACGTGGTGATCCGAGATGTGTCGAGGCCTGCGCCCGGTTCGGTCACACCGAAGCACACGTGCAGATCGCCGTTGACGATGCGGGGCAGCGTGCGCGCCTTCATTTCGTCCGAGCCGTGCTTGACGACGGGCTGCATACCGAAGATGTTGAGGTGGATCGCGCTCGCGGCATTCATTGCGCCGCCGGAGCGAGCGATCTCTTCGAGCAGGATCGTCGCTTCCGTGATGCCGAGACCGTGGCCGCCGTACTCCTCGGGCATCGTGATGCCCATCCAGCCGCCATCGGCGAGCACCTTGTAGAACTCCGTCGGGAACTCGTGAGCGAGATCCTTCTCCATCCAGTACTGGTCGTCGAAGTTCTTCATCAGCTCGGCAACGGATTTCCGGATCAGTTCCTGATCCTCGCTCAGAGCGAAGCTCATTCCACCCATAATCGACACCTCTTGCCGTCGTCGCGGGGCCGCGAACTGCGCAACTGCGGCAGCACGTCCGGCCTATCTTCAGTTGGGATCGAGCGAATCAATCGGAGGCCGGCAATGCCTTGGCCGCCTTGATGGTCATCGGGGCGCCGCCGTACGACAGTTCGCCGGTGCCGGGTGACGTGCACAGCACCTCGATCGACCCGTCGGCGTCGACGTAGCGCTTACCCAGAAGGGTGACCACATCGCCGGCGGGCTTGGACTCCGGTTTGCCGGGAGGCGCCGCGATCATCGGGCTTCCACCGCAGACGATCTCCTGTGCACCATCCGCGGGTGCACGCACGACCACCACCCGAGTGGTGCAGACGGTGCTGGCAAGTTGCCCACCAGGGCGCAGGGTTGCAGTCACGGGAAACCTCTCTTTCGGCAGACGGTCTGCGCGCGCGTCGGGTCGCCGACGACCACACAGTGCTCTCTCCAATGGAAACTATCTTCTCGAATGCGGAGAATCAATATGCTCATCACATACGAGCACCCGATCCGCAGACTGCCGGCACATTCGACCCCGCACGCGACGCGGCACGCGACGCAAGCCGGAACATCTCTGCCACCAGGATGTTCAGCCGTCGCACCACCGTTTGTTGACTATCCGGCGGAGTCATGAGAATCTAGCATCCGTAAACGAGAATATGATTCTCACAAGGAGGAGTTCGGCATGCCCCTGGTGCCCCCACTGCCCGCAGACCAATGGGACGAGCGCGTCGACTCCGCATTGAAGGGGCTGATGCCCCGGCACATGCGGAATCCTGAGCAGGCCGGCACTGCAATGTCGACGCTCGTCCGTCATCCGGATCTGGCCAAGGCGTTCCTCGGGTTCAGCGTTCATCTGCTGTTCCGGTCGACGCTGCCCGCGCGGTTGCGTGAGCTGACGATCCTGCGCGTAGCGGAGTTGCACGACTGCGACTACGAGCGCAGCCACCATATCCAGATGGCCGAGGACGAGGCCGGGCTTTCCCGCCCGGAGATCGAGGCCGCGCTTGCCGGCACCGCAGTGGACGAGTTCGAGAACCGACTCCTCGCAGCGGTCGCCGAACTGGTCGAGAACTCCGCACTGTCCGAGCAGACCTGGAACACGCTCGGGGAACAACTCAGCGAACAGCAGCGGATGGACTTCATCTTCACCGTAGGCGGTTACGGCCTGTTGGCCATGGCCTACAACACATTCGGCATCGAGTTCGAAAGCGAAAGGTAGAGCCTTGCCACACTTCACCAAACCGGCAGCAGGAAGCTGGACCGAGAACTACCCGGAACTCGGCACCGCACCGGTCGACTACACCGACTCCATCGACCCCGCCTTCTTCGAAGCCGAACGCGAAGCAATCTTCAAGCGCACCTGGCTCTACGTCGGCCGCGTCGAACAACTCCCCCGCGTCGGCGCCTACTTCACCAAAGAACTCCCCTCCGCCGGACCCGGCACCTCCCTGGTCATCGTCAAAGGCAACGACAGCAAGATCCGCGCCTTCCACAACGTCTGCCGCCACCGCGGCAACAAACTCGTCTGGAACGACTTCCCCGGCGAGGAAACCGCAGGCAGCTGCAAGCAATTCACCTGCAAATACCACGCCTGGCGCTACAGCCTCGAAGGCGAACTCACCTTCGTCCAGCAGGAAGGCGAATTCTTCGACCTCGACAAGGGCGACTACGGCCTCAAGGACGTACGCTGCGAAACGTGGGAAGGGTTCATCTACATCAACCTCGACCCCGACGCCATCCCCCTCGTCGACTACCTCGGCACCTTCGCCAAGGGCCTCGAAGGCTACCCCTTCGGTGAAATGACCGAGGTCTACAGCTACCGCGCCGAAATCGGCGCCAACTGGAAGCTGTTCATCGACGCATTCGCCGAGTTCTACCACGCACCGATCCTGCACATGAAGCAGGCAGTCAAGGACGAAGCAGACAAGCTCGCCGGCTACGGCTACGAAGCCCTGCACTACGACCTGCAGCCCCCGCACTCGATGATCTCCTCCTGGGGCGGCATGGCACCGCCCAAGGACCTCAACATGGTCAAGCCCATCGAACGCGTCCTGCGCTCCGGACTGTTCGGCCCCTGGGACCAGCCCGACATCGACGGCCTCGCCGACGACCAGCTGCCCACCGCACTGAACCCCACCGGCTTCCACAGCTGGGGCCAGGACTCCTTCGAGTTCTTCCCCAACATGACCCTGCTCGTCTGGAAGCCGGGCTGGTACCTGACCTACGCCTACTGGCCCACCGCCGTCGACAAGCACATCTTCGAGGCCAGCCTCTACTTCGTGCCCCCGAAGAACGCCCGCGAGCGCCTCGCACAGGAACTCGCCGCGGTGACCTTCAAGGAATACGCCCTCCAGGACGCCAACACCCTCGAAGCCACCCAAACGATGATCGGCACCCGCACGGTGACCGAATTCCCCCTCTGCGACCAGGAGCTTCTCCTGCGTCACCTCCACAAGACCGTCGGAGACTACGTCAAGGAGTACCGCGATGCCTCTGCCAACTGAATTCGCCGACCTCGAGCCCTACATCGGCTGGGACCTGGCCACCGAACCCGAACGCTACGCCAAGCGACTCGCCTCGACGATGCCGGAAATGCAGGAGTTCTACAACGCCGCATTCCCCCGCCTCGAAGACGCCATCGCCTTCTGCGACAAGTTCGACCTCGACGACCTGCCCGACGATGCACGCACCGTCATGCACCTGATGCAGTCACTGGTCATGGTCTCCTTCCCCGTCGAAGTCTGGAAGCAGCCCCGCGTCCCCGACAGCGGCGCCGCCTGGGCCGAAATCACCAAAGAACCGGTGGTCTGAGACAAGCAGCCCCGGTGAGAACAGGACCTGCGAGATAGCAGTTGCACCCGCTACAAATCGTGCCCGTGTCCGAGCGACAGTCGTCGTTCGGACACGGGCACGCTTGCATTTCGGGGCCTTCACTTGTGATGCCAGCCACAGGGCTGCCGCGATCGAGAGTGACATCACCAAGATCAACTACACCGCGGGATCAATTTCCCTGTGCAGCATCACAAGTCCGATATGTACGAAACATCCCTGAGTGAGACGGATCGAGGAGCGTGATTTGATGTGCGACGAGACTCGGCGTCGGCGCGGCACTGACCGCGACTCGGGGCCGCGCTCGGCCACAGCCCGAAGCTTGATTCTCGAGAGGAAATGATGACCGACATCGAGACGAAGAACTTCTTCACCGACCCCGAGTTCGTCGGGGACCCCAACCCGTACTACGACGGGATGCGCGCGAGTTGCCCCGTCAAGCGCGAGCCGCACCACAACGTCATGATGGTGACCGGATACGAGGAAGCAATCCAGGTCCTCAGCGATGAGAAGTCCTACTCCTCGTGCATCTCGGTTACCGGCCCCTTCTCGGGCTTCCCGCTCCCGGCCGAGAGCGACGACATCTCCGACCTCATCGAGGAGCACCGCCCCTCGCTGCCGATGAGTGATCAGCTCCCCACGATGGACCCGCCCCAGCATGCGGACCATCGCGGCCTGTTGATGCGCCTGATCACCCCCAAGCGCCTCAAGGAGAACGAAGAGTTCATCTACCGCCTGGCCGACAAGCTCCTCGACAACATCCTGGCCAAGGGCGAGGGCGACTACATCAGCGAATTCGCCGGCCCCTTCGCAATGCTCGTCATCGCCGACCTTCTCGGCGTACCGGAAAGCGACCATGCAGAGTTCATCGCGGGCCTGAACCTGGCGACGGAAGGCGGCTTCACTCTCGGCAGCACCGAGGGAGAGTCGCTGAAGCTGAACCCGCTCGAGTTCCTCTACAAGAAGTTCGGCGAGTACATCGAGGATCGTCGCGCGAACCCCACGGACGACGTCCTGACCGGGCTCGCGACCGCGACGTTCCCCGACGGCACGCTTCCCCCTGTCGACGATGTCCTCCGCATTGCGGCGAACGTCTTCTCCGCCGGCCAGGAGACCACGGTGCGGTTGCTGAGCTCCGGCCTCCGGATCATCGCCGAGAATCCCGAGATCCAGCAGGCCCTCCGCGACGACCCGGAGAAGATCCCCAACTTCATCGAAGAGACGCTGCGGATGGAGAGCCCGATCAAGGGCGACTTCCGACTCTCCAAGATTCCGACCGAAGTCGGCGGTGTCGAAGTTCCGGCCGGCACCATCCTGATGCTCCTGAACGGCGCCGCCAATCGCGACACCCGGCAGTTCGCCGACCCGGCAGAGTTCGATCTCGATCGCCGTAACGCGCGTACCCACATCGCATTCGGGCGCGGTGTCCACGCATGCCCCGGTGCACCCCTCGCCCGTACCGAGGGACGCGTGGGTATCCAGCGCCTCCTGGAGCGGACCATCGACATCAAGCTTTCCGAAGAGGTCCATGGGCCCGAGGGCGACAGGAAGTTCGACTACCTGCCCACCTTCATCCTTCGTGGTCTGCTGAACCTCAATCTGGAATACACCGTCGCGGCAGGCGACAACAGTGGCACCGTCGCAGAGGGTGACAGCAAGTGAAGGTTCATGTCGACGATGATGCGTGCCGTGGCCACGGCTTCTGCCTCGCGATCTGTCCGGAGGTCTTCGAGCTGAGCGACGGCGGCTACGCCGTGACGCTCGTGTCCGAAGTTCCGGCCGAACACGAGGACAACGTTCGCGAAGCCGTCGCGAGTTGCCCCGAGCGCGCAATCTCGATCTCGTAGCCCCGCTCCACACCGAACACCTCGCCCGCCCTCATGGTTCCGACCGTGGGGGCGGGCGTCTTTGACGCCCTCCCGGCCGTAAACGACCGGGATTCCTACCGCGGCAACACGTGCCGCATCGGCGGGTTCCTGTTTCATCGAGTCGCGCTCCCCGCTAGGCGAGGAGACTTACCGTCTCTCCGCAGGCGTTTAACCACTCCGCACGTCCTGCGGCGTGGATGTTGATGGCAGCATTCAGATCGCGATCGTGGACCGCCCCGCATGGACACGACCAGGTGCGCACGGACAACGGTTTCGGCCCGTCCACCCTCCCACACACCGAGCAGAGCTGCGACGACGGGAAGAACCTGTTGACCTTCACGAAGGTGCGCCCATACCGGGCGGCCTTCTCCTCCAGCAACCGGGTGAACATGCCCCACCCGGCATCGTGCACCGACTTCGCCAGCCGCGTCCGCGCCAACCCGGTGACGCACAAGTCCTCGACGAACACCGCTTGATTCTCGCGGATGATCACCGTGGAGCGTTGATGCGCCCAATCCTTGCGGGCATCGGCCACCCTGGCGTGGGCCTTCGCGACACGGACACGTTCGGCGCGGCGGAAGAACTTCGGGGACTCGATCACCTTCCCGTCCGAGAGCACCGCGAACGTGGCGAGCCCCAGATCGATACCCACCTCCGCATCGCACTCCGGCAGCGGATCGTCGGACGTCTCCACGACGAACGACGCGAAATACCGGCCCGCGGCATCCTTGATGATCGTCACACTCGACGGCTCCGACGGCAGATCCCGCGACCACGCCACCTTCACGTCGCCAACCTTCGCCACATACAACTTCCGGTTGGCCCGGATACTGAAGCCGTTGCGGGTGAGCCGGATCGCCTGCCTATTGTCCTTACGAGACCGGAACCGCGGCGCCCCGACCCTGCGGCCCTTCCGCTTCCCCGACATCGAGTCGAACCAGTTCCTGTACGCGCGGCGCGCATCCTGACAGGCCTGCACCAACACCACCGACGCCACCTCGGAAAGCCACACCCGCGCCGGGGTTTTCTTCGCCTCAGTGACCACCTGTTTCTGCACGTCGGTGTCCGAGAGCTTCACCCCGGCCGCGTACGCGTCCTGCCGGACGCGCAGTGCGTCGTTGAACACCACCCGTGCACACCCGAACGACCGGGCCAGCGTGTCCTGCTGGCCCGGTGTCGGGTAGACGCGGTACTGGTATCGCAGTTGCACACCGCGACCATAAACACGACCACCGACATAATTGATGCGCTGACCCGGGCCTGATAGACCCGGGCTTGCGCGCTACGTTTCCCGCTCATAGTGTGCGGCAACCACCTTCACCTCACACCGAGGAGCGCAGATGCCCAAGGGATATGTCATCCTGACCGAAGCCATCCGGGATCAAGACGGCATGGCCGCATACAGCAAGCTCTCCGGCCCCTCGATCGTGCAGGCGGGCGCAAGGGTTCTTGCCGTCGCCGAACCCCAGGTTCTCGAAGGCGAGTGGCACGGCCACCGGACTGTCGTTCTGGAATTCGAGTCCGTCGAGGCGGCACAGACCTGGTACGCATCCGAGGACTATCAGAAGGCGCTGCCGCTGCGTCAGGCCGCTGCCGACTGCACTGCCGTGATCCTGGAGGGCTTCGGGCGGCCCGCGTCTGCCGGGTAGGCAACACACTCTTCGGGCAGCTTCTCGGCGTCGACCTGGGACTTCGGTCCGGGTCGGCGCCTTTTTCATGCCTTGTCCAACTCGACGATTGACGCCGGTCCGGTTCTATGGAAACCTAAGTTTCATCAGTGAGAGCGTCATTCTCACTAGAGAGAGTGCTCTCAGACGAAAGGTAGAGCCTTGCCACACTTCACCAAACCGGCAGCAGGAAGCTGGACCGAGAACTACCCGGAACTCGGCACCGCACCGGTCGACTACACCGACTCCATCGACCCCGCCTTCTTCGAAGCCGAACGCGAAGCAATCTTCAAGCGCACCTGGCTCTACGTCGGCCGCGTCGAACAACTCCCCCGCGTCGGCGCCTACTTCACCAAAGAACTCCCCTCCGCCGGACCCGGCACCTCCCTGGTCATCGTCAAAGGCAACGACAGCAAGATCCGCGCCTTCCACAACGTCTGCCGCCACCGCGGCAACAAACTCGTCTGGAACGACTTCCCCGGCGAGGAAACCGCAGGCAGCTGCAAGCAATTCACCTGCAAATACCACGCCTGGCGCTACAGCCTCGAAGGCGAACTCACCTTCGTCCAGCAGGAAGGCGAATTCTTCGACCTCGACAAGGGCGACTACGGCCTCAAGGACGTACGCTGCGAAACGTGGGAAGGGTTCATCTACATCAACCTCGACCCCGACGCCATCCCCCTCGTCGACTACCTCGGCACCTTCGCCAAGGGCCTCGAAGGCTACCCCTTCGGTGAAATGACCGAGGTCTACAGCTACCGCGCCGAAATCGGCGCCAACTGGAAGCTGTTCATCGACGCATTCGCCGAGTTCTACCACGCACCGATCCTGCACATGAAGCAGGCAGTCAAGGACGAAGCAGACAAGCTCGCCGGCTACGGCTACGAAGCCCTGCACTACGACCTGCAGCCCCCGCACTCGATGATCTCCTCCTGGGGCGGCATGGCACCGCCCAAGGACCTCAACATGGTCAAGCCCATCGAACGCGTCCTGCGCTCCGGACTGTTCGGCCCCTGGGACCAGCCCGACATCGACGGCCTCGCCGACGACCAGCTGCCCACCGCACTGAACCCCACCGGCTTCCACAGCTGGGGCCAGGACTCCTTCGAGTTCTTCCCCAACATGACCCTGCTCGTCTGGAAGCCGGGCTGGTACCTGACCTACGCCTACTGGCCCACCGCCGTCGACAAGCACATCTTCGAGGCCAGCCTCTACTTCGTGCCCCCGAAGAACGCCCGCGAGCGCCTCGCACAGGAACTCGCCGCGGTGACCTTCAAGGAATACGCCCTCCAGGACGCCAACACCCTCGAAGCCACCCAAACGATGATCGGCACCCGCACGGTGACCGAATTCCCCCTCTGCGACCAGGAGCTTCTCCTGCGTCACCTCCACAAGACCGTCGGAGACTACGTCAAGGAGTACCGCGATGCCTCTGCCAACTGAATTCGCCGACCTCGAGCCCTACATCGGCTGGGACCTGGCCACCGAACCCGAACGCTACGCCAAGCGACTCGCCTCGACGATGCCGGAAATGCAGGAGTTCTACAACGCCGCATTCCCCCGCCTCGAAGACGCCATCGCCTTCTGCGACAAGTTCGACCTCGACGACCTGCCCGACGATGCACGCACCGTCATGCACCTGATGCAGTCACTGGTCATGGTCTCCTTCCCCATCGAGGTCTGGAAGCAACCCCGCGTCCCCGACAGCGGCGCCGCCTGGGCCGAAATCACCAAAGAACCGGTGGTGTAACCGCATGCTGACGCTCAAGGCAGCCGGCCTCCTCGATGTCGAGACCGGCGAGATCATCCGACCGGGAATCATCCACATCGACGGCGACCGGATTGCGGGTGTCGGCGGCGAACCACGCGGCGAGGTCATCGATCTCGGTGATCAGATCCTCATGCCGGGTCTGATGGACATGGAGGTCAACCTGCTCATGGGTGGGCGCGGCGAGAAGCCCGTCTACTCCACGGTGCAGGACGATCCTCCGCTGCGCATGCTGCGTGCGGTGGGCAATTCCCGCCGCACGCTGCGTGCCGGCTTCACGACCGTCCGAAATCTGGGACTGTTCGTGAAGACCGGCGGTTATCTCCTCGACGTCGCCCTCGGTAAGGCGATCGACGCCGGATGGGTGGACGGACCGCGCATCATCCCCGCCGGTCACGCGATCACCCCGACCGGTGGCCACCTGGATCCGACGATGTTCGCGGCCTTCGCACCCGGTGTCCTCGATCTGACCATCGAAGAAGGCATCGCCAACGGTGTCGACGAGGTTCGCAAGGCCGTCCGATACCAGATCAAGCACGGCGCCCAGCTCATCAAGGTGTGTGTCTCCGGCGGCGTGATGTCGATGACCGGATCCGCAGGTGCCCAGCATTATTCCGACGAAGAACTGCGCGCGATCGTCGACGAGGCACACCGGCGCGGCTTGAAGGTCGCGTCCCACACCCACGGCGCCGAGGCGGTACGCCACGCGGTTGCAGCGGGTATCGACTGCATCGAACACGGCTTCCTCATCGACGACGACGCGATCGATCAGATGGTGGCGAACGGCACGTGGCTGGTTCCCACCACACGCCTGGCCGACGCGATGGACACCTCCCACGCCCCGCCCGAACTCCAGGCGAAGGCTGCCGAGATGTTCCCGAAGGCACGCACTTCCGTGCTCGCGGCGTACAAGGCCGGCGTCAAGATCGCGGTCGGCACCGACGCTCCGGCGATTCCGCACGGCAAGAATGCCGACGAGATCGTCGCGCTGGTCGACCGGGGACTCCCGCCGCTGGCGGTCATCCAGGCCGCGACGATCAACGCGGCCGAGCTGATCGGTGTCGACGACCGTGGCCGCCTCGTCGAGGGTCTGCTCGCCGACATCATCGCTGTCCCGGGTGATCCCACAGAGGACATCACCGTCACCCAGGACGTTCGGTTCGTGATGAAAGGCGGAAAGGTCTATGTCAACAAGTGACGATCTCGTAGAGATCAATCAACTCCTCGCGCGGTACGCCGTGAACATGACCAAGGGGGACGTCGACGGCGTCGTCGCCGTCTTCACGCCCGACGGCACCTACAGCGCCTTCGGTGATGCGTTCACCCTCGATCAGTTTCCGGAGTTGGTCGCAGCGGCACCGCAAGGACTCTTCATGACCGGCACCGCACTGATCGCACTCGACGGCGACTCTGCGACCGGGACCCAACCACTGTGCTTCGTCGAGCATTCGGCACACGACATGCGGATCGGGTACTACACCGACGCCTATGTCCGCACCGACGACGGGTGGCGTCTGAAGACCCGCAAGATGACGTTCATCCGTCGCAGCGGTGTGCACGACTCGGGAATCCCGCACGCATTCGAGGCACCGACGGCATGAACCTCACCGGGGCGAGCGACGCGACGGGGAGTGTCCAGGCGAGCGAAGCAACGGGGAGTGTCCAGGAGTTCAGGACAGCAGTTCGTGCCTGGCTGGACGAGAACGATCTCACCCCCGGACCCGACCTCACGTTCGACGAACACGTCGAGCAGCTGGGTCGGGTCCGGCGCGCTCTCTACGACGCCGGATGGATGCGTTACGGATGGCCGGCCGAGGTCGGAGGCCTCGGCGGGCCCGCGATGCTGCGGGCGGTACTCGGCGAGGAGGTCGCAACACGCGACCTCGCCGAGCCGGGTATCTACTCGATGATCGAGGTCCTCGCGCCCACCATGATCAAGTATGCGAGGCCGGAACTGGCCGCCGAGATGGTGCCGCGACTGCTCGACGGCAGCGAACAGTGGTGCCAGGGCTTCTCCGAGCCCGGCTCGGGTAGCGACCTGGCGTCGCTGTCCACCCGCGCCGAGCAACGCGACGACACGTGGGTGATCAACGGGCAGAAGGTCTGGACCTCACTGGCGCAGTTCGCAACCCGATGTGTACTCCTCACCCGCACGGGCCCCGGACACGACGGCATCACCGCATTCTTCCTCGACATGGACACCCCGGGCATCACGGTCCGTCCACTGACGACGATGCACGACCGCGACGAGTTCTGCGAGGTCTACTTCGACGATGTCGTGGTTCCTGCCGATCGGATGCTGGGAAAACCCGGCGACGGCTGGAAGCTCGCGATGGATCTGCTGCCCCACGAGCGTTCGTCGTGCTTCTGGCACCGGATCGCCTACCTGTTCACGCGTCTCGATCAGGTTGCTGCCGTGTCGGATCCTGCCGACGATCGGGAACTCGGCGACGCGTACCTCGCGTTGCACACGGTGCGGTGCCGCTCGTACAGCACGCAGAACCGTCTCCAGGCCGGTCTGCCACTGGGCCCGGAAACGTCGGTCGACAAGATACTGTTGGCAACTGCGGAACAGCAATTGTTCGATACTGCACGGGATCTGATCCCCGGCAGGATCGAACTGTTCGACACCGAACTGCGGACCGAGTTCCTGTATTCGCGGGCAGCGTCGATCTACGGCGGTACCGCGGAGATTCAGCGCAACATCGTCGCCCGCCGTCTACTGCACCTGGGGAAAGAGCAATGACCACGAACGGCACTGCACCGGCGGTGGATTCAGAACTGGCGCTGCTCGAGGACGCTCTTCGAAAGACGATGGAGTCCACCACGGGCGTCGCACTCGACTCGGCGCTCGTCGAACTCGGCTGGCACGACATGCTCAGCGAGATGCCCGATGTGGCGATTCCCCTGGTGTTCCGGTTGCTGGGTGAGACCGGGGCGCACGCACCCGTGATCAACGACGTGATCCTGGCGGAGGCCGGAGCCGGCCCCGGCGGCACTGTTCCGCTCCCGTACGCGGGCGGTTCGTGGCTCGTGTGGCACCGCACCCAACGGACCACCGAGGCGCTCGACAAGGAACTCACCGTCGAGGTGGTCGGTTCCGGGAATCCGGTGCCGGTCGCTGCGGGCCGTCGCGCGCTCGGGTGGTGGCTGGTGGGCACGAGCCGCACCATGCTGGATCTCGCCCGGACTCACGCGCTCAGCCGCACCCAGTTCGGCAAGCCCATCTCCGGATTCCAGGCGGTACGCCACAAGCTCGCCGAGACCTTTGTGGCGATCGAAGGTGCCGAAGCGGCACTCCTCGTGGCGAATGACGATTTCAGTTCACTGCTGGCCAAGGCTGCTGCGGGCAAGGCCGCCGTGACGGCTGCGCGGCACTGTCAACAGGTGCTGGGCGGTATCGGTTTCACCGACGAACACGACCTGCATCGTCACATCCGTCGCGGACTGTTCCTCGACGGATTGCTGGGCAGTTCCAAGGAATTGACACGGGAGGCAGGGGCTGCCGTCCGCGCGTCGGGATCTGCGCCGCGTATCGCCAACCTGTAGAGAATCACCTGAACGAGTAGAGGCCACCGTCGATGACGGTGGCCTCTACTCGTTTGTCCCGAGCTCTACGAGGACGCTGCCGACTGCGTGGCGGCACCGTTCTTGGACGGATCGGGATGGTTCGAGAACCAGAGGTTCTCCTCCACGGCCTTCCGGCTCTTCCATCCGTCGGCGGTGCGTACGACCTCGTGGTGGTAGTTGCCACCGCAGTACGTCAGGCCGTCGACGCCCGGCAGCTGCATGGGGTTGTAGAACATCGCCGAGACATTCGTCGTGTCGTCATCGACGAACGTGATCTCGATGTTGGTGACGAAGTGCTGGGTCATGGGGCACTGGTCGAGCCCGCGACTCAGCATCGCGATCACCTGGTCGCGCGTACCTGCCGGGTAACCGACCGAGGTGTAGTCGAGATGGGCGTCCTCGGTGAAGACGGTCGCCAGCTGTACCCAGTTCTTTGTGTCGACCGAGGTCGCGTACTTGTACAGCAGGTCGGCGATGTCGAGCCGATCCTGGAGCTTCTGCAATGTCATTCCGGTCCTCATTCCTCGATGTCGGATCTGTCGCATTTTCTCACCCTGCCCGGATGTGGCTCATCCGCCCCAGCTGGCGCCGATCATCACTCTCTCATGTCGAAATAGTATTCTTTGGAGAGAGAATAGCCTTTCCAAATTCCAGATTATGCGCAACAATCGCTAGATGACGCCATTGCATTCGCTCCACGACCTCACCGGTAGGACCGCCATCATCACGGGTGGCTCGCGAGGAATCGGTCGGGCCATTGCCCAGATACTCGCCGAAGCCGGCGCCGACGTCGTCATCGCTTCCCGAAAACTCGATGCCTGCGAACTGGCCGCGAAGGAGATCGAAGCATCGACCGGACGGCGTGCGCTCGCCGTCGCATGCCACGTCGGCCAGTGGGACGACTGCGACGCGCTGGTCGACCGCACCCTCGAGCACTTCGGTCGCATCGACATTCTCGTCAACAATGCCGGAATGTCGCCGCTGTACGAGAATCTCGAGTCGATCACCGAGGACCTGTACGACAAGACATTCAGCGTCAACCTCAAGGGACCGTTCCGTCTGGCCGTCCGCGCGGGTGCACACATGGCTGCCCACGACGGCGGATCGATCATCAACGTCGGTACGGCAGGCTCGTTGACCGCGAGTGTGCGGGAACTCCCGTACGCGTGCGCCAAAGCCGGCCTCAATGCTTTCACCGTGGGACTCGCGGACGCCTACGCACCGAAGGTCCGCGTCAACGCCATCCTGCCCGGCCCGTTCCGAACCGATCTGTCGAAGGGATGGGCACCCGAAGAGGGCGAGAAAGCTGCGTTCGTGCCGCTCGAGCGCATGGGCCGCCCCGAAGAGGTCGCTCCGCTCGCCCTGCATCTCGCGAGCGATGCCTCGAGCTTCACAACCGGAGCGATCATCCGCGTCGACGGTGGAGTCACGAAAAAGGTCTGACCAGAAGTCAATTCACAAGCACTTCGAGAAAGGATCCCATGCCGGATCCAGCACAACTTGCAGACAAGGTAGCCATCGTGACCGGAGCGGGTGGCGGAATCGGCCGCACCTACTCACGCGGCCTCGCCGAGGCGGGTGCCGCAGTGGTGGTGGCCGACATCGATCTCGACTCCGCAAGCAGGACCACAGACGAGTTGAAGGCCGACGGGTACCGTGCCCTCGCCGTCCGCGTCGATGTGCGGGACGAGAAGAGTACGTCGGAGATGGCCGCGGCAGCCGCCGCTGAGTTCGGCTCCGTGGACATCCTCGTCAACAACGCGGGTCTGATGGCGGAGGTCGTCGGCAAGGGCGGTCTCACGTCGATGCCCCTGGACCTGTGGAACAACACGCTCGCGGTCAACCTCACAGGTCCGCTCCTGTGTACCCGCGCGGTCGTTCCGTACATGAAGGAACGCGGTTACGGGAAGATCGTCAACCAGTCGTCGAGCGGCGCATTCATGGCAGCTCAGGCATACGGGATCACGAAACTCGGCCTCGTGAGCATGACGGTGTCGCTCTCACGCGAACTTGCACCGTTCGGGATCCGCGTCAACGCCATCGCGCCGGGCATGGTGAACACCGAGGCAGGCGACATCGCGTCGCCACCCGAGCTGAAGGAGATGGTCAAGCACTCGATCCCCTTCCCGTTCGGTGAGCCGGAGGAGTTGATTCCCGGTCTGCTCTACCTGGTTTCGTCCGGTAGCGATTGGGTGACGGGCCACACCTTGAACATCGACGGCGGCTGGATCGTCCGAGTCTGAGTTACGCACTCGAGAAGAGGAGCACGATGAAGTACTACCTGATGGTCGAAGCATTCCCGTCCCACCCGGATCGGGTCGACGAGTTCAACGAGTGGTACGAAACCACACACATTCGCGAGGTCGTCGCGTGCGACGGCTTCCTCAAGGCCACTCGCTTGGCTCCTGCAGACGCGGCCGGTGGTTCGTTCATCACCCTGTACGAGATCGAGGGCGATCCGGAGCGGGCCCTGCACAATGTGCACGCTGCCGCTGCTGCAAAGCAGTTCGACATGTCGGACTCCCTGAGCTTCGGTCCGGTTCCGAAGATGCGCATCATGCAGGTGTACTCGGAGTACGTCAAACCAGAGTGACACACAGACGAATCGGGCGCCCCACCAGCCGGTGAAGGCGCCCGAGTCGGCATGCGCTACTTGATGTTCTGCTTCATCTCGTCGAGTTTCATGAGCACCGGCCATCCGCCGACGCTCAGGGCATTGCCGTGCCCGGTCTGGTGCACGTCGAACACCGACTGGATGGCCGCGTAGAAGCCCTGGACGTCGAGGGTCTGATTGACCGCACGCTTGGCCTGCCGTAGACCGAACGGCGGCATCTTCGCGATCTGCTCGGCGAGTGCACGTGTCTCGGTGTCGAGCTGGTCGCGCGGCACCACCTTGTTGACCATGCCGGTCTTCTCGGCCTCCTCGGCCGTGACCGGCCGACCGGTGAACAAAATCTCCTTGGCCTTCCTCGGTCCGAGTTCCCAAGTGTGGCCGTGGTATTCGACGCCACCGATACCCATCATGACCACCGGGTCGGAGAACTTGGCATCCTCGGACGCGATGATCAGGTCGCAGGGCCAGCACAGCAGCAGGCCGCCGGCGATGCAGCGCCCCTGCACCGCGGCAATCGACGGCTTGGGGATGTTGCGCCAGCGCATCGAGTACTCGAGGTAGCGGCGCGACTCGGTGGTGTAGATCATGTCGAGGGTGATCTTGTCGGGCACCGGGCCCCCGCCACCGGTCATGTCATGCCCCGCGGAGAAGTGCTTGCCTTCCGCGCGCAACACGATGACCGACACATCCGGGTCGTCGCCCGCGCGGACCCACGCCGCGTCGAGTTCGTCGAGCAGAGCCGCGTTCTGAGCGTTCGCGGCATCCGGCCGATTCAACGTGATCGTTGCGATCCGGTCTGCTACCTCGTAGAGAATGTACAAGTTGCTCTCCTCAGCCGCGTGGTAGCCCGAGCACTCGCTGGGCGACGATGTTCCTTTGGATTTCCGATGTACCGCCCGCGATGGTGCCGGCAAAACTGCGGGCATAGCGTTCGAACCAGCTCGCTGCGAAGTTGTCGAGGTTCCACGGCGTGTACGCCGAGGTCGATGCAGGGTGCACGAGCCCTTCCGGACCCTCGGCATCGAGTGCGTGCTCGACGGAGCGTTGAATCGCTTCGGACCCGAGCAGCTTCAGGACCGACAGAGAAGCCACGTCCTGCTCACCGCGCGACTCGCGCGCGAGCGCCGCGGACCCGAGCAGGCGCAGCGCCTGCAGGTCCATCACCAGCGTTGCGTATCGATCGCGGTCGATGACCGTGTGCGGCTCGAAATCTGCGACGAGATCTTCCAATCGATCCGCGAAGCTGAGCCACAGGAGGGTGCGCTCGTGCCCGAGCGAGCCGTTGGCGACGGTCCAACCCTGGTTGAGCTCGCCGATGAGGTTTTCCGCCGGCACTCGGACGTCCTCGAAGAACACTTCGTTGAAGTCGCGATCGTCCCTGTCGGCGATGGACGCGAACGGGCGACGGACCACACCCGGTGTGTCGGTGGGGATCAGCAGCACGCTGATGCCCTTGTGCTTGGGTGCATCCGGATCGGTACGAACGAAGGTGAGGAGCACATCGGCGTGGTGGGCACCCGATGTCCATACCTTCTGGCCGTTGACGACGAAATGGTCGCCGTCCAGAACGGCCCGCGTGCGGAGGCCCGCGAGGTCGGAACCCGCGCCGGGCTCGCTCATCCCCAATGCAGCGGTGATCTCGGCGCGAAGGATCCGCGCCGCCCACTGTTGCTTCTGCTCCTCCGTACCGAACGAGAGGATGGAGGCGGCGATGATGCCGAGGCCCTGAGGATTGAAGCTGTGGTAGATCCGGCGCTTCGACAGTTCTTCGAGGTGGACGGCCTGCTGGATCAACGTGGCGTTGCGTCCGCCGAATTCGGGCGGGTTCCCCGGCAGCAACCAGCCGTTGTCGAACTGGACTCGCTGCCACCGGCGTGCCCAGTCGGGCATGTCGGCGCTCGAGGTGGACCGCTCGGTGGCGTCGGCCTCGTCGGGAAGGTTCGCCTCGAGGAAGGCCACGAATTCGGCGCGAAACGCCTCTACGTCGTCGTCATACGAGAGTTGCACGGTACTCCTCGGTGATCAGTGCCCGATGCTCGGCAGCGCCACCGAGCAGATGCTCGCAGGCACGGGCACGTTTGAGCGCGAACTGCAGATCGTTCTCCCAGGTGAAACCCATGGCACCGAACAGTTGCAGGCCGTTACGGAACACGAGCGATTGGCATTCACCGGCGGCTGCCTTGGCCATCGATGCGGCGAGACTCCTGCGCGGATCGTCCTCTGCGATGGTGAGCGCGGCGAAGTACGCGAGCGCACGGGCACGTTCGATCGCGATGTGCATGTCGGTGGCCCTGTGCTGGACGGCCTGGAACGACCCGATCGCGACGCCGAACTGCTGCCGGTTCTTCACGTGATCGAGAGCGAGATCGAGAACCCGTTGGCACGCACCGACGGTCGTGAGTGCGAGGCCGGTGAGCGCCATGTGACGCGCCCGGGCCGGATCGACGTCGGAGCGCGGGTCGCCCTCGACCCGAACCTGATCGAACCGCACTTCCGCAATGTGCAGCGCGGGATCGAACACCGGGCTGCGGGTCGCGGTGACCTTGTCTGCGGTGACGACGAAGACGCCGGCCTCGGTGACCACGGCCAGCAGATCGGCACGATCCCCGTCGAGGACCTGTGCGGCAGTGCCGTGGAGTACCCAGCCGTCGGCGTCGCGGTGCGCGCGGACGCCGCTGTACACCGCAGCGCCTGCCTGGTCGGGCTCGGCCACACCGGGTGCGAGGGGCGCGAACTGCGACATCGTCGCGAGGTAGGGCGTGGGATCGGTGGCCCGCCCCAGCTCTTCCAGGACGATCCCGAGTTCGACAGCAGCTTCGGGGTCTGTGAGTTCGGTCCAGCCGAGTCCCACGAAGACTTTCCACAGCGGTCCTGGGTCTGCGCCGTTGTCGACGATATTGCGGATCAGCGTGGACGGACATTCCTTCGCCGTGACATCACGGACGGTGTCCTGCCACAGTCGCTGATCGGAGTCGAACTCGAAAAGCATTCCGACATACCTCTCTGACAGAGCTGCGGTGCACAGCCATACGAGAATATCATTCTCGATAGAAGAAAGTAATGGTCTCATTCTCCGCATCTGACTCTTAGGTAACCTTGCAGGAACAAGCAGGTTCTCCGGTACAGTGCTCACATGTTTGCCTCACGCAACAATGGGCAGTGCTCGCGGTGACCGGCCCGAGCGAAGAACCCGCATGGAAGCAGCGCGCAGTCGAGCGGTCGATCCGGACCGCAAAACTGCGGGCCGAGCAGCGTGTGCAGCGCTTCCTTGACGCCGCCCAGGCCATCATCACCGAGAAGGGCAGTACCGACTTCACGGTGCAGGAGGTCGTCGATCGCTCGAAGCAATCCCTGCGAAGCTTCTACCTTCAGTTCGACGGCAAGCACGAGCTGCTGCTCGCACTGTTCGAGGATGCACTCGGCCGTTCCGCCGACCAGATCCGCGCCGCCGCGGCCGGTAAGGACGACCCGATGGATCAGCTCCACATCGCCGTCGAACTCCTGTTCGAATCATCACGTCCCGATCCCGTTGCACAACGCCCTCTGTTCACCGACTTCGCACCTCAACTGCTGCTCACCCACCCCGCCGAGGTCAAAGTGGCACACTCCTCGATGTTGTCGCTGTTCACCGAACTCATGGAGAAGGTCGCCGCGTCGGGTCAGTTGCGCAGCGATTTCAACGCGCGACGCGCTGCCGCGATGACGATGCAGACCGTGATGTTCATCGCGCAATCCAGCGGCGATGCCGACTCCACTGCGCGCCCGATCACGGCCGACGAGGTATGGACATTCTGCTCGCACGGATTCGCCAGCAAGTAAAGAGAATACTGTTCTCATTTGAGAGCGGGTAATTTACACTCGGTCTGTGACCGAGCTTTGGAATGATCTCCTGACGTGTCTCGACCTCACTCCGGCCGCCGATTCGGCCCCTGACCCCGCTGACGCCACTGCCGGCGTCACCGTGTTCGAAGGCGCAAACCAGCGCCTCGAGTACCACCGACTCTTCGGTGGCCAACTCCTCGGGCAGTTCGTCCGCGCAGCTCAGCTGACATGCCCGGAGAAGGCCATCAAGTCGCTGCACACGGTGTTCGCCCGGGAAGGCCGCGCCGACGAGCCGGTCCGATACGAGGTGACCCGCCAGCACGAAGGCCGGTCGTTCGGCACCCTCACCATCGTCGCTCGCCAGACCAAGGGTGTACTGGCCACCGCATCGGTCTCCATGCACGCGCCGGAGAACGGTCCCGAACGGCAATCGTTCCCGCCCGTGCCCTCACTGCTGCCGGAGGAGAGCCGGGTCGACTTCTCCCTCATCCCGTGGGAAACACGCGCCTCCTCCGATCTCAACGAACTCGGAACGGCCACACCCGAATTCGATATGTGGATGCGCACACCGACCGTGGATGAAGCGCTGGCACCCGCACTCACCTCGTATGCGACCGACCTCCACCTCATCGGCACGGCGCTACTCGCAGTCGACGGCTACTGCCAGACCGGGAACGGCACGGCCTTCACCTCGGCGGTGACCTCCCACAATCTCTGGTTCCACCGGCCGTTCCGCATCGACGACTGGCTTCTGGTGCGCCATCGGAGTCCCCTCATCGCGAACGGTCGTTGCTTCGGCCGCGGCGACATCTTCACCGAGCAGGGCGAGCTCGTCGCATCCTTCGCCCAGGAGGCACTCCTCCGACTTCCCGCCGAGGTGGTCTGACGTGTCCCAGAAAACACTACGTGTCGTCCAGTGGACCACCGGCAATATCGGCACCCGGGCACTCCGCGCCGTGATCGACCATCCGAACCTCACACTGGCCGGTCTGTATGTCCACAGCGGCGCCAAGGAAGGGCTCGACGCCGGCGAACTGTGCGACCGAGGCACGGTCGGAGTGAAGGCAACGCGCAGCATCGACGAGATCATCGACCTGGGAGCGGATTGCGTGCTCTACATGCCGCTGCAGTTCGATCTCGACGAGGTCTGCCGGATCCTCTCCTCGGGCACGAACATCGTCACCACCCGAGGCGAATTCCACCATCCGCCGAGCATGCCCGCCGAGATCCGCGACGCCGTCGAGGCCGCATGCGCCGCGGGCGGCACATCCATCCACAGCACCGGAAGCAGTCCCGGGTTCATCACCGAAGCGGTGCCCCTGGTTCTGAGCTCCATCCAACGCACGCTCGACCATCTCGCCATCGACGAGTACGCCGATCTGTCACAGCGGAACTCACCAGGGATCCTGTTCGAGGTGATGGGATTCGGTCAGCCTCCGGCCGACTTCGCGGAAGCACGTCTCGACCACGTGAAAGCCAACTTCGGTCCGTCGCTCCAGGTGCTCGCCGACGCACTCGGCCTGCCCTTCGACTCCGTCGAGGCACGTGGTGAGTTGGCTGTGGCCCGGGCCGACGTCACGATCGCGGCGGGCGAGATTCCCGCCGGAACGGTAGCGGCGCAGCGCATCACCATCTCCGGTATGCGCGACGGCCGCGAACTGATGCGCTTCCGGCCGACGTGGTACTGCACCACCGATCTCGACTTCACCGGCAGCGACGCCGAATGGGATCTGCACGCGACCGGCTGGCACATCTCCATCGACGGAGACGCCCCCCTCGACATCGAGATGCGCTTCCCGGTCCCGCTCGAGCGGATGAGCGAGACGGCCCCGAACTACACGGCGAACCGCGCGGTCAATGCCGTGCACGCGGTGCATGCTGCAACACCCGGAATCCGCACCAGCCTCGATCTTCCTCTGATCGTGCCGGTCCTGAACTGACCTCCGACCGCCGCCTGCCGCCCGGATCTACTGACCGAGCAGGCCGGCGGCGGCGGTGTACGGGTCGCTGCGCCCGTCCGCGACGGCAGCGGCGAGTGCGTTGAGGTCCGGGTGAGTACGCAACCGCGTCGTAGCGAGCGACAGAATCTGGGCACGGGCCCGAGCAGCACGGCGTTCCGGAGTGTCGGCGCGCTGATGTGCCTCGATGGCATCGATCAACTTGTCCACACCGTCGCCCGTCGACGCAATCAACTTGAGGATCGTCATACCGGTTTCGACACGCAGGTCGCGGGCCGTCGCATCGGCGCCGTCCCGGTCGGCCTTGTTGACGACGAGGATGTCGGCCACCTCGAGCAATCCGGCCTTCGCGGCCTGAACAGCGTCTCCCGCACCGGGGTTGAGAATGACGACGGTCGGATCGGCGACCGCAGCGATCTCGACCTCGGACTGTCCGACACCGACGGTCTCGAGCAGGATCACGTCGTAGGCCAGAGCGCCGAGCAACTTGATCGCCGCCGGTACCGCCGCAGCCAGACCACCGAGGTGACCGCGTGACGCCACCGACCGGATCAGCACATCCGGATCAGTGACGTGCGCGGCCATCCGGATGCGGTCGCCGAGCAGGGCTCCCCCGCTGTACGGCGAGGAGGGGTCGACGGCGAGCACCGCGACACGAAGGCCGCGCGCGCGGTAGCCGCCGGTGAGCACGCCGACCGTCGTCGACTTTCCGGCGCCCGGCGGCCCGGTGATGCCCACGACCCGGACCGGTGCCGTGCCGACGGCGCCCGGAGGTGCCCCATCGATCAGTTCGAGAACCTCGTCGCGGCGGTCGCCTTCGACCAGGGTCAGCAAGCGGCCCGTCGCGCGTGGTGAGCCGCGACGAGCCGCTTCGACGAGTTCGGCGATGTTCACGTCGCGTCCGGAGTCGACGACACATTCACCAGAGCCGGTATCACGGTGCCGGTACCTCGATCACCACTGCCGAGCCGATTCCTCCGCCCGCGCACATCGAGGCAACACCGACTCCGCCGCCGCGGCGACGCAGTTCGTGCACGAGGGTGGTGAGCATGCGCGCACCGGTCGCGGCGACGGGGTGCCCGAGCGAGCAGCCACTGCCGTAGATGTTCACGCGATCCGCGTCGAGTTCGAGCATCTTGATCACTGCAACACACTGCGCCGCAAAAGCCTCGTTGATCTCGAAGAGGTCGACGTCGGCGATCGACATCCCGGCGCGCGCCAGCGCCTTGGGGATTGCGTCCACAGGCGAGAGACCGGTGAAGGCGGGATCGATACCGGTGGAAGCCCACGACTTGACGGTGGCCAGCGCGGGCAGACCGAGGTCGCTGCTCGCGATGGTCAGGGCCGCCGCGGCGTCGTTGCCACCGCTGGCGTTGCCCGCGGTGATGCTGAAGCCTTCGATCTCCGGGTGGAGAACCTTCAGCGACGCAAGCTTTTCCATGCTGGTGTCGCGACGCGGGTGCTCGTCGACCGAGAACAGGCCGTGCGGGGTCTCGATCGGGACGATCTCGTCGACGAACTTGCCCTCGTCGATGGCCTTGATCGCGACCTGGTGGGAGCGCAGGGCCCACGCGTCCATCTCTTCGCGCGACACACCGGCCTTCACCGCGGCATTCCAGCCGACGGTGATGGACATGTCCTTGTTGGGCGCGTCCTCGCGGTTGGGGTGGGTCGGCGACAGCCACGGCTCCCAGTTCTCACCGTTGCGCATGAGCGACTGCGGCGAGGTGGAGGCCGAGTTGACGCCACCGGCGATGACGAGCCGGTCCATGCCTGCCATGATGCTCGCCGACGCGTTCTGCACCGCGGCCAGGCTCGCGGCGCAATGCCGGTTGACGGCCATTCCCGGCACACTGGTCAATCCGGCGGTGATCGCGGCGTGACGGGCGATCACGCCACCGCCGTACAGGCCCTCGCCGAGGATGACGTCGTCGATGTCGGCCGCGTCGTGCCCCTTCGCCGCCGCGGCGACGATGTGGTTGGCGAGATCGAAGGCGTTGGTGTCGCGGAGCGTTCCCTTACGGACCGTGCCGATGGGGGTTCGCAGAGCGGAAACGATGACGGCTTCAGGCATTTTGGTTCTCCAGTTCGGCGAGCAGGGTGCGGCGTAGTAGCTTTCCGGTTTCGGTCTTCGGGAGTTCGTGTCGGAAGACGATGGTGTCGGGGGTCTTCGACGAGCGCAACCGGTCCTTGACCCACTGTCGCACCTCGTCCGGGTCTGCGTCGCCGACGAGAACGGCGACGATGCGCTGTCCCCATTCGGGGTCGGACACACCGATGACGGCGGCCTCGCCGATGGCGGGATGGGCCAGCAGGACGTCCTCGATCTCTGCGGGCGCGATGTTCTCGCCGCCTCTGATGATCGTGTCGTCGGAGCGGCCCTCGACGTACACGTAGCCGTCGGCGTCGAGATGCCCTAGGTCGCGGGTGGAGAACCAGCCGTCGGAATCGAGCACGCTGCGTCCGCCGTATTCGCCGGAGATCTGTTCGCCGCGCACGAAGATCAGCCCGGTGTCGCCGGTCGCGACCGGTTCGTCGCCCTCGGTACGGATCTCGAACTCGATGCCCGGCAGGGGCCGGCCGACCGAGCCGAGCCGGTCGCGTACGGCCGAGTCGTCGGAGGCTATCGCCTCGCGGTGGTCGTCGGGTCCGAGGACTGCGACCGAGGACGCCGTTTCGGTGAGCCCGTACGCGTTGACGAATCCGGTGTCGGGGAAGGCGCGCAGCGCGTGCTCGAGCACTGGCCGCGGAGTGCGGGAACCTCCGTAGGCGAGGGTCGCGAGCGTCGGAACATTCGCTTCTTCCTCGCCCAGGTGGGCGACGATCCGGGCGAGCATCGTCGGCACGAGCATCGCATGGACGACCTTCTCGCGGCGCACGGTCTCGAGCCAGGTGACCGGTTCGAATGTCGACAGGTACACGATCCTGCGGCCGCTGTAGAGGTTGGAGATCAGGTTCGTCAGGCCCGCGATGTGATACGGCGGCACCGACACCAGCGAGGCGTCGGTGTCCTCGGCGGACGCGAACTCCATCGTGTTGAGCACGTATGCGATCACATGCCGGTGCCGCAGCACGGCGGGCTTGGGATCGGACGTCGTGCCGCTGGTGTAGATGATCGCGGCGATGGCGTCGCCGTCCCATTGGGGCTCGAGTTCGGCGGGCTCGCCGTCGTCCGGCGCATCGGTGATCAGCGCATCGAGATCGTCCTGACGCAGGATCGTCGCATCCGGATGGCGCTCGATCAGCGCGGACAACTGCTGCTCGCCGAGACGGTAGTTGAGGGGGACGAAGGGCACACCCGCGAGTGCCGCACCGAACAGTGCCACCGGGTAGGCGAGATGATTCGTTCCCAGGTAGAGCACCGCGGAGCTGTCGCGTACCCGCGCGGCGAGGCGACGGGCGTGCGTGTCGAGATCCGCGGCAGTCAAGGAGCGATCGCCAACGGTCGCAACTGCGCGTTCGCCGTTGTTTGCCACCATTTCTAGAATCATGCTTAGGTTCATGAGAACATTATTCTCGCAGTACGAGAGCATTAGTTGCAAGAAGGGAAATCAGAATGCAGATCGCAGGTATCTCGGCCATCGTCGTCGGAGGCACCGGAGGCCTCGGGCAGGCCACCGTTCGCCGCCTCCATGAGGGCGGAGCCAAGGTTGTCGTCGCAGACGTCAACGACGAGGCAGGCAAGGCTCTCGAAGACGAGCTGGGCGTGCGCTACGTCAACACCGACGCGGGCAGCGAGGAGTCGGTCCTGGCGGCCATCGCCGAAGCCGAGTCGCTCGGACCGCTGCGGGTGTCGGTGGACTGCCACGGCGGCCCCGCAGGTGGCGGACGGCTCGTCGGCAAGGACGGCAGCCCGATGTCGCTCGACGGCTTCACCAAGACCATCCAGTCGTACCTGACCTCGTCGTTCAACGTCCTGCGTCTTGCCGCGGCAGCCATCGCCAAGCAGGACCCGTTCGACGACGAAGGCTCGCGCGGCGTCATCGTGCAGACCGCGTCGATCGCAGGCTACGAAGGTCAGATCGGGCAGCTCCCCTACGCGGCGGCCAAAGGCGGCATCCTCGGCATGACGCTCGTCGCCGCGCGCGATCTGTCGCCGTTGGGAATCCGCGTCAACACCATCGCCCCCGGCACCATCCTCACCCCCGCGTACGGTAAGGCCGGCGACCAACTCGAGGCGTACTGGGGCCCGCAGGTGCCGCACCCCAAGCGCATGGGCCGCCCGGTGGAGTACGCGACGCTGGTTGCCTCGATCGTCGAGAACGACTACCTCAACGGCGAGACCATCCGTCTCGACGGCGCGCTGAGGTTCCCGCCGAAGTGACCTCCCTCGACGGAAAGGTCGCGTTCGTCGCGGGCGCCAGCCGCGGGATCGGGGCGGCGATCGCCGTCGCCCTCGCAGATGCGGGAGCAACGGTGGCCGTCGCCGCCCGGACGCAAGAGGAAGGCAAGATCCCGGGCACCATCGGCGCGGTCGCCGAGCGGATCAACTCCGCCGGTGGCAGGGCGATCCCGGTCCAGTGCAATGTCGCGGACGAGGCCTCCGTCGACGCCGCCGTCGCCACGACGGTCGGCGAATTCGGTGGCCTGGACATCCTCGTCGCCAACGCGGGTGTCCTGTGGATGGGTCCGATCGAGTCGACGCCGCTCAAACGGTGGCAACTCTGTCTCGACGTGAATCTGACCGGCGTGTTCAACGTGACCAAGGCTGCCATCCCGCACCTCCGTGCGCGGGGCGGCGGGTCGATGATCGCGGTGACCACGACCGGTGTCACGATGATCGATCGTGGATCGAACGCCTACTGGGTGTCGAAGGCCGGCGTCGAGCGCCTCTACACGGGTCTCGCGTCCGACCTGAAAGCCGACAACATCGCGGTGAACTGCTTGTCGCCGTCACGTGTCGTGCTCACCGAAGGGTGGCTTGCCGGCGGTGGCGGGCAGAAGATTCCACCCGAGGCGATCGAGCCGCCGGAAACAATGGGTGCCGCAGCCGTTCTACTCGGACAGCAGGATGCTTCCGGTATCACGGGCACCATCCAGCGCTCGGAAACGCTGATACCGCAGCAGTAGTTCGTCGAGTGAGGGCCGGTCGTCCGCGGGATGACCGGCCCTCACTCGACACCGGTCAGTCCCCGAAACGCGCCACCAGACGTCCGGTGACCTCGTTGTTGCGCAGGCGGTCCAACCCCGCGCCTATCTCGTCGAAGCCGATCTCGGTGTATTCGGGCTCGATCTCGCGGGCGAGCAGAAGCGCGAAGACCTCTTCGATGTCCTGCACCGTTCCGCCCAGGGAGCCCACGAGAGTCCGTCCGAGCATCGTGGGCGTGTTCACGGTGAATGTCGGCTTCCCCAAGCCGACCTGAACAACCTTGCCGCCGCGCTTGATCGCCTCGAGCGCCTTGTTCGTGGTGTCGAAGCCCGCGTAATCGACGACGAGATCGAATCCCTTGCCCGCCCATTCGGACGCGTCGCGCACGAGGTCCACAACACCGGCCGCACGGGCCAGGTCCCACACGGATTCCTTCGTTTCGGCGACATGCACCTCGGCTCCCGTCAGCACTGCTGCGCGCGTGCCGAATTGGCCCAGGCCGCCGTATCCGATGACGCCGACCTTCATCCCCGCTGCTGCTCCGCCCTCTTTGATGATCGCGTGGTACGACGTCATACCGGCGTCGGTCGCCAGCGCCGCCAATGCGAGATCGAGCCCCTCGGGCACGCGTGCGAGATCGCGGGCGTCGGCGAGGAACTTGTCGGCGAATCCACCTGGGGTGAACATTCCGGCCGGTGGCCGGGCACCGGATGTGCAGACTCCGACGACATCGCCGAGGTTCCACCCTTCGACGCCTGCGCCGAGTGCGCTGATGACTCCGGCGTTCTCGTGCCCCTGGGTCATCGGGAGGAACGGCATGCTCGCCTCACCGACCTCCATGTACATGACGTCGCTGTGACACAGTCCGGCGGCTTTGACATCGATGACGACCTCTCCGGGTCCCGGTACAGGTTCCGGCACCTCGTTCAGTGAGATCGACTTCCCGGTTCCTTCGAACTGCCATGCCTTCAAGTTGCTCCCCTTCGTCATAGACCGGACGGTCGCCGGTCCTGGAATCGAACGTCGACACCGTGCAGGAACCTTGCGGAATCACCCGCTCGAGATTATGGTTCTCCACATCCGGAAGGACATTCTTATAATGCAGACTACGCGACCGGGACGGCACGGTCACGATTCCATCGGAGTCGTTCAGGGAATACGACAACTCCCGGCGACCTTCACTCCTGGCCCGCGTATCGGCGCCGGACTCGACGAGCCCCTGGCCGCCCTTCAGCTCATGATCGACGAACAAGAACTCGCCGCTCCGATAGCGGTTCGACAGTGAGGAATTCGATGAACATCGACGACATGGTGATGGTCAGCATCGACGACCACGTAGTGGAACCCCGCGACATCTTCGAAAAACACTTCCCGAAGAGCCTCATGAACCACGCCCCGACACTGACCACCCACCCCCGCAACCCCGACGTCGAAGCATGGCTGTTCCAAGACTCCGTCGTCGGCAGCTCCGGACTCAACGCCGTCGTCTCCTGGCCCAAGAAAGAATGGGGCATGGACCCCACCGGCTACGCCGAAATGCGCCCCGGCGTCTACGACATGGACCAACGCGTGCGCGACATGGACGCCAACGGCACCCTCGCCGCCACCCTGTTCGCCACCTTCCCCGGCTTCGCAGGCACCCACCTCGCCACCCTGCCCGACAAGAAGCTCTCACTCGCAGCATTGAAAGCCTTCAACGACTGGGTCGTCGGCGAAGTCCCCGACACCCACCCCGGACGCTTCATCCCCCTGGGAATCATCCCGTTTTACGACGTGGAAGAGTCCGTCAAGGAGATCCACCGGCTCGCCGCAATGGGCTGTCGCTCCATCTCCATCCCCGAAACCCCCTACGGCGTCGGAGACGGCTACCCCGACTTCAAATCCGGCTACTGGGACCCGATCTTCAAGGCCTGCGTCGACCACAACATCGTGCTCAGCCTGCACATCGGCGGCGGCATGAGCCTGGTCAAACGACCCGAAGGTTTCGACCTCGACGACATGATGGTCCTCACCCCACTGATCTCGACGATCGCCGCCACCGACGTGATGCTCAGCGGCGCGTTCCAGAAGTTCCCGGATCTCAAGGTCGCCATGAGCGAAGGCGGCGTCGGCTGGGTCGCGCCGTGGCTCGACCGCCTCGAACGCCACATCGTCAACCAATCGTGGACCGGCGCGAGCTTCCTGCCGAAGGGCATGACACCGACCGACGTCTGGAAGAAGAACTTCCTCGCCTGCTACATCACCGAACCGAGCGGCCTGAACAACCGCGAGCGCCTCGGCATCGACACCATCGCCTGGGAATGCGACTACCCGCATTCGGATTCCACCTGGCCCCGGTCCCCCGAGGTGCTGATGGAGGAACTCGTCGCGTCCGGACTCACCGACGACGAGATCGACAAGGTCACCTTCGAGAACGCCGCACGGTTCTTCGGCTGGGATCCGTTCGAGCACACTCCCCGCGAGCAGGCCACCGTCGGCGCCCTGCGTGCCCGGGCGAAGGACGTGGACATCAGCGAAACCTCCAAGGAGGAATACCGCCGGCGTTACGAGCTCGCGAACTCGTAACCGACTCGACGGTGCTTCCGGACCTCGGTGGGTCCGGAAGCACCGTCGTCGATTGGTCGAACCGTCGTCTTACACCACGTTGTCCACAGCGACACACTGTTTCTCGAAGAACTCCCGCGCGACACCACTACGGGCGGCGACTGAATCGAATCCGTGGAAAGCCCCCGCTACCGCATGGAATTCGCACGGAACACCGGCTTCGGCGAGACGGTCCGCATACTCGCGATCTTCGAGCGCGAACAGATCGTTGGATCCGACACCGATCCATGCCGGCGGAAGCCCTGCCAGATCGGTGCGGCGCCCCGGCGCGGCGGTCGACGGATCAGCCTCCCCGAGAAAGCTCGACCATCCGAAGCGGTTGCAGTCCTTGTCCCACATGCGCATGTGGTCCGGTCCGGAATCGGTGCGGTCGTCGAGCATCGGATACACGAGAAGCTGAAGCACCGGCGGTACGAGGTCGCTGTCGCGGATGGCGAACGCCAGCGCAGCGGCGAGACCACCACCCGCGCTGGCACCACCGATCACGACCTTCGTCGGATCCACTTCCGGCCGATGCACAAGCCATCGGTACGCCTGGAAGCAGTCGTCCAGCGGGATCGGATACGGGTGCTCCGGCGCCAGCCGGTAGTCGACCGACGCGACGACAGCACCGAGCCGATCGGCGAAACGCTGACACAGGTCGTCGTCCTGGGCGGCCCGACCGAACACATAGCCGCCGCCGTGAATCCACAGGAGTGCCGGGCGCGGCTCGCCGCCCATCGGTGTACGCGGACGGAAATACCGCACCGCCACACCGGGTTCCAGGACGTGGACGTCAGGGTCGTTTCCCTTGATCGCTTTCGTGAGCCTACGCATCACCGCGAGTGTTCGCGGCGTCACCGCGCGTCGCGGCGCCAACAGCGCCGCGACACGCAGATCCGGATGAAAGTACGACAGCGACCTCACACGGCCCAACACGGTTCCGTCAGCTCTTGGCTGCGGTGAGACGCGCGATGTTCGCCCGGAAGTCATCACTCTGGAACGTCATCTCCTCGGCGCTCATCGCAAAATCGAGAGCGGCGAGAACCGCGCGCTCGAGGTGGATGTTGAGCAGACGCTTCGTCGCCTCGATCGCCTTCTGCGGCTGATCCAGAATGGTCTTGGCGAATGCCAACGCTTCGGTCATCGGGTCGGCAACAACCTGGTTGGCCATGCCGAGTTCGACTGCCCGCTGGGCGGAGATCCGCTTACCCGTGAACGCGAACTCCTTGGCCTGCAACAGACTGATCTGCAACGGCCAGGTGAGCGGACCACCGTCGGCCGCAACCAGACCGACCTGCACGTGCGGGTCGGCGAGGTACGTCTTCTCACCCATGAAGACCTGGTCGCTGAGCGCAACCAGGCTACAGCCGAGCCCCACCGCAGGTCCGTTCACGGCCGCGATCACCGGAATTCGGCACCGGGCCATCCCGAGCACGATTTCCCGTCCGTCGTGGATCGTCTTGGCGCGCAGGTCTGCATCCTGCGCCAGCTCGGCGAGATACGCGAAATCCCCACCGGCCGAGAATGCTCGGCCTGCGCCGGTGATCACCGCGACGCGAGCTTCACGGTCGCCGCTGAGCCGCGGCCACAGTCGTGCAAGTCCCTCGTGCAGAGGATCGTTGACGGCATTGAGATCGTCGGGCCTATTGAGTGTGATGATCCGAAGCGGACCGTCGGCCTGAACGTCGATTTCGTCGGGCATGTCGTACATGTCAGACCCCCAATCCGAGGATTCGTGAAGCGATGATGTTCTTCTGGATCTGCGAGGTACCACCCATCACCGACTGCGCGCGGCTGTACATGTACGAGCCGAGCAGTTCGGTGTCGCGGGTGCCTGCGACAGCCAGTGCGGCATGCCCCACCGACTGATCCACCCAGGTCATGAGCAACTTGTCGAGGGAGCCTTCGGATCCGTGGTTCACGCCGTCGAGCTGTTCCGACAGCCTGCGGCGCACGTGCAGCCGCAGCATCTCCGACTGCACTGCCGCCCACGCGAGATCTTCCGGGGGACGCCCTTCGGTGCGGGCAGCGAGCTGACGGACGAGTTTGCCGTAACGCGCCGCGAATCCGAGCGTGGACGGTTCCCGTTCGTGCCCGACCACCGTCATCGCGATGCGCCAGCCGTCGCCGGGGTTGCCGACCATCTGATCCGCAGACACCCGGGCGCCGTCGAACAGCACCTGGCCGAATTCCTTCGTGACACCGCTGATCATCTTCAGTGGCCGCTGCTCGATCCCCGGCTGCTTCATCGGGACGATGAAAGCCGAGATGCCGCGGTGCCGCGGTGCATCCGGGTCTGTGCGCGCGAGCAACAGGCACCAGTCGGCGACGTCGGAGTAGCTCGTCCACACCTTGTGACCGTGGATGACGTATTCGTCGCCGTCGCGGGTCGCGGTAGTGGTGAGCGATGCGAGGTCGGAGCCGGCATCGGGCTCGCTGAATCCCTGGCACCACCGCTGCGTGCCGTTGATCATTCCGGGCAGGAAACGCTGCTGCAGTTCTTTGCTGCCGTGGTGTCCGAGGCCCACCACGAGATAGCCGAGGCTGGGCCGAGGCGGAGCACCGGCGATCGCGAGTTCCTCGTCGAGGATCACGTCGAAGACGGGTGGGAGTTCCTGGCCGCCGTATTCCTTGGGCCAGGACAATCCGAAGAATCCCGCTCCGTACAGAGCCTGATGCCATTCGCCCTGTTTGGCCCAGTACTCATCGCCCGATGTGGGGAACTTGCCTGCTATCTCTGCGAGCCAGGTGCGCAGCCGCGTGCGGAACGCGGCTTCTTCCGGCGAGTCACGAAAGTCCAAGGTCGATCTCCTCCAGGCTCACGGGGAACAGTTCGGTGGACGTCAGCGCCCGCCGCAGATATACGTGTTCGATACATTCCCAGGTGTTTCCGATACCGCCGTGCACCTGGATGGCGGTCTCGCACACCGTGCGTGCGGCACGGGCGCAATAGATCTTCGCGATCTTTGCGGCGCGCACCGCTTCGGCCGGTGTCAGTTCGTCGACGGCCCACGCCGCGTGACGCAGCACGCTGATGGAGCCTTCGATGAGCGCCTCGCTCTCGGCGAGCAGGTGCGCGACAGCCTGATACGAGCCGATCGTGTTGCCGTACTGCTCGCGCAGCTTGGCATAGTCGACGGCCGCCGCCTGGGCGCCGCGCGAGGTTCCCACGAGGTCGGCGCACGTGGCGACGAGCGCCAACGCGTATCCGCGCTCGACCTGCTCGGCCGACAGTTCGCCGATCTGCTCGTACGGTTCCACCAGCGTGGCGAACGCGCGGGTCAGGTCTGCACCCTCTGCCGGTCCTCCGATGTCTGCCGCAAGAATGCTGTTGTCGCGCACCACGAGTGCGCGAGTGAGGCCCGTCGCGTCGAACGCATCATCGCCGACGCCGATGGCCCAGGTCTGCTGATCGTCTGTGAGATGCCGTCGCAGGTCGTCGGCCAGGACCGGTCCGAGGAACGGGACATCTACGAGTCCTCGGCCGAATTCTTCTGCCACGATGGCCACCTCGACGGCGGAGGCGCCGTCGGAGCGCAGTTCGCGCCAGCCGGCCGCGGCGACCGTCTTCTCCAGCCGCGCGACACGTGTCGCGTCGTCGAGGTCCTGAACCGAGCCCGGCCCCAGATCGTCGGCGAGTTTTGCGGCTGCGTCGCGCAATTGCTGCTGTTCATTGGTCAGACGTACGTCCATGGCGCTCCTCGAGTATTCGGCGCAACACCTTGCCGGAGGGCAGGCGCGGGATTTCGGGCACGAAGACCACTCGGCTCGGTCGTTTGTACGAGGCGAGGGTACTTCCGACAAGGTCGATGATCTCGTCGGCTGTGATCGGTGCGGTGGTCGTGACTGCAGCGACGACGGCTTCACCGGTGAATGGGTCGTCGACGCCGAACACCGCGCAGTCGGCGATGTCGGGATGTGAGAACAGGACGGTTTCGATCTCGGCGGGCGCCACCTGGAAGCCCTTGACCTTGATCATGTCCTTGGATCTGTCGGTGATGCGCACCCAGCCGTCGGTGTCGACGCTGCCGACGTCGCCGGTGCGGTACCAGCCGTCGTCGAATGCGTCGGCGGTCGTGGTGCTGGGTAGGTAGCCGGCCATCATCGACGCGGAGCGCACCTGGAGCTCGCCTGTGTTGCCCGGGGCGAGTGCGTCGCCCGTGCCGCACGGGGCGAGCACCGCGCCGGTGTCGAGCGACACGACGCGCATCTCGACGCCGGGCACGGCGCGTCCCACGCTGTCGAGGCGCGCGCCGTCGATCGGGCTGCAGGCGATCACGGGGACTTCACTCGCGCCGTACGCGGGCACCCAGGGGACCCCGGTACGGCGGGTGACGGTCTCGGCGACGCTCGGCGTGACGGGCGTGGCACCCCACATGATGTAGCGCAGCGACGACAGGTCGAAGGATTCGAGATCCGGGTGCGACGCGATGGCAAGGGCGATCGGCGCGACCGCCATCTCGACGGTGATGCGGTCGCTCTCGATGTGGCTCAGCATCGCGTCGAGGTCGAAGCGCCGGTGCAGCCGCATCCAGGCACCGACGTCGAGCACGGTCGCGATGTTGAGCAGGCCGAGGATGTGCGACGGGGGCGTGACTATCTGGATGCGGTCGGCGGCGGTGAGTTTCAGGGCGTCGCGCCAGTGTTCGATCGCGGCGGCGAACGATGCGTGGGTGTGGCGGACCGCTTTCGGGAGGCCGGTGGTGCCGGAACTGAAGACCAGCACGGCGTCGGCGTCGGGACCGGCCGGTGTGGGCGGCCGGAAGCCCTCCTCTATCGGATCATCGAGACAGAGGGTGGGCATCAGTGCGGTCAGTACCGAATTGTCGCCGACGGCATGGGCCACCTCACCGACCTCGAGCGCGTGCGCGACCTCGGTGCGCTTCCACGCCGGACTGATCAGCACGACGACTGCGCCGGCCTGCCAGATGGCCAGCACTGCGATGACGAACTCGGGCCGGTTCGACGACATGAGCGCCACTCGATCACCGGGTACGACGCCGCGCCGCTCGAGCGACGCCGCCATACCGGCAGCCAACGCGTCGAGTCGCGCACGGCTGTATTCCTGCTGGTCGAAGGCCAGCACGGTGCGGTCGGCCATGTCCCCGTTCCTTACGATCCCGTCTCATCCTGCGAATATCTCGGTCGGGAGCTTTCGCTCTCACTGGCGAGAATAGTACTCTCCTAGTAGCAGAATATCGATACCAGGAGGAGACGGTCCATGGCGAGACCACCTTTGTTCCAGCGCGCGACCGTTACCCGGATCGTGAAGGAGACCGACGACGCCCGTACCTACGTGCTCGCGCCCGTAGACGGGCCGTTCACCTACCAGGCAGGCCAGTTCTGCACCTTCAAGGTCAACGTGGACGGCACCGACCTCTACCGGTCGTACTCGATGTCGAGTGCCCCCGAGACCGACACCGAGATGATGACCACCGTCAAGCGGGTCCCCGGAGGCAAGGTCTCCAACTGGCTGCACGACAACGTGGCCGAGGGCGATCAGGTGGAGATCACTCGTCCGGCAGGCACCTTCCTGCTCCGCGAAGGCGAAGGCCCCCTCATCGGCTTCGCAGGCGGCAGCGGCATCACCCCGCTCCTGTCGATCGCGAAGAGCACGCTCGCCACCACCGATCGCCACGTTCGCCTCCTGATCGCCGACCGCGACCGCAACTCGGCGATCTTCGACGCTCTGACCGACGAACTCGTCGAGAAGTACGCCGGACGTCTCACCGTCGTCCGCCACTTCGACGACGACTCGGGCCTGCTCACCCCCGCGGGTGCGCTGGAATTCGTCGGCGGCAGCACCGCATCCGACGCATACCTGTGCGGACCCGAGGCCTTCATGGACATGATCGAGTCTGCACTCACCGGACCCGGCAAGGTGTACAGCGAACGCTTCGGCGCCGCCGCAGAGCCAGTGAAGGCTGCCGACGCCGCAGAGGAAGCCGGGGCTGCCGGGGCCGGGGCATCGACTCCGGCCGCCCCCATCGAGGGCACCGTGTCGATCCGCCTGGGAGGCCAGCGCGTGTCGGTTCCGCTGAACCCCGGAGAAACGCTCCTCGAAAGCGCACGCCGCGCGGGCCTGGCACCCCCGTTCTCATGCGAGGCAGGCAACTGCGCGACGTGCATCGCGAAGATCACCGACGGCAGCGCCACCATGCGCGTCAACGATGCGCTCAGCGACGACGAGATCGCCGACGGCTACACCCTCACGTGCCAGGCCGTACCGGACTGCTCCATCAAGGTGCGGTACGAGTAGGACCGCGTAGTAGATCGATGGCCTCCAACGGATTCCGTTGGAGGCCATCGATGTGCTGCTTTGTTGCGACCGACGACTCCGGTCATCCGACCGGAAGTGTGCCGTGCTCCCCCAACCGCGGCGGTGCACCGTATTCGGGCTCGTAGCCATCGATTCGGATGGGGCTGCCGACGAGCCGGAAGTCACCGGCCTCGACCACCATGCCCGGCGTGGCCTCGAGCGCGTCCGGCAGCGACCGGACCGCGGCGGCGGGCACACCCAAGGGACGCAACCGGGATTCCCACCCGGCGGCAGTGTCGCCGGCGAGTACTTCGGTGACCACGGCGAGTACCTCGTCCCGATTCGCCGCGCGCTCGGCCATCGTCGCGAAGCCCTCGACGCCGGCTTCGGCAGCGAAAGTGCGCCAGAACCCGTCGTGTGTGATGAACAGTGCCAACGTGCCGCCGGACGTCGGGAACAGCTGCGCCGGAACGTAGTACGAGTGCGCCCCGCTCGGCATGCGACGCGGCGCGGTACCTTCGTTGAGAAATGCGGAGGCGCGGTAGTTGAGCTGCGAGAGCATGACGTCGCGCAGCGACACCTCCACCTGACCGCCGCGACCCGACACGATCTGAGCCAGCAGACCGAGCGCGGCCGTCAGACCGGTCGAGTTGTCGGCCGCCGAGTACCCGGGCAGCGTCGGTGGGCCTGCGGGATCGCCGGTGAGATCGGCAACGCCCGTCACCGCCTGGATGACGTAGTCGAATGCGGGATCGTCACCCTCTGCGAGGCCGTACCCGGTGAGCGCGACACAGACGATCTTGTCGTTGAACCGGCGCAGTGCGTCGTAGGTCAGTCCGTACTTTCGGATCGCCGACGGCTTGAGATTGACCAGCAGAGCATGTGATTCGGCGGCGAGCTCACCGAGCCTGAGCCGGCCCTCCTCAGTGGTCAGATCGAGGCAGATACTCCGCTTACCCCGGTTGAGGCTCGCGAAGTACGCGTCGCTGACCTGCCGCGACAGATCGCCCGTCGGTGGTTCGATCTTCGTGACCTCGGCCCCGAGATCGGCGAGCATCATCGTCGCGTACGGTCCGGCGAGGATGTGGCCGACCTCGAGGATCCGAATACCCGCGAGTGGACCGGCGTTCGCACCCGCGGGCGGGTCCGTTGTCACACCCGCGTGCGGGTCCACCTTCACCGAAGTTCCTTCGCGAGCTCGGCGACGACCTCACGGGTGCGGTACTTCGACGCGACCAGTTCGTCGCGGTTGTTGCCGATGGGCAGCAGGCGCATCGACAGATCGGTCACGCCGGCATCGCGGTAGCGGCGGAACCCGGCGAGGATCGCCTTCTCGTCGCCGACGATGGCCATCTGGCCGATGTCCTTCGCCTCACCCTGCTCGAGCAGCCGCTGGTAGTTCGGCGAGATCTCGGCCTCGGCGAGGATCCGATTGGCTCGCTCACGCGCCGTGTCCTCTTCACCCGGCGCGCACAGGCACACCGGGACGCCCGCAACGATCCGAGGATCGGGACGTCCGGCTTCTGCGGCAGCCTTGGTGATGCGCGGAGCAATGTGCTCGCCGATCGCACGTTCGTCGGCCATCCACAGGATGGTTCCGTCGGCGCGTTCACCGGCGATCTTCAGCATGACGGGCCCCAGCGCGGCAACCAAGAGGGGCATCGGTGCCACAGGTCCGATATCGAGAGGGTTGTGCACGGTGAACGTGTCGTTCTCGACGTCGATCGAACCGGGCAGATCCTTGATGGCGCCGAGCACGTCGATGTAGTCCCGAGTGAACTTGGCGGGCTTCTCGTAGGGCAGGCCGAGCATGTCCTGCACGATCCAATGGTGGGACGGACCGACACCGAGCGCGAGTCGTCCGTTCAGCGCAGCGTGGGTGGACAGCGCCTGGCGCACCAGGTGCACCGGGTGCTGTGCCTGGAGAGGCACCACGGCAGTACCGATCTCGATTCGGCTCGTCCTCGTGCTCATGAGGGCGATGGCCGTCAATGCGTCGAAGTCGGTGGGGATCTGCGGAACCCACACGGTGTCGAATCCGGCGGCCTCCGCCCATTCGACATCCTTCAACATCCGGTCGACCTTGCGGCTGGTGTCCCCCTGCTCGGGTCCGACCATCACTCCGATCCGCACGATACCTCCAAGTTTCCGACGAAGTTCTGTCCTCTGCGCGGCCCGGTGTCGCGCTCGATGACCGGGCTCGGGAACGGCCTACGCGCGGTCCGCGTTCTCGGTCAGTTTGCGTACCCCGGCGACCAGAACGTCGAGTGGTGTGCTGGTCGGGAACACCGCCGCGGCCCCGGCCTCGAGAAGCTTGGGGACGTCGGACGCGGGAATGGTGCCGCCGACGACCACGTCGATATCGCCGGCATCCGCTGCACGCAAGGCCTCGACGACCTTCGTCGTCAGCGCGACGTGCGCGCCCGACAGAATGCTCAGACCCACGACCTCGACATCTTCCTGAAGGGCGATGGACACGATGTCCTCGACCTTCTGGCGAATCCCGGTGTAGATCACTTCGAAGCCTGCGTCGCGCAGCGCACGCGCGACGATCTTGGCGCCGCGATCGTGTCCGTCGAGACCGGGCTTGGCGACGAGAATGCGGGCGGCCATCAGAACACCACCGGCTGCTGGAATTCGCCCCACACGGACTTCAGTGCTGACACCATTTCGCCGACGGTGCAGTAGGCGTTGGCGCAGTCGATCAGGGAGTGCATCAGATTGTCGGTTCCTTCCGCTGCGCGGGACAGGGCTGCGAGGGTGCTGCGCACGGCCTCGGGGTCACGTTCTGCCTTCACCTTCGCGAGACGCTTCAGCTGCATCTCGCGGCCTTCGGCATCGAGTTCGTAGGTGGATATCTCCGGGGCCGGTTCGTCGGAGACGAACTTGTTGACGCCGACGACGGGTCGTTCTCCGGCCTCGATCTCCTTGTGGATCTTGTACGCCTCGTCGGCGATGAGGCCCTGGAGGTACCCGTCCTCGATGGCACGGACCATACCGCCGTGCTGTTCGAGGTCGGTCATGATCTCGACGATGCGCTCTTCGGTGCGGTCGGTGAGCGCTTCGACGAAGTAGGACCCGCCGAGAGGATCGGCCACTCGGGTCACGCCGGTCTCGTAGGCCAGAATCTGCTGTGTGCGCAGCGCGAGCGTCGCGGATTCCTCACTCGGCAGCGCGAACGGCTCGTCCCACGCCGCGGTGAACATCGACTGGACGCCACCGAGCACCGAAGCCATGGACTCGTAGGCCACGCGCACGAGGTTGTTCTGAGCCTGCGGCGCATAGAGCGAGGCACCGCCGGCGACACAGCCGAACCGGAACATCGAGGCCTTGTCGGTGGTCGCGCCGTAACGCTCGCGGACGAGCGTTGCCCAACGTCGCCGTCCGGCACGGTATTTGGCGATCTCTTCGAAGAAGTCGCCATGGGTGTAGAAGAAGAACGAGATCTGCGGCGCGAACTGGTCGATGGTCATGCGGCCGCGTTCGACCACGGTGTCGCAATAGGTGACGCCGTCCGCGAGAGTGAACGCCATCTCCTGAACCGCGTTGGCTCCGGCATCGCGGAAATGCGCGCCGGCCACCGAGATCGCGTTGAACCGCGGGACTTCGGCGGCACAGAACTCGATCGTGTCGGCGATCAGTCGCAGGGATGGCTCGGGCGGCCAGATCCACGTACCGCGGGACGCGTATTCCTTCAGAATGTCGTTCTGGATGGTGCCGGTGAGCTTCTCGCGCGGCACACCCTTGCGTTCGGCGGCGGCCACGTAGAAGGCCAGCAGGATCGCGGCGGTGCCGTTGATCGTGAAACTCGTGCTGATCTTGTCCAGGGGAATGCTGTCGAAGAGAATCTCGGCGTCGGCGAGGGTGTCGACGGCGACACCGACGCGACCGACCTCTTCGGTGACCTCGGGGTCATCGGAGTCGTAGCCGCACTGAGTGGGCAGATCCAACGCAACCGAAAGCCCGGTGCCACCTTGGTCGAGCAGGTAACGGTAACGGCGGTTGGATTCTTCGGCGGTGCCGAAGCCCGAATACTGACGGAATGTCCACAGTCGGCCCCGGTAGCCGGAGGCGAAGTTTCCACGAGTGAAGGGGAACTTGCCCGGCAGGGGCAGTTCACGCTCTTGATCCCCCGACCCGTAAACCGGATCGAGCGGGATCCCGGACGAGGTTTCCACGATATCGCTCACGCCGGATACCTTACTTGCAGAAAATGAGAATGCCAATATCATCGGTGAGAACGAACAAGCCCCACGAATCCGATCAGGGAGAACGATGACGAGCCAGCATGCACTTCGCGACCGCACGATGGTTGTGTCCGGCGCCAGCCGCGGCATCGGACTTGCGATCGCCGTCGCTGCCGCCACACAGGGCGCGAACGTGGTGCTCCTGGCCAAGACCGCCGAACCCCACCCGAAGCTGCAGGGTACCGTCCACACAGCCGTCGCCGACATCGAAGCAGCAGGCGGCAAGGCCGTTGCCATCGTCGGCGACGTGCGTAAAGAAGAAGACGTGCAGCGCCTCGTCGACACCGCCGTCGAGCGATTCGGTGGCATCGACATGTGCGTCAACAATGCGAGCGCGATCGGAACCGAACCGACCGAGAAGTTGTCGGCGAAGAAGTACGACCTCATGCAGGAGATCAACTGCCGCGGCACCTTCCTCCTCACGAAGGCAGCACTGCCGCATCTCCGCAAGTCCGAGAACGGGCACATCCTCACGATCGCCCCGCCGATCAACATGAACCCGTACTGGCTGGGCGCGCATCCCGCATACACCCTGTCCAAGTACGGAATGTCCCTGTTGACACTGGGTTTCGCCGCCGAGTACGCCGAGGCCGGAATCGCTGCGAACTGCCTCTGGCCGGAGACGTACATCGCCACCTCCGCGGTCGCGAACATGCAGGACGGCGATCACCTGCTGTCGTCGTCGCGCAGCCCCGAGATCATGGCCGACGCCGCAGTCGAGATCCTGTCGAGCCCGGCAGAGACCACCAGCGGCAAGTGCTTCATCGACGCCGATGTGCTCACTGCAGCGGGCCTCACAGATCTGTCGCACTACGGCGGTGGCGACAACCCGCAGTGGGATCTGTTCCTCGACAAGGACTGACCAGCAGACTCATCCAGAACGGCACCGAGTGAACCTCACTCGGTGCCGTTGCATTTCGGGAACTACCGGACCATTCGCCGTCTGCGCGCGGCCGTCCGTTCCTCTTCGGTCATGCCGCCCCAGACCCCGTATCGTTCACCGGATTCCAGCGCATAGCGCAAACACTGCATGCGCACCGGGCACGACTCGCAGATCTGCTTCGCGGCCGCGATCCGCTCTTCCCGCGGCTCGCCACGCTCGTTGTCGGGGTGGAAGAAGAGTGCACCGTCCACGTCGCGGCACGCCGCGTCCATCTGCCAGTCCCACGACTCCGCCACCGGGATCGGAAGTTTGAGGAGTTTCAGAGCGGGCACGGGGTCACTCTCCCTTCGACATCTCGCGGTAGCTTCGGATGAGGGCGTCGGTGGAGGCATCACCTGTCGTCGGATCACCGTCACCGAACAGCGCCGGCTGCAGTTGTGTTGCCTGCATCTTGCCCAGCTCCACGCCCCACTGGTCGAACGAATCGATCCCCCACACCACGCCCTGGACGAACACCTGATGCTCGTACAGCGCGATCAACTGCCCGAGGGTCGACGGTGTCAACTTCGGCGCAAGGATGGTCGTCGACGGCTGATTCCCGGGCATCACCTTGTGCGCCACCAACTCTTCGGGCGTGCCGTCGGCTCGTACCTGGTCTGCGGTGCGTCCGAACGCCATCACCTTCGACTGCGCGAAACAGTTCGCCATGAGCACGTCGTGCATGCTTCCGGTTCCGTCTGCGGTCGGCAGATCTTCCGTCGACGCGGCGAATCCGATGAAATCCGCAGGCACCAGGTGCGTTCCCTGGTGCAGTAGTTGATAGAAGGCGTGTTGCCCGTTCGTACCCGGTTCACCCCAGAAGATCTCACCGGTCGCACAACCCACCGGAGTGCCGTCGGAGCGCACCGACTTGCCGTTCGACTCCATGGTCAGTTGCTGCAGGTAGGCCGGGAAGCGCACGAGGTCACTGGAATAGGGCAACACAGCACGTGATTGCGCGCCGAGGAAACTCGTGTACCACACGCCGAGAAGACCCAGCAGGATCGGAGTGTTCTCGTCGAGAGGTGCGGTGCGGAAGTGGGTGTCGATGCGGTGGAAACCGTCGAGCAATTCACCGAATTGCTCTCGGCCGATCGCACACATCACCGACAGCCCGATGGCCGACCCGAGCGAATACCGGCCACCGACCCAGTCCCAGAAGCCGAACATGTTGACCGGATCGATGCCGAACTCGGCGACCCGTTGCGCATGCGTGGACACCGCGACGAAATGCGCCGGCACTGCACCTTCCCCGAGTTTCGCAACCAGCCAGCGCCTTGCCGCGGTCGCGTTGGTCAGCGTCTCCACCGTCGAGAACGTCTTCGACGCCACGATGAACAACGTCGTCGCCGGATCAAGGCCATCGAGTGCCGTTGTGAGATCGGCCGGGTCGACGTTCGACACGAACCGCACCCGCGGGCCGTCGTGGTAGTGCCGCAGCGCGCGCGTCACCATCACAGGGCCCAGATCCGATCCTCCGATCCCGATGTTGACCACCATCGCGATCTTCTCGCCGGTCGCTCCGCGCCACCGCCCGTCGCGGACACGATCGGTGAAGTCGCCCATCGCCCCGAGCACCTCGTGCACATCGGCGACCGCGTCCTGCCCGTCGACCGTCAACTGCGCGGTCGGCGGCAGCCGCAGCGCAGTGTGCAGCACTGCCCGGTCCTCGGTGACGTTGATGTGTTCTCCGGCGAACATCCGGTCGCGTGCGGCCTCCACGCCGGTCACGCGCGCAAGGTCGAGCAGCAGTTCCTCGGTGCGGGTGGTGATCCGGTGTTTGCTGTAGTCGACCATCAGGTCCGCAGCGGCGACGGTCATCGAGTCCACCCGCCCCGGATCGGCGGCGAACAATTCACGCAGGTGCACCGACCCGACGTCGTCGCGATGGGCCTCGAGGGCACGCCACTGTGGAAGGGTTGTCACATTCTGTGCAACCGAAGTCATCTCGCTCCTCCGTCCGCTCAGGCCAGAGCGCGCAGACGAGGAGCCAGATCCCGCTCGAACAACTCCAGAAAGCGCCGCTGATCATGACCCGGCGCATGAAACACCAAATGATTCAACCCTGCATCCACATACGCCTTCACCTGCTCCACCGCCACATCAGGATCCGACGCCACAATCCACCGCTTCGCCACCTGCTCGATCGGCAACGCATCCGCCGCCGCCTCCATCTCGATCGGATCCTCGATGGAATGCTTCTGCTCCGGCGACAACGACAACGGCGCCCAGAACCGCGTGTTCTCCAACGCCAGATCAGGATCCGTATCGTACGAAATCTTGATCTCGATCATCTTGTCCACCGACGCAACATCACGCTCGGCCTTCGCCGCGCCCTCGGCCACCGCAGGCAACAGCTTGTCGGTGTACAACTCCATGCCCTTACCCGAAGTACAGATGAACCCATCCCCCGCGCGGCCCGCATACCGCGCCACCACCGGGCCACCAGCCGCGATGTACACCGGAATACCGCCCTCGGGCACGTCGTAGATCGACGCCCCCACCGTCTTGTAGAACTCACCGTCGAAATCGACACGATCACCGGTCCACAATTCCCGCATCAACCGCACCGACTCCCGAAGACGTGCGAACCGCTCCTTGAACTCCGGCCACGCGTCGCTGTACCCGGTCGCGATCTCGTTGAGCGCCTCACCGGTCCCCACCCCCAGGAACACCCGCCCCGGATACAGGCACCCCATCGTCGCGAACGCCTGCGCGATCACCGCCGGGTTGTACCGGAACGTCGGCGTGAGCACCGAGGTCCCCAACTGCAACCGCTCGGTACGTTCCCCGACCGCGGTCATCCACGCCAACGAGAATGGGGCATGGCCCCCGTTGTGCCGCCACGGCTGGAAGTGATCCGACACCGTCGCCGAATCCATCCCGTGCGCCTCGGCGAGCACCCCCAACTCCACGAGTTCCCGCGGGCCGAACTGCTCCGCCGACGCCTTGTATCCCAACTTGAGCATTGCGTGTGACCTCCGAAAGACAACGTCGTATCCGGTCGTCCGAGGTCACTGCGGCAACCTCGGCGGTTCCAGTGTGCTTGGTAAATTTCACGTTCTCGGCAAAACTTCACGATCTTCGAAACTTGACGGCTCTCAAATAGACCTGCGCGAGAACGCGCACGTTCTGCTCGAAATCATGCACACTTTCGTGCATCAGTGTCAATATCTATGCGCATTCTGCGTGTCGGTGCGCTATGGTCGTCACCGATCGAGCAGTGACTCGGTCTCGACCATCCCACACCGATGTACCGATCCGAGGAGCATTCGTGTCCGCGAGCGCACGGCGACGTGACATCTTCACTCGAGTACTCGCCGACGGATACGTCGACGCGAAGACATTGTCGGCGGCACTCGGCGTCGATTCCTCCACCATCCGGCGCGACCTCGACGCGCTGGCACGCGACGGCAAGGTCGAACGCACCCACGGCGGCGCGAAAGCGATAGACGGTGCATCCTTCGAAGTCCCGTACGTGCTCAAACAGGACGTGCGCCGCGCCGAGAAATCGGCGATCGCGTCGGTCGCGGCCGCACTCGTGTCCGACGGCGACAGCGTCGTTCTCGACAGCGGGTCCACCACCTACGAGATCGCGGTCGCGCTGCGTGAGAGGTCGTCGCTGACCGTGCTCACGAACGATCTCCGCATCGCTAAGTTCGTCGCGTCGTTTCCCGATGTCCGGTTGCTGGTGTCCGGTGGTGAGCTGCTCGGATCCGTCTACACACTCATCGGCGACCATGCCGTCCGGTTCATGTCGCACTATTCGGCGGACTGGGCGTTCCTGGGTGCGGACGCGATCGAACCCGCTGCCGGAATCACCAACAACAACACCCTCGAAGTTCCCATCAAACGGGCCTTGATCTCCGCTGCCGCACACACAGTGGTGGTTGCCGACCACGCCAAGTTCGGTCGACGCGCCCTCGCGAAGGTGGCAGCACTCGACGAGGTGGACACCATCGTCACCGACTCCCGGCTCGACGACGACCAACATGCCCTCTACGGAGACAAACTGGTGCTCGCCGCGGTTCCCACTCCGTCATGATCCGATGCGAAGTCCGGTCTCTGCCGAGAAAAAGAAGACTTCACCGGGTTTCGGAATCAGGTGGATCGCTTCACCATTCGCAACGGGAGTGCGTCGATCCCAACGGACGACGACTTTCCCGCTCTCGTCGGTCGGGTCAGTAGATACCGCGTGGACGAACGACTCGGCGCCGAGCTCTTCGACGAGGACGACCCGCACGGTCCATGACCCCTTGCGCCAGGCACCGACCGACGTCCACGACTCCGGCCGGACTCCCAACACCACGCGACCCGAGTCGACCGACCGGGGCGTCGGAACCTGCAGCTCACCGAGCTTTGCCGATCCGTCCAGCACGGGAACCTCGACGAGGTTCATTCCCGGCGACCCGACGAACCCCGCCACGAAAGTGTTGACGGGATCATCGTAGAGCGTGCGCGGCGTCGCGACCTGCTGCAGGCGTCCGCCGTCGAGCACCGCGACCCGATCGCCCATCGTCATCGCCTCGACCTGGTCGTGGGTGACATACACCGTGGTCGTTTCCAACCTGCGCTGCAGTTCGGCGATCTGGGCGCGAGTGCTCACCCGCAGTTTCGCATCGAGGTTCGACAGCGGTTCGTCCATGCAGAACACCGCCGGATGTCGAACAATGGCTCGACCCATGGCTACTCGCTGACGCTGGCCGCCCGAGAGCTTGCCCGGTCTGCGGTCGAGCAGCGCGTCGAGTTCGAGCATCTTGGCGGCCTCGAGCACACGCTTCGTGCGTTCCGGCTTCTTCACCCCGGCGTTCTGCAACGCGAACGCCATGTTCTCGGCCACCGTCATGTTCGGGTACAGCGCGTAGTTCTGGAACACCATCGCGACATCTCGCGCCTTGGGCGGTAACCCCGTCACGTCGCACCCACCGATCTCGACGCGGCCGGAGTCGATCGCCTCGAGACCGGCGAGCATACGCAGGCTCGTCGACTTCCCACATCCGGACGGACCCACCAGCACCAGGAATTCGCCGTCCGTGATCTCGAGGTCGAGCGAATCGACCGACGGGCGGTCCGAACCGGGATAGCGGTGCGTGACGTTCCGAAAACTGATCTGGGCCACTGGGTCCTACCTCTGTCTGTGAATGTGCGCTTACAGGTTCGGAGCGATCTGGCGATCGATGATCTGCTGAAGCTGGTCCTGAACCTCCGCGAATGTTGCAGCGACATCGGCGTTCTGGAGGGCGATCTTCTCGAGTCCGGTGCCGATGACCTGGTCTGCGCCGGGAACGAACACCCGAGCGTAGTCCTGCGAACGAGTGACCGCGAGCTGGTCGACAGCGGTGCGCGCATTGGGGTTCTCGTCGAGATACTTCTTCATCTCGGCGTTCTCGACCGCGGATTTACGGACCGGCATGTATCCGGTGGTCTGCGAGAAGTACGCCGTGTTGTCGCCGTTGGTGACGAAGTCGACGAACTTCAACGCGTTGGCCTTGCGCTCGTCGGAGATACCGGACGGGATCGCCAGGCCCGCACCACCGGTCGGGCATCCGGGCCCCTCGGGTGCGGGTAGGAATGCAGTGCCGAAGTCGAAGGCGGCGTTGCTGGTGATGCCAGACAGGTCGCCGGTGGACGCAATCGTGGACGCGAGGAGACCGGCCGAGAAGTCGTTGGCGATGTCGTTCGAGACGGACGCGTACTTCTTGGTGTGGATCATGTCCTTCAGGAAGGTGCCGGCCTCGATCGTCTTCGAATCCGTGAACAACAGGTCCCAACCATCGGAGTAGGCGCCGCCGAAAGTCCAGATCGGGCCCTCGAACGTCCAGCCGAGGTAGTCCGCAGCATTGCCCCACCCGTGCGCCCACTTGCCGCCGCCGACGACCTCCTGGATGCGCGGTCCCCACTCGTCGAACTCCGCCCACGACTCGGGGCCGCGGTCGGGCAGCCCGGCCTGGGCCCACACGTCCTTGTTGTAGTAGAACAGCGGCGTCGAACGAGCGTAGGGAATAGCGAAATGACTTCCCTCATAAAGGTAATCGGCGAGGAGAGCGTCTACATAGTCGTCGGTGTCGACGCCGACAGTCGAAAACAGATCGTCGAGCGGTGCGATGGCGCCGGTGATGGCGTAGTTGAACCACCACACGTCGGACAGGACGACGACGTCCGGCAGGTCGCCACCGGACAGTGCCGCGTTGAACTTCTGCGACACCTCCTCGTAGTTCTTGCCCCCGTCGACCAAGTTGACCGTCAGGTCGGGATTCTGCGCGTGGAAGCGACCGATCAGTTCCTTCTCGACCTCCATGGATTTGCCGGGGTGGTTGGACCAGAAGTTGATGGTGGTCGCGTCACCGGACGCCGCCGCACCCGATGTGCCGGAGGAACTTCCCGAACCGCCCCCGGTACCCGCGCACGCGGCCAGCGCTGCACTCGTCGCGACAAGGCCGGTCAGGCCAAGGAAACCGCGCCTGTTCACATTCCTGATGTCGATACCCATTACTTCGCTCCCTGAGTGTTCAGCCCTTGACCGCACCGGAGGTGAGGCCCTTGATCATGTGTCGTTGCAGGAGAAGGAAAACCACAAGGATCGGCAGCATCGCGAGCAACGTGCCCGCCATGACCGGACCCCAGTTGGTGACGCCGTCGTTGTTCTGAAGCAGCGTCAGTCCGATGGGCAGCGGCGCAACGGACGCGTCGTCTGCCATGAGGAACGGCCAGAGGTACTCGTTCCACTCGTTGACCACGGTGATGATCGCGAACGCCACCATCGTCGGACCCGACACCGGCAGCACGACCCGCCACAGCAACCGGAACGGACCTGCGCCGTCCATCCGTGCGGCCTCGATGATCTCGGCCGGGATCGACAGGAAATGATTGCGCATGAGGAAGGTACCGAATGCGACACCCGCAAGAGGAACGATGATCCCTTGGAATGTGTTGCGCCACCCCCATTCCGCGACCAGCGCGTAGTTGGAGATGACGGTGATCTGGTTGGGCACCATGAGAGCAGCGATGATGCCGAGGAACACGATGTTCTTACCTGGGAAGCGCAGGAACACCAATCCGTACGCGCTGAGTACCCCGAGGACGAACTTCACGCTCGCGAGGATCGACGTGATGATCACCGAGTTACGGAAGAATGCCGCGAAATCGACGGATCGGACAGCCTCGGAGTAGTTCTGAGGATGGAATGCGGCCGGCCACCAGGTCACCGGAATCGTGTAGATGTCCGGGCGATCCTTGAAGGAGGTCACCACGATCCAGTACAGGGGCAGCGCCACGACGATCAGGACACACAGCATGGCCGCGTAGCCGAGCATCTTCACCAGACGATCGCGTCGCGCGTAGGTGCGTGCCGGCAACGTTTCGAGTTCGGCGTGGACGACGGGGCGGTCGGCGAGCGCGGTCACTTCTGGTCTCCTCGGTCCATGATGCGCACCTGATAGACGGTCACCGCGAGCAGCACCAGGAACATGATGGTGGCGACGGTCGCCCCGTAGCCCGCGCGGAAGTTGCGGAAGGATTCGTCGTAGATCTGGTACACCATCGTGGTGGTGCCGGTGCCGAGCGGGCCGCCGCGGGTCATCACGTTGATGATGTCGAACACCTGGAACGAATTGAGCAGCACCGTGATCGACAGGAAGTAGGTGGTGGGACGCAGCTGCGGGAGGATGACCTTGCGGAAGGTGGCCCAACCCGACGCCCCGTCGATCGCCGCAGCCTCGCTCAGTTCGGGACGCAGACCTTGCAGCGCGGCGAGATAGATCACGAAGGTGTAGCCGAGGTTCTTCCACAGATAAGTGAGTGTCACCATCACCAACGCCCAGGTCGGGTCCTGGTAGAAATTGGGCGATTCGATCCCGACCCGGGCCAGAACATCCTGGACGAGACCGAAATTCGGGTCGAAGACGAACTGGAAGGCAACTCCGATAGCGGCGCCGGAGATGACGAACGGCGCGAACAGTGCGGAGCGGACGAGGTTGCACCCGAGAAGTTTCCGGTCGAGGAGCAGGGCGAGACCGAGGCCGATCACCATCGAGCCGATGACGGCGGCCGCGGTGAAGACGATCGTGTTTCCCACGATCTTCCAGGTGTCGGACCTACCGAACCATTCTCGGTAGTTGTCGAAGCCGATGAACCTCGAGGCAGGACTGGCGATGTTCCATTCGAAGAACGAGAGCCTGATGTTGTCCACCAGGGGGCGATAGGTGAACAGGATCAACAGTGCAAGGTTGGGTCCGACGAGCACTGCGAACAGCGCGTAGTCGGTCCACGGACGGCCGCGTAGACCGCGGGTCGTCTGCGGCAGGGTTCGTTCCGGACTCGGTGGCACCGGGGAAGTCTGGACGCCACCGGCGAACAGACGGTTACGGCAAGAAGACGCCCCCTACCCTTTCGAGCGAATGTATCGTTCGTCTCCGTAGATCGATCGGACGATACATTCGCTCAACTGAGGTAGGGGGCGGAAGCGCAGCGCTCGCTAGAGGTTCCAGTCTCCGAGGCCGTCCCAGCCGTTGAGGACACCGCCCGCAGTGTTCTGCACGATCACCGGGTCGCCCTTACGGGCGTTGTCGTAGAACCACTGGCCGTCGGCGGTGCTCACATTGAGGCAGCCGTGGCTTGTGTTCGTGTTTCCCTGCGCCCATTCGGACCACGGGGCGGCATGGATGAAGATGCCGCTGTTGGACATCCGCGTGGCGTACTCGACGTAGGTGCGGTAGCCCTCGGGGTCGTCGACGGGCACGCCGTACGTGGACGAATCCATGTACATCTCGCGGAACTTGTCACCGACGATATAGGTGCCGTTCGGGGTTTCGTAGCCGGGCTTGCCGAACGAGGTCGGCATGGTCCGGACCACCTCGCCGTTGCGGGTGACGGTGATCGTCTTGGTGTTGTCGTCGGCCACGGTCACGAGCGCGTCGCCGATCGTGAACGACGAGTGCGAGCCGCCGGCCCGGACGTCGACGGTGGTGTGTGCGGGCCAGAACTCGTACGGCTTCCACCGCACCTGCTGATCCGACGCCCAGTAGAAGTGGCCACCGACCGCCGGCGTCGAGGTGATCTTGATTGCGCGTTCGGCGGCGGCGCGGTCGCCGACCGGCTCGTTGAACCGGATGATGACGGGCTGCGCGACGCCGACCGTTTCACCGGAGGACGGGTTCACAGACGGGTCCGAGAACGGCGCCGCCTGCTGCGGGGTCGGGAGCTGCGGTGCGCCCGGGACCGCCGGTGCGAGACCCTCGATCAGGTCTTCGACGCTCGGCGCCTCCGGTCCGCCCGGCCACAGCGGCGCGGCAGCCACGGGGCCCGCCATTGCGAGTGCGACTGCGCCGGCACCCGTGAGAGCGGCGACGAAGCGGCCGACCCGGCGCGCGACACGGTGACGACTCTTGGGCATGGACTGCTTCACAGACATCGATAAATTACCCATCATTCGACGGTGCGCCGCGTTTTCCATCCCCGACCGCGACACTGGCGTACCTCGTCATTACACACACCGACCCGACATCGAGCAATTCGGGAGCTGAGCGAATGTATCGTTCGATCTATTGAAGGAGACGAACGATACATTCGCTCAGCGTGGGTGGAGCCAGTGCGCGATCAGGCCTCGGGCCGTGATGCCGCAAGCAATTCCTCGACCGAAACGAACTTCAGGCGCGGCCTGCCTGCTGCCTTGCCGCGGGCGCGTTCCTGCTTGTCGATGGCCTGCCATCCCTTGTAGTCGACGTACTCTGGGCGACGCTCGGCGATCAGTGCGTCGAGCTTCTCCCGATCCGCGACAGGTTCGGCGAGCCGACCGGCGATGAAGTCGTCGACGAGTTGCGCGACGGTCTCTGCCGAGCACTGTTTGTTGGTGCCGATCACACCGCTCGGACCGCGCTTGATCCAGCCCGCGGTGTAGACACCGGGGACGGGGTTGCCGGTGTCGAGATCCACGACCTTTCCCGCCTCGTTCGGGATGACCCCCCGCTTCTCGTCGAACGGGAGTCCGTCGACGGCGGTGCCGCGGTACCCGATCGAGCGGAGTACGAGGCCGGTGGTGAGTGTCTCGGTCTCGCCGGTGGGCCTGGCTTCCAGCCTGCCGTCGGCTTCGACGAGTTCGTTGCGTTCGATGGTGATCGACTCGACGCTGCCCTCGCCCGCGATCTCGACCGGCGACGCGAGGTACCGCAGCACGATGCGCTTGTTGCCGGGGTTCGGGGCGTTCTGCGCGTACCCCTCGACCTGACGCATCTTGAGGGCGATCCGCGGTTCGACGTCGGGGTCGTCGAGGAGTGCCTGGCTGGCCGCATCGAGTTCGATCTCGGCCGGATCGACGATGACATCGATACCGTCGAGCTGCCCGAGGGCGAGCAATTCGGGATTGGTGTACGCGGCCTGTGCCGGGCCACGACGACCGACGACGACCACCTCGCGGATGTTCGAGCTCCGCAGTGCTTCGACTGCGTGCTCGGCCATGTCGGTGCGGGCGAGATCGTCGGGGTTCATCACCAGTGCGCGTGCGACGTCGAGTGCGACGTTGCCGTTGCCGATGATCACGGCGCGCTCCCCGGACAGGTCGAACTGCCGGTCGGCGTAGTCGGGATGGCCGTTGTACCAGGCGACGAATTCTGTGGCGGCGTGGGAACCCGCGAGGTCCTCGCCGGGCACGCCGAGATGACGGTCGCTCGATGCGCCGACCGCGTAGATCACGGCGTGGTGGTGTGCGAGGAGCTCGTCGTGGGTGATGTGCGTGCCGACCTCGACGTTGAACCAGCACTGGGTGTTCTTGTGACCGATCGCGCTGCGGAAGACGTCGCCGACACCCTTGGTGGTCTGGTGATCCGGCGCGACACCGGCCCGCACCAGCCCGTAGGGGGTGGGTAGACGGTCGAACATGTCGACCCGGATGCTCGAGTGCGAGACGAGTTCCTGCGCCGCGTAGCACGCGGCCGGACCGGATCCGACGATCGCGACACGCAGCGTTCCGAGATCGGCGGGGATCTTCTTGCGGCTGCGCAGCTCGGGCCAGTCGGGGCCGATCGGGTACCGCTCGTAGTACGCGGCGTTGATCTCGAGGTACGGCTCCTGCTCGGGAGTGATCTCGTTGTCGGCGAAGATTGCGTCGACCGGGCATTCGTCGACACACGCCCCGCAGTCGATGCAGGTCTCCGGGTCGATGTAGAGCATCTCCGTCGTTGCGAACGGCGCCTCGTCCGGTGTCGGGTGTATGCAGTTGACCGGGCAGACTTCGACGCACGAGACGTCGTTGCAACATGCCTGGGTGATCACATAAGCCACTTCGCTACCTGCCTGAGAGTGCCGGTGGGGTCGTCGAAACCCCAGACTATAACACGTTACAGATTTGGTCGAGAATCACATTGCCCAAATCGTACCAGGCCGTTACCGGTAACGAGAATGCGCTATTCGGACAATTCGTCGCCGGACTCGATGCGGAATCCGATCTTGAGGGTAACTTGCGTGTGCGCGACCGCCCCGTCATCGATGTGGCCTCGCGTGTTGACCACTTCGAACCATTCCAGGTGACGCGTCGTCTCCCCGGCCCGCGCGACAGCCTTGGCAATCGCGTCGTCGACCCCGACGGTCGACGACCCCACGACCTCGATCACTCGGTACACATGACTCATGGCGGCGCTCCTCATACGTCTCGGCACAGGCATGGAATGCCCTGCCCCGGATAATGCCCTGCCCCGGATACTGCCCGCCTCGCCTCCTCTTCGTACCGGAACGGGAATCTCCGCAGTCCCGAAGCCGGCAGCCCGCGGCCGGGAACTCACGTCCTCCTGGCCAGGTCTCGTGCCTGCGCTCCGAGTCGGGCCAGGCGGAGATCTCCGAGCGGGATCGCGCCGGCACCGAGCCGGTTGGTGGTGAACGCGAGCGACAGACCCGAGTCGAGGTCGGCGAACGCTCCCGAACCACCCACTCCGTAGTGCCCGAGCGCGCCTCGTGGGCGCTCGGTGCTCGCGAATATCGGCTGGTGATATCCGAGTCGCCACGCCATCGGGACACCGAGGACGTAGTCGTTGCTGCGACGGCGCACCTTGTTCATCTCCGCAATCGTCTCCGGCTTCAGGAAACGCCGACCGTCGAGCGAGCCCCCGGCCGCGATCGCCCCGTACATCCGCGCGAGCGACCGCGCGGTGAACACCCCGTTCCAGCCGGGCATGACCGCATCGTGCACCGCGGGATCACGGACGAGTTCGTCGAAACCCTCGGGCATTCCCGCCTCTGCGAGGCCCCGGGTCGGTCCGATCCGCGACAGCACCGATGCGCCCAGAGCCCAGTTCATCCGCATCGGATTGATCCGGGGAAACAGCGGTGCGATGCGGTGTCGTTCGCCGACGGGAACCCGGTACCAGAAGTCGCCGATACCGAGCGGCTCGGCGATCTCCTGTTCGACCACCTCGACGAACGGCTTCCCCGTGACCCGCGCGGCGATCTCCGCGACCAGCCAGCCGTACGTCACCGCGTGGTAACCCGACCCACGGCGACGACGCTCGTCGGGGCGGGCCGCAGCAAGTGCGGCAACCGTCCGGTCGTAGTCGAGGATTCCGTGGGTCCCGGGAACGAGACCGCGCACCCGGTGCAGCCCGGCGCTGTGGGTCATCACCTCGGCAACGGTGATGGAGCTTTTGCCGCCCGCCGCGAACTCCGGCCAGTACTGCGCGACGGGGGCGAAGTAGTCGATCAGGCCGCGCTCGGCGAGCCTGTGCACGACGGTCGACGCGACACCCTTCCCCGTCGAGAAACTCAGTGACATCGTGTCGCGGGCCCAGCGCCGGTTGCGACCGGCCCAACCCGCCCAGATGTCGAGGACCTTCTCCCCGTGCAGGTATGCAGTGAGCGCCCCGCCTCCGTGCTGCGGCTCTTTGTAGAGGGCGAAGAATCGGTCGGCGAGTGGCAGGAACCGAGGGTCGACGTGCATCGCGGTCGGTGGCAGGGCCCGGACATCCCGCTCACATGAAGCTTGTTCCCGGTCGATCGTCTGGATGCTCATCGGCACCTCCACTCGGATGTTTCCGACACGCACTCGGATGTTTCCGACACGGTACGGGGTCGACGTGCGTCCGGGAAGGCCTTACATACAGATTGTCGGCACTCCGGTGGCCACCGGCCCACACAGCTGGCCGAGATCCGTCGGACTACGGCATCGTCGTGTACCTGAAGGATCCGTACACGAAGCAGCCCTGGCCGGTCGTGACGTTCGCCGCCAGTGCCGTCTCGCCCTCGCACAGGACCGGATCGGTGGCGTCGCCGATGAAGGCCTGCGAGCCGGGACCCGTGGCGACGAACGCGACGCCCGGCTGATCGAGCACACCGAGCGCGAGCGATCCGGCGCCCACGCCGATGGCGGCAAGCAGTCCCCCCGCACTTTCGGCAGCTCCGACACCACCGTCGAGACCGGCTGCACCGACTCGGGAGTCACCGCGTGAATCGGCGAATCCCACCCCGCCGCTCCCGTAACTCCATGCCCCTCCGGGACCCTCGGTGGTCGCGCCGCATGCTTCGGACCCGAGAATCTCGACGGATTCCGCCGGCGCGCCGGGAGGCGCCGAACACGTCAACGAATGCGCCGGTGCCGCGGTCAGCAGTGCTCCGCCGAGTGCTGCAGCCATCAACGCACCGACTGCCGACACCCGACCTGACATTTTCACCCAGGTCACCACTGCGGCCCTCCAACGCTGACGACGATCCATCTCGTGAGAGAGTCTAAAGAAGTTCGCCTCGACGCGCTGTTCCGTGCGATAACGACCGGGTCTCGGTCAGGTCTTGTTTCCGCTGGTCCACCCACTGTTCAGATCCCGGTCACGACTCGGTTGCACACGCTTCGGTTCGCCGGGCATCTTCGGGTGGTTCGGTGGATACGGCAGATCACCGAGCCCCGCGGCCTCGTCGCGCGCGGCCATCTCCAGCAGAACATCGAGCGACTGCGCGGCATCGTCGAGCCCGGACATCGGATCGGGTCGCCGGGCCAGCAGCTCCGGCACCGTCGCGATCGTGAAATCGTCCGGCTCGGCGTCGGCGAGTTCGTCCCATGTCAGCGGCGTCGACACCGTCGCAATCGGAGTACGTCGGACCGAATACGCCGACGCGATGGTTTTATCGCGCGCATTCTGGTTGAAATCGAGGAAGATTCGTTCGCCGCGCTCTTCTTTCCACCACGCGGTCGTCGCCCGGTCACCGCTGCGTCGCTCCACCTCCCGCATCAGTGCGATCCCGGCACGACGCACCCCGACGAAATCCCATTCCGGCACGATCCGTAGGTAGATGTGGATACCGCGACCACCCGACGTCTTCGGGAAACCCGTCAAACCCAATTCGTCGAGCAACGGACGGACCACCTCGAGCGCGACCGCGCGTGCGTCACCGAAATCCGTCCCCGGCTGCGGGTCGAGATCGATCCGGAGTTCATCCGGTCTGTCCGTGTCGCCGCAGCGCACTGCCCACGGGTGGAACGTCACGCACCCCAGATTCGCTGCCCACACCACATCCGCCGCCGACCGCACGCGCAGCGCATCGGCCGTGCGGCCGGACGGGAAGGTGATCTCACACGTCGCTACGTGGTCGGGACGTTTCGCAGGAGCGCGCTTCTGATAGATCTCCTCCCCCTCGATGCCGTCGGGGAAGCGCTGGAGGTGAGTGGGCCGGTCTCGGAGCGCATCGAGCAGTGGCGCACCCGACGACGTCGTGAGCGTCCGGTAGTACTCGACGAGGTGACGTTTGGTGCCGCCCTCCGTCCCGAGCCTGGGGAAGTAGATCTTGTCGGGGTTCGACATCCGCACGGGCACACCGTCGACGTCGAGTTCTTCTGCGGGTGATCGTTTCGCTGTCGCCACCGTCAGTTCTCCGTCCGGTCGAGTACATCGGCGAGGTCGTAGCGCACCGGCACCTCGAGTTGGTCGTAGGTACAGCTCAGCGGGTCGCGGTCGGGTCGCCAGCGGAGGAACCTGGCCGCGTGACGGAACCGCATCGCCGTCTCGGGGGCTCCCTCCATCTGGTCGTACGCAACTTCGAGTACCCATTCCGGACGCAGCGGGACCCAGCTTCGGTCTGCCGCCGAACGCCACCTCGTCTGTTCCCCATCGGCGACCACGTCGTCGCCCACACGCAACGGTTGCAGTTCGGCGAGCAACTCCTGGCGTCTGACCGTGGTGAATGCGGATGCGCCGCCGACCATCGCGAGTTCGTCGCCGTGGTAGAGCCCCAGCAACAGTGAGCCGACCCCGTCGATGCTCTTGTGCTTGCGGTAGCCGATGAGCACGCAGTCGGCGGTCCGGGCATGTTTGAGCTTGATCATGTCGCGCTTGTCCGGGCGGTAGATCCCGTCGAGCCGTTTCGCGACCACACCGTCGAGGCCTGCGCCCTCGAACTCTTCGAACCACCGCATGGCGGTCGCTGGATCGGTGGTCGCAGCGGTCACATGGCAACTCGGACCGCCGCCGACGGCCTGTTGTAGTCGCGCGCGTCGCTCGGCGAACGGCTCCTCCATGAGGTTGTCCTCGCCGAGCGCCAGCACATCGAACCCGATGAACTGTGAGGGAGTTTCTTCCGCGAGCATCGCGACACGACTCGCCGCCGGATGGATCCGCTCGGACAGCGCCTGCCAGTCGAGCCGGGTACGTCCGCCGCGTTCACGCGGTACGACGATCTCGCCGTCCACCGCACAGCGCTCGGGAAGTTCGACCCGCACCCGGTCGACGAGTTCCGGGAAATACCGGGCGAGGTCCTTGCCGCCGCGCGACGCGAACACGACCTCGTCTCCGTCACGAAACACTATGGCGCGGAATCCGTCCCACTTCGGCTCGTACGACCACTGTGCCGCACCGGATTCCGGTTGCTCCGGCACTGTCGATGCGGCCTTCGCGAGCATGGGCGCTATCGGTGGAACGACAGGCAGATCCATGACCCTCATCGTTGCATCCGAATTCCCTGCGCGCGCCCGTTGCGACCGATCGTCCTCACCGTTCTCCCTTTTCACAGGAGACGAAAATGCAGGTGATGCCGATCATATCGAAGGCATCACACGAGGTAGAACCCTTGATCGGCAACCTTGACGCGAACAGGATCCTTTCGTTCCGTACTCTCAGCAGCCATGATCACCTTTCGCAGTGCGGCCGGCATTGTTGTCGCAGCCGTTGCCGCAGTGTCGTTGATCGCCGGGTGTTCCAGCGACGTCGAATTCCGGGCCGTGCCCGAGGCCGGCTCCTCGGCGACCTCGACAACGGAATCGTCGACGACGTCGCCCAGCACGTCGCGCACCACCACCTCGGCACCGTCGACGACCTCCGGCAGCCCGTCGGCGTCCGGTCTCGACCTGGAGGTCGACGTCGAGGTCGGCGACTGCGTCCTGCTCGGCGGCACGGTCGACGACGCGACGATCGAGGAAGCGACCTGTGGCAGCTTCGACTCCAACTACCTGGTCGTCGACGTCGTGACGGGCAGCTCGGAGTGCATCTCCGACCAGCAGTACTTCGAGTCCATCCGCGGCAACGAACTCGGTGCGTTGTGCCTCGACATCGACTGGCAGGTCGACGACTGCATGGATCTCGGTGGCGAGGACCCGAAGCGAATCGACTGCTCGGACACTGCCATCGAGGGCGAGATGGTCACGGAAATTCTCGAAGGCACCACCGACGTCAACGAGTGCTCGATCTCCGACAGCGGGTTCGTCTACGAGGAGCGCGAGATGGTCGTGTGCGCCGACTCGTTCTGACGCTTCCGGACAGTCTCGACCGGCCGCGACGGGATGTGTCGGTGCCGGCAGACACAATGCCGAATGAACCGCCGACCACGCCCACCGAACGGATAGGGGACTGCGCATGACGCCTTGGCCCGACCGACCCCTCTGCGCGTTCGATCTCGAAACGACCGATCGCGACCCGAGGGCAGCCCGCATCGTCAGCGCGTGTGTCGCGACGTTCGACGGCGAGCACATCGACTCGCGCACGTGGCTGCTCGACCCCGGTATCCCCATTCCGGCCGAGACCACCGCCATCCACGGCATCACCGACGAGCAGGCCCGGGCCGACGGCATGAACTATCACGCCGGATACCTCGAGATTCGGCAGGCGCTGCTCGATGCGTGGGCACGCGGGCACATCGTCGTCGCGTTCAACGCGAGTTATGACCTGACGGTGATGGACGCCGAAGGGAAGCGGCTCGGATTTCCTCCGCTCGAGTTCGGGTTGGTCGCCGATCCGTATGTCATCGATCGCGAGATGGATCGCACGCGGCCGGGTAAGCGCACCCTCGGCGCGGTGTGCGAGGCGTACGGCGTGATCCTGGCGTGCGCGCACGAAGCCGAGTCGGATGCGCTCGCCGCGGGCAATCTGGTCCGTGCACTCGTCGTCCGCTTCCCGCAGCTCGCCGAACTCGACATCATGGCCGATCAGGCCGCGTGGCATGCCGAGCGGCAACGAAACTTCGCCGAGTATCTCGAGGGCCTCGGTCGCGACACCACCGACGTCGACGGCAGTTGGCCGCTGCGCGGTGCGGGCGGCGTCGACGTTCTCGAACGTCCCGCGAGTACGGTCGCCGAGCCGTGGACAGCACGGCTCCGGCGGCGGTTTCGCGAATTCTTGCAGCGCTTTCGTCGGTAGCGGACCGGCTAGATTCCGCGCCCGGGATTGAGGATCGAGGTCGGATCGAATGCGGCCTTCACCTTGCTCATCAATTCGCGTTCCACCGAACCCACCATCTCCTCGAGGTAGGGCTCCTTGAGGACGCCGATGCCGTGTTCGCCGCTGATCGATCCGCCCAGTGCCAGGCATTCCGCCACCATGTCGTCGAACGCCTGCCGGGCCCGTGTCGTCTGGTCGACATCGGCGGCGTCGAACACGATGGTGGGGTGCAGATTGCCGTCGGCGGCGTGACCGAACGTGCCGATGACAAGGCGGTGCGTCGCGGCGATTCGTTCGATCGCCGACAACATCTCGGGCAGTCGCGGAATGGGGACTGCCAGGTCGTCGAGCAAGGTACTGCCCTGCCGTTCGAGTGCGGTCAGCGCGACCCGGCGGGCCTGCATGAATTCTTCGCCTTCGCTCGGGTCGTCGGTGTCGTATACCTCGGTTGCCCCGGTCTCGGTGCACGCGCCGGCGCATGCCTGGGCGGCGGCAGCGGCGTCGCTGCCGTCACATTGGACGAGCAGCAGAGCCCCGGCAGATTCGTCGAGGCCCATGTGGGTCATCGCGTTGACCGCGGCGATGGTGGTGCGATCCATCAATTCGACCAGGCACGGTTCGGCGCGGTCTCGGATCGCGAGCACTGCCTCGATGGCCTGCCCCGTCGACGGGAACGCCGCGACAACCGTCGACGCGGCCGTCGGCGCCGCCCTCAACCGCATGGTCGCCTCGACGATGACCGCGAGAGTCCCCTCCGACCCGACGAGCAGCTGAGTCAGGTTCAGGCCGGCCACGTTCTTCCTGGTCACCGCTCCGGTGTGGATGATGCGTCCGTCGGCGAGCACTGCTTTGATCCGGGCGACGTGATCGGCGGTGACACCGTACTTTGCGCAGCAGGTTCCACCGGCGTTGGTGGCGAGGTTGCCGCCGATGGTCGAGATGGCACGGCTTCCGGGATCGGGTACGTACCAGAGTCCCTGCGCGGCGACCGCGGTCGCCAGGTCTGCGTTGATCACACCGGGTTGCACCGTCGCGGTCCGCGCTGCGACATCGATGTGGAGGATCGAGTTCAGTTTCTCGACGCTGAGCACGATGCATCCGTCGAGCGCATTCGCCGCTCCTGCCAGGCCGGTTCCCGCGCCACGGGTCACCACCGGAACCCCGTGTCGGTGGGCCCACCGCAGGGTGGAAACCACGTCGTCGGTGTCGCGGGCCCGCACGAGGGCGAGCGGCATGCCCGCTTCGGTCAGGAGCGACTGGTCGCGTCGATACGCCGTCATCCGATCCGGGTCGGTGACGAGCGCGTCACCAAGGGTGGCACTCAGATCTTCGATGCTCGCAGAATCAACCATCGACAAATTGTCAGACAAGTACACTAGACAGTCAAGAGCGCACCGGGTGTTCACGTGGAAGAATCGCGCACCGATTCGACAGCGGAGGGAGGAACCGGAAATGACGGGACGGATCAAAGCCCTGTCGATCGTCGACGCCCTGACCGAGGAGCTGCGAAGACGTCTGTTCTCCGGTGAACTCGCGCAGGATGATGCACTGACCGAGGCCGAGGTCGCCCGCGCCTACGAGGTGGCGCGACCGACAGCGAAGGCCGCCATCGAGAAACTCGTCGGCGAAGGCCTACTGCAGCGCAGCGCCCACAAGACCGCGCGCGTACCGAACCTCGGGCCCGACGACGTCCGCGACATCTACCGCACCCGCGCACATCTCGAATCCATCGCCTTGCGACACCTCGCACGAAATGCACACCTTCCCGATCCTGCCGTCGCCGCCAACGGAGAGATCTCCGCGATGACGGACAGCACGCCACTGTCGATCGTCGAACCCGACATGCGCTTCCACACCGCTCTGGTCGACGCGATGGGCAGCCCCCGGACGAGTCGCATGTTCGGTTCCCTCGTCTCCGAGGTGCGGCTGTGCATGGTGCAGGTGCAGGGCCAGCACCTTCTGACCACGCAGAGCATCGCCGCCGAACACCAGCAGATCCTCGATGCGGTCGCCGCTGGAGACGGCGACGGCGCTGTCACGATCCTCTCGAAACACCTCGGACGCGCTCGCGAACGCCTCGTCGCGGCGCTCGGTGGCACTCCCGGCGCGGAGGCCGAACTTCCCGAGCCGGCCTGACGGATCGACTCAGGGCAACACACCCTGCCGACGCGCCTCCACCACCGCTTCATGGCGACTGTGCACCTCGAGTTTCGCCAGGATGTTGCGCACGTAGCTCTTGACGGTTTCGAGGCTGAGAGCGAGACGTTCGGCTATCTCGGCGTTGCGGCAGCCCAAGGCCACATATCCGAGCACCTCCTGTTCGCGCGGAGTCAGGTGCGCTGTCGGCACCCGCGACCCGGAGCTCCCGAGCGCCCGCAGCTTGTCCTCGATCGCCTTCAGCCGAGATTCCAGCTCCGGGTCGTCCGCTCCGGCCGCGAGCTCACGCAACTCCAGGTAGCTTTCGGTGATCGTGTCGGACACCGTCAGCGGGAGCCGCTCACCGTTTCCCACCTGGACGCACGCTCCGACGTTGTCGAGCAGCGTCACCCGGCGATCCACCTCGTCGCGGATCTCGATCTCCCGCGCCAGTGCCCGCGCGGACTGCACGAGTTGTTCGGTGACGGTGTCGCCGATGGGCAGCGGCGTTCGAAGACCCCCGTACATCGCCGCGCGGGTCCGCCCCCGCACGACGACGGGGACCGCCAGCAGCGACTCGATGCCCTCGCCGCCGACGGGCCTGTCGTAGTCGTGGGTGATGTGTCGCGACGCGAAGTAGTCGGCGACCGAACGGGGGCGCTGCTCGGCGATCGCCCGTCCGCCGAGCCCACGTTCGGAACTGATCACGAGGTTACGGAGAAAGCGGCCACGGGTTCCGACGTAACCGGACAACACCAGGTCGGCGCCGTGGACGGTGCCCCCGAAAAGGATGGGCAGACCGGTCGACAGCTTCAAGGAACGCAACTCGGCGCGCAAGGTGTCGACGTCGCTCGGCCGGAGCAGGTCGGCACGGTTCGTAGTACTCACTTGTCGGCCCTCTCACTCCCAACGCCCTCTTCCTAGGGTAGCGACGCCGATTCCGTGATTCGTAACCTCCACTGGATCCGGTGTTGCGACGATCACACGTGACGCCGCCTGTTCTGTTGTCCCGATGTCCCCGGAGGTTTCCGTGTCCACCGCACTCGACCACTCTGCCGCGACCGCCAACCACAGCCAGCTGAGCCCGCTACGCTTCCTCGAGCGCTCGGCGTCGGTGTTCCCCGACCGCACGGCGATCATCTACGGCGACCGCCGGTACACGTATGCCGAGTTCGCCGAGGAGACCCAACGGCTCGCCCGCGTACTGAAGAGCCGGATCAACCCCGGCGACCGGGTGGCCTACCTGACGCCGAACGTGCCCGAGACTCTCATCGCGCACTTCGCGGTGCCGCTTGCCGGCGGTGTACTCATCGCGTTGAACTCCCGGCTCGCCGGCCCGGAGCTCGACTACATTCTCGGTCATGCGGAGGCTTCGCTGCTCTTCGTCGATTCCGAGTTCGTCGGCTCGCTCACCGACATCGACGTCCCGACACTCACCGATATCGTCGAGATCCCCGATTCGACGGTGCCGACGCCCGAGATCCCCGCCGGTGTGGTCACCGCGCGCTACGACGAGTTCCTCGCACTCGCCGATTCGCTCGACGACAGCCCGCTGCCGTGGAGCGTCGACGACGAACTCGGCGTCATCACGCTCAACTACACCTCGGGCACCACCGGCAAGCCGAAGGGCGTGATGTATTCGCATCGCGGTGCCTACCTCAACTCGCTCGGCGAAACCTTCCACAACGGGTTCACCGGGCAGAGCAAGTACCTGTGGACCCTGCCGATGTTCCACTGCAACGGCTGGTGCACGCCGTGGGCGGTCACCGCGGCGGCCGGTACGCACATCTGCCTGCGCGCGGTGCGGGCCGACGCGATCTGGGATGCCATAGACAACCTCGGCGTGACCAACCTGTGCGGTGCGCCCGCGGTGTGCTCGACCATCGCGAACGCCGAGCAGGCGCATCCGCTCGACCGGCCCCTGCACATCACCACGGCCGGGGCACCGCCGTCGCCGACGGTGATCGCGCAGCTCGAGCAGCTGGGCATCACGGTCGTGCACGTGTACGGCCTGACCGAGGTGTACGGGCCCTACACGATCTGCGAGTACCAGGAGTCGTGGGACGACAAGTCCGGTGACGAGCGCGCGGCACTGCTGTCGCGTCAGGGCGTCGGCATGTTGCAGGCCGAAACGGCGCGGGTGGTCGACGACACCATGAACGATGTGCCCGCCGACGCCGAGACCATGGGTGAGATCGTGCTGCGCGGCAACAATGTCATGCTCGGCTACTACCGAGACCCCGACGCCACCGCCGAGGCGTTCGCCGGCGGCTGGTTCCACACCGGTGACCTCGGCGTCATGCACCCGGACGGATACATCCAGCTCAAGGACCGTGCCAAGGACATCATCATCTCCGGCGGCGAGAACATCTCGACGGTCGAGGTGGAGCAGGCGATCATGGCGCATCCCGCGGTGATCGATGTCGCGGTCGTGGGCGTTCCCGACGAGAAGTGGGGTGAGCGGCCGAAGGCCTTCGTCATTCTGAAGGACGGGCAGACCGCGACGGCCGACGACATCATCGCCCACACCCGCAGCCTGCTCGCCGGCTACAAGGTGCCCCGCGACATCGTCTTCCCTCTCGAACTGCCGCGTACCTCGACCGGCAAGATCCTCAAATTCGAACTCCGGGCTTCGGAAACCACCCAGTCCTGACATAACTCCCGCGGCCACGTTGGATACTCGGTAGTTATGTCGCACGGAACAGTCCCCGCCCGTCGTTCCGAATCAACGGGACCTGATCCCGCACAGTTCCGGGTACACGTGGTCTCGCAGGCCATCAGGCTGTTCTCGCAGCACGGCTACGAGTCGACGACGGTCGAGCAGATCGCTGCGGCCGCGGGAGTCTCTCGTCGCACATTCTTCCGGCAGTTCCGCTCCAAGGAAGACGTCATCTTCGCCGATCACGAGTCGCTGATCGAGCAGGTGTCGGAGTACTTGTCGCGCGAGTTCGACGACCCGTGGGCCGCTTCCTGCGACGCGGCGCAACTCGTCTTCGGCTATTTCCGCGACCGGCGCGACCTGTCGGTGTGGCGGTACCGGGTCGTACAGCGGGTCCCTGCGCTGCGCGATCGGGAACTCGTGATGACCTACCGCTACGAGCGGTTGTTCACGGATTTCCTGCGCCAGGCGGTGCCGGGTGAGAAGCCGATCCGGATCGTCAGTTTCGCCGCCGCGATCACCTCCGCCCACAACTTCCTGTTGCGGGCGATGATCCGCGGCGACGACACCGCGACCGCGGAGGTCCTCGACCGAGAGTTGTACGAGATCAGACGCACGTTCGGCGTAGTTCCGGGCGCCGCCCCGACCTCGCCTCCTGAGGCACCGCGTGCCGTCACGGTGGTGACGTATCCAGCGGGAATGCAGCCCGCCGACGTCGCCGAGGAAGTCCGTCGCGCCCTCGGCGGATAAGCGTCACGCGTTGCATCGGCAACCCTCCAACCGTTGACCTGGCACTCAGTGCCGTGGTTAGAATTGAACGATTACGCGACGTTGCGCACTTCACCCTGGATAAGGTGAGCGCAGATCCACCCCTTGGTATGGCACCGCGTGCCGATAGGAGTTCCGACCTCATGGCCTTCAATGCCGATTTCGATCTGTTCCAGCTCAGCGAAGAACACGACGCCCTGCGCGAAGCGATCCGTGCGCTTTCCGAAAAGGAGATCGCGCCGTACGCGAAGGACGTCGACGAGAACTCCCGCTTCCCGCAGGAGGCGCTCGACGCGCTCAACAAGTCCGGCTTCAACGCCATCCACGTCCCCGAGCAGTTCGAGGGCCAGGGTGCCGACTCCATCGCCACCTGCATCGTGATCGAGGAAGTCGCCCGCGTGTGTGGCTCCTCGTCGCTGATCCCGGCCGTCAACAAGCTCGGCACCATGGGTCTGATCCTGCGCGGCTCCGACGAGCTCAAGGCCAAGGTCCTGCCGGACATCGTCAACGGCGCGATGGCGTCGTACGCGCTGTCCGAGCGTGAAGCCGGCTCCGACGCCGCGTCGATGCGCACCCGCGCGAAGGCGGACGGCGACGACTGGATCCTCAACGGCTCCAAGTGCTGGATCACCAACGGTGGCAAGTCCGCGTGGTACACGGTCATGGCCGTGACGGACCCCGACAAGGGCGCCAACGGCATCTCGTCCTTCATGGTTCACAAGGACGACGAGGGCTTCGTCGTCGGCCCGAAGGAGAAGAAGCTCGGTATCAAGGGCTCGCCCACCGCCGAGCTGTACTTCGAGAACTGCCGCATCCCCGGCGACCGCATCGTCGGCGAGCCGGGCACCGGCTTCAAGACGGCCCTCGCGACCCTCGACCACACCCGCCCCACCATCGGCGCGCAGGCCGTCGGCCTCGCCCAGGGTGCGCTCGACGCCGCGATCACCTACGTCAAGGATCGTAAGCAGTTCGGCCGCCCGATCTCCGACAACCAGGGTGTGCAGTTCATGCTCGCCGACATGGCCATGAAGGTCGAGGCCGCCCGCCTGATGGTCTACACCTCGGCAGCTCGCGCCGAGCGCGGCGAAGGCAACCTCGGCTTCATCTCGGCAGCCGCGAAGTGCTTCGCATCCGACGTCGCCATGGAGGTCACCACCGACGCCGTGCAGCTGTTCGGTGGCGCCGGCTACACCACCGACTTCCCGGTCGAGCGCATGATGCGCGACGCCAAGATCACGCAGATCTACGAGGGCACCAATCAGATCCAGCGCGTCGTCATGTCGCGCGCACTGCTTCGCTGACCCTGGTCGGTTAGGTTTGGACCAGCTCGAACATCACACCGATCAGGAGTTTTCGTAGTGGCTGTGGAAAAAGTAGGCGTCATCGGCGGCGGCACCATGGGTGCCGGAATCGCAGAGGTGTGCGCGAAGGCCGGTAGCGACGTCCTCATCAAGGAGACGACGGAGCAGTTCGCCGAAGCAGCGCGTGAGCGTCTCGCGAAGTCGATCGCACGCGGCGTCAAGTCCGGCAAGATCACCCAGGAGGACGCCGACGCGATCCTCGCCCGTATCAAGGTCACGCTCGATATGAGCGAGTTCGCCGACCGCGACCTCGTCATCGAAGCCGCACCCGAAATCGAGTCGCTGAAGGCCGAGATCTTCGCCGAACTCGACAAGGTCGTCAAGCCCGAGGGCATCCTCGCGACCAACACGTCGTCGATCCCCGTCATCAAGATGGCACAGGCAACGCAGCGTCCCGGCAAGGTCGTCGGCGTGCACTTCTTCAACCCGGTCCCCGTGATGCCGCTCGTCGAGGTCATCTCCGCGCTGACCACCGACGAAGCCGCGGCCGACACGGTGTTCGACTACGCGAAGAACACCCTCGGCAAGACCGCGGTACGCGCGGGCGATCGCGCGGGCTTCATCGTCAACGCGCTGCTCATCCCGTACCTGTGCGACGCGGTTCGGATGCTCGAATCAGGTTATGCAACAAAGGAAGACATCGACGCAGCGATGAAGGGTGGCTGTGGTTACCCGATGGGTCCGCTGACGCTGCTGGACACCGTCGGCCTCGACATCGCGCTCAATGCCGCGCAGTCGTTGTACGACGAGTTCGCCCAGCCGAACTACGCTCCCCCGGCGTTGCTCCGCCGCATGGTCGAAGCGGGCCGTCTGGGCCGCAAGACCGGTGAGGGCTTCTACAGCTACAAGTAGGTTCTCGGCTCCACCCCTCGGGCCCTGTCGATCCGTTCGGATCGTCAGGGCCCGAGTTGCGTCGATCCCCCGTGTCCGACCCGAACAGCCACGGCGGGAACAACACACCCATCTGTTACTGTCTCCGCAGACACATCGGGGGATTCTGTCGGGGGGACAGTCGTGACATTGCAGGTAGATCCGCAGGCACTACGCGCGTTCGCCTCATCGGTCACCGGCGCAGCCGACGCCCTCGGATCATGGGACACCGACGCACCCTATGCATATTCGCAATCAGCGCTTCCCGGTACAGGTTTCAGCGATATAAACGCTCGCAGCCACCTCGCCACCACACACGCACTGGTCAACATACGCCTGCGCCTGCTCGAAGTCGTCGACATCTCCAACGGCGCAGCAGACGACTACGACATCGCCGAGGCCGACTTCGTCGCAGCACTCGCGGCGATGGATCCGGCCCGGTGAGTCCCGGCGTCTCGGCCGTCCAATCCTGGAATCCCGACTCCTTCCGGTCGACTGCCGACGCCCTCGACGTGCTCGTCGACAAACTCGACGACCGCATGAAGGGCCTGCTGACCGACCAGGACGCCCTCGCCGAACAATGGAAAGGCGACGCCGCGAAGGCCGCCGCCCTCCGCGTGGTCCGGGAACGTTCACTCGGCAGCGCCATCGCCGGAGCCCTCCTGCAGGTCGCCGACGCCTACCGCACCGGTGCGCCGATCATCGACGGCGCCCAGATGCACGTCGCCGGATTGGTGAGGGCGGCCGAATCCCAATCGTTCACCGTGCACGACAACGGCATCGTCGACGCAGCGAGCCAGATCGCACTGCTCCGTGCCCTGCTACCGTCCGGCGCGACCTACGACACCGCATCCCTCCAACTCGAACGCCAGGCAGCCGAACTGAGCGTCGCGCTGGTCGATGCACTCCAACAGACTGCGGCAGCGGCGGACGACGCCATGGGTCGCATCACAGCCGCAGTCGCAACGCTCGAAGATGCGGCCAAAGCGGCGACGCCCGGAGAGGTCATCAGATCCGACGACGGCGAGTTCTCCTGGGTACCGGACGTGCCCGCCACCGTTGCCGCGTCCACGATCGGGCTCATGTCCGAGGCGACCAAGGAAGGTTTGAAAAGCGCAGCGCTCTCTTCCGGTGACGACCTCGGAAGGGGTATCGCCAGAGGACTCGGCCCGTACGCTGCGATACTCGGCACCATACCGGCCATCAGCAACGACATCGATGGTGGAATGGACCCCACCAAAGCAGTGGTCACGGAAGGCGCCGGTTCTGCTGCAGGTTTCGCTGCGGGAACCTTTGCAGGAACCAAACTCGGCGGGATCATCGGCACTGCAATTGCGCCCGGTGTCGGAACGGCGGCAGGGATTGTCATAGGTGCCGCAGTCGGCAGCTTCTTCACATGGGGTGTCTCGAAAGGGGCTCAAGCTGCTTGGAACTGATACTCCCACACCCAAGACCTCTCGACACCCAAAGGAATCGAGCATGCACACCTCGAGAAGCAATATGCATTCCGAATGCGCGGCGGATCGCAACGTTCCGTCCCGTCCTCAGCCTTGGCCGCAAGCCCTCCGCCCCTTGCAACTTGCCGCCGCTGCAGTCATATTCCTTTCCGCCATAGTCTGCGCAACGACAGCATGGAACGGGGCACAGGGCGGCGAGACACTCACTGCCATCGGATTCGCTGGAGTAGGCGTGGCTGCACTCCTGATAGGCGTTGGCCTCTTACAGGAATCCGGCCTTCGACACATTTCCCTTCCGCGCAGAATCGTGCACCATGCCGATTGCAGATACGGGGCAGGTGTGAATGTGCCGATGGTCAGGTCACTGATCCCAGCCCTGATCGCAGTCCTCGTCGGAATCACCGTCTACGGCCTCACTATTTGGATCAGTTGGCTGGCAGATGTCAGCGACAGCCTCGTGCCCTTCGGGCGCGACACACGCGAGGTCGCGATATTCGCCGCAATCGGTTCAGCCGTCACTGGCACTGCCGTATTGCTGTTGTCCTCTGTACGATTCACAACATCGCTGCAGATCTACCCGAGTGGCATCAGACGGTACACCCGTCGACGCATCCTGTTCTCGATCCGTGAATCCGAGTTGTTCCTCCGCTGGGGCGACATTGCGCAAATCTCTCCGGGGAGCTTGGGTATACGTATCGGATCGGCAGGGCACCCCGTCGTCAATCTGTCCACGACATCGATTGTTCCCATGTCTCTCAGGACTCAACATGATTCCGACAACCTCGTCGCGGTCATGACCCACATGCTGATCTCGGAGCCGAACACATTGTTCGGCTTGTTGGAACGCCTTCACGAAAACCCGGACGACCGGAATCTCATCAGCGAGCCGAACGCAGCCGAGTTACTCAGGCCCCCTCCACTACTCGAGCGCTTCCGCGCCGCACGCACGGGGAGTCGTGGGCGTGGAACCTCAGGATCCACTTCGCATTGACACCCAGGACAACTGCTGCAGCAGTGGATGATCAGTACTATCATCCCTCCACCCACTCTGCCGTTGTCATGGCCAGGCGCGCATCGAGAGATTCCTCCGAGTGCACAGGTAGTGCCCAATCACGGCAATGGAATACCGCAAGGAGGGCAGACATGCCTGTACTGAACCAGGGCACGAACTCATCTGAACCCGAAGGCGCCCCCGCTGGGGATGGTCGCCCGGAATGGCCACAGCGGTTCCGCCCGGCACTACTGATGGCCTCGGTGGGAATGCTCGCAATGACGGTCATTGGCTTCACCACCGCCGCAGAAAGCTGGCGGAGTGGGGACCCCCTAGTCACTACCGGATACGGAGGTGGTGCAGTGATGGCGGCGATGCTATCCATTGTGATGCTGCGCGAAGCAGGCTTTCGTCTCATGGGACTGTCAGGAAGAATTCGCCCAATTCAGGATGCAACCCACGGCAATGGAGTATCGATTCCGACGAGCCGCATCCTGGCCCCTCTCCTGATCGCCTTGCTCGTTGCCGCCGCGGCCTACGGTGTCGCTGCGTCCGTCGGCTGGTTCATAGGCGTGGACGAGTCGCTGCTACCGGATGGGCGAAACTCTCGTACGGGGGCGATCAACGTGGCCACGCTCGCGGCTGTTGCAGTCACGCTCGCACTGTTCGCCTCCTGGATCAGAGTCGACATCGTCGTACGCATATACGGCGAGGGCGTCGAACGTTACTCCCGTCGACGCATTCTGCTATCCACCAAAGAATCCGACGTATTCGTGAGATGGCAGGACATTACACATATCGATGGGCGGACCATCGACTCGTTTCAACACCCCGGCATCGACCTACAAACGTCTTCTGCCATCCCGAAGAAGCTGCGAACGCCACATGACGGAGAGCACAAGATCGCACTCATGGCCCACGCTCTGACCTCCGAACCCAACACGCTTTTCGCGCTCCTGAAACGCCTTCACGAGAACCCGGACGACCGGAAACTCATCAGCGAGCCGAACGCAGCCGAACTCCTGAGGCCCCCTCCACTACTCGAACGCATTCGCATCGCTCGCACCCTGAAGACAAAAGCGTGAAACCTTGGTCGCACAGGGGTCGGCTCAGCATCCTCCCTCGGGTCGGGGCCCTAATTCACAGGGTCCGGCGTCGAACCAGCATCTCGGCATCGGGTTCCCATCGAGTTCAGGAGTGAGGGTGCCCCGAAACCCATCGCATGCGCTCAATGACCGCATTCGTTCCTCCTACGAAGCGCCGTGGCCGCAGCGCCTCGAGCGAGGGAAACTCATCGCCGCCGCAGTTGCACTCCCGTTGGCGGCAGTACTCAGCGCCTTCGCGTTGGAAGGTGTTCGGAGGAACGAGCCCGACACCGCGGTCGGATTCGCGGGATTCACCCTCCTGATGTCGACGGCCGCTGGAATCGTACTCTCAGGGGGTGGGTTCCGCCACCTTACTGTGTCCCGGCGCGTGACCCGAGACCAAACCAGTGAGCACGAAAACGGCATCCACATTCCTCACAAACGAGATCTGCTCCTGATTCTCGTACTGTGTAGCCTCCCGATTGCCACACTCCCCGTTCTTCTGCCTCACCAGCGCCAGGGTGACTTCAGCTTGCTCGACGAGGTGTTTCAACGCATCGGTGGGACGGTAGGTGCCGCAGTTCTCGGAATATTCTCACTCGCCCTCTTCGTCCTTTCGCTGATCATCCGAGCGCCGACTTCCCTCGGGATCTACCCCAACGGGCTTCATCTCACTGTGCGTCGCCTCATTCCCTTCTTCACGAGTACAGCCAAGCACGTCATCGAGTGGGATCACATCGAATCAATAACCCCGGCCTTCTATTCCGGACCGAACAGCAAGTCGCCCACTCACCACCCAGTGATCAGAATCGACGGTGTGGTCATTGACGTCCACACCGGAGAAGAATCGGGCGGCCTCGAAGTTCCGGTCTATCGCCTTATAGGAGAGCCGAATACCCTCTACAGATTGCTTCGCTTCTTTCACGAGAACCCGGATCAGCGAGGCACTCTGAGCGATGCCGACTCGCTTGAACTCCTCCAGCCACCCTCGTTGCTCGAACGCTTTCGCGCCGCACGCACCCAGAAGGCAAAAGCATGAGCCCTGACCCGACCCCTGAAAACCTCCGCGCGTACCTCGAAAGTCACGAGGTCGAGCTCATCGCCTGCCCATCCGATGCACCCGGGCACCCACATGTCACGATCCCGACCCCGGATGGGTGGATCCGTGTACCCGACGAGGTATTCCCCCACGCATACGCGGTCCTCGTCGCACCCGAATACACAGAAGACGAGTGGACACCCAACGCGGTATTGCTCCACGGCCGCCTCTCGCGTTGGCGCCCGACCGACGAACTCCTCCATGCTGCCGCATCGGAATGCCGGTCGCTTCCGGAGTGGACCGAACTTCAGTCCGACACCGGCAATGTCGGCGGTCACCGCTCAGTTCTCACACGAGGCACCTACCACGTCGGTGGTGTCTGGTTCGATGCAACAACTCGATTCCTCGTCGTCGATGCCGAGTACGACCGGTACCTCACCCAGCTGACCGTTACCACACGCGCTGAGCCCGATGCGACACTCGCCGCCGACGCATCCACGATTCACCACGGGTTGATGGCCGTGGTGGATACGCATCCCATGGTGGGCCGATAGATGGACAACCACGAAATGGTGCATGCGGAGGCCATGGCGATACCCAGTTGGCCTCAGGGCTCCCGCCCCTTCAGGTTTGCCGCGGGCTTGGCATCCGCGTGCGATCGAAATACCCACGGGAGCAGACTCTCTTACTGGCCTCCCTGATCGCAGCACTGGTGACACCGGTGGGCGCTGATCCATGTCTGAGCAACGCACGCTGACGCAGTGTTGATCCCGCGCGACGAAGTGGCCGAGCACGTTCCGTTCATCGCCTCGACCGTCGTCTCGACACTGGTGATCGCACTGCTCCCGCTGAGGCTCCGCAGCACCACGGTGCTGAGGTTGCACGAGGACGGAATCCGACGACGGGTGACGATCCGCAGACTCCGTGTTCGCACTTACGACACCTTCGTAAAGTGGGACGACATCGAGGATGTCGTGTCCGACGTCTACACCGTCCACGCAAAGGACACAACCGTCCACTATCAGATGATCCCGCCGCTGTTCGATCGGTTCCGAGCTGCGCGCGGAGCCGAGCCGCGGGTGGTGAGTCGGGTCTCGCCCGAATCCGCCGACCCGCACACAAATCGTAAGTCGGCTACTACGATCGAACTCATTGGTCGGCACGCATCTGTTGTCGGCGTAGCGGAGTCCTCCTCCGCAATAGATCTGTGCTGCAAAGAAAGTGCGTGCGGCACTTCCTGTGGAAACCGAGATTCAGGTCGAAACCGTGGAGTGACAATGACCGACAGCTGGCTTTCCCGCGACCCGTTCGACGACATTTTCGACCGATTCTTCAGCTCCGGCGGACTCCGCCAACCGCAGGTACAGCGGGTGGATCTGAGCCGGTTGCTCAACGACGATGCGAAGCAATTGGTCGCCGAAGCCAAAAAGGCAGCCACTGAGTGGGGCAGTGCCGAGCTGGCACCCGAGCATCTTCTCTATGCCGCCACACTCAACGACCCGACTCGCGGCGTGATCAGTGGCCTGGGTCTGGATCCCGATGCGGTCGCGGAGCAGATGCGTTCCCTCGCCGGAGGCGCGGGGGAAGGCAACGACGACGAGCAGGTGACGCTCAGTCCTGCGACCAAGCGTGCACTGAGGGTTGCCCAGCAGCAGGCGGGACAGTCGGGCATCAGCTACATCGGTCCCGAACACATCCTCTACGGCATTGCCGCGAACAGCGAGAATCCGGCTGCTCACGTGCTGGCCGGCGCCAAGCTCGATACCGGCGGTCGGCGCGACACATCAGAGAGCACGACGCCCACGCTCGACGAGTACGGCAGAGACCTGACCGCAGAGGCGCGCGCGGGCAATGTGGACCCCGTCGTCGGGCGCGCCGACGAGATCGCACAGACCATCGAGATCCTCTCGCGTCGTCGTAAGAACAATCCCGTCCTGATCGGTGATCCCGGTGTGGGCAAAACCGCGATCGTCGAGGGCTTGGCGCAGCGCATTGTCAACGGAGACGTACCGTCGACGCTGGCCGATCGACGCGTCGTTGCTCTCGACGTCGGTTCGCTGGTTGCGGGTAGCAAGTATCGCGGCGAGTTCGAGGAGCGGTTGACGAAGATCCTCGACGAGGTCCGCGAACACTCCGACGAGTTGATTCTCTTCATCGACGAATTGCACACGATCGTCGGCGCGGGCAGTGGCGGCGAAGGTTCGATGGATGCCGGCAATCTCCTCAAGCCGGCCCTCGCACGCGGAGAGTTGCACGCGGTGGGCGCGACCACGATCGACGAGTACCGCCGCTACATCGAGAAGGACGCGGCGCTCGAACGGCGGTTCCAGCCGGTGATGGTGTCCGAGCCTTCGGTCGACGACACCATCGAGATTCTGCGCGGACTGATCGACGTCTACGAGGAACACCATCAGGTTCACTACACGGACGAAGCGCTGGTGGCGGCGGCCGAGCTGTCCGATCGGTACATCACGGACAGGTTCATGCCCGACAAGGCGATCGACCTGGTCGACCAGGCGGGCGCACGTGTACGGCTGCGCACCAAGACTCCGGACGCGGATACTCGTTCGCAGGAAGACGAACTGGCACGCCTCGAACGCGAGAAGGACACCGCAGTCGCGGCCGAGGACTACACCAAAGCCGGCGAGTTGAAAGACGAGATCGCAGCCCTCGATGAGCGCATCGGCTCGAGCGGCTCGGCGTCGACGCCGCAGGTCGAGGTCGTCGATATCGCCGAAGTGATCTCGAGGCAGACCGGCATCCCGGTCGCCGAACTGACGGCCGAAGAACGCCAACGGCTCCTCGCTCTCGAAGACATGCTCCACGCGCGGGTCGTCGGGCAGGACCAAGCAGTCTCCGCAGTGGCCGAAGCGGTGCGGAGAGCGCGCGCAGGGCTGTCCGACCCGAACAGGCCGATCGGCTCATTCCTGTTCCTCGGCCCCACCGGGGTCGGCAAGACCGAACTCGCGAAGGCGCTGGCCGCAGCCGTGTTCGGCGATGAGAACCACATGATTCGCTTCGATATGAGCGAATTCCAGGAGAAGCACACCGTCTCCCGTCTGGTCGGGGCTCCCCCCGGCTACGTCGGGTACGAGGAGGCGGGGCAACTCACGGACAAGGTTCGCCGTCAGCCGTACTCGGTGATCCTGTTCGACGAGATCGAGAAGGCGCACACCGATGTGTTCAACGTGCTTCTTCAGCTTCTCGACGACGGCCGTGTCACCGACGCGCAAGGCCGCGCCGTGGATTTCAAGAACACCATCGTCATCCTCACCAGCAATATCGGTTCCGACCTCATCCTCTCGGACGCCGACGGCGATATCGAAGCCCTCACCCCGAAGTTGATGGAGCGACTGCACTCGCATTTCCGGCCCGAGTTCCTCAACCGGATCGACGAAACCGTGGTGTTCCATCGACTCGTCAAGGAACAACTGCGCGAGATCGTCGACTTGATCCTGGACGGAACACGGCGGCGGCTTCGAGCACAGGACATCGATATCGACATCTCGGTCAAGGCCGTCGACTGGCTGGTCGATGCCGGATTCGAGCCGAAGTTCGGTGCCCGCCCGTTGCGGCGGACCATCCAGAGACAACTCGACAACAAGCTCTCGAACCTGGTGCTCGCGGGAACCCTCGGTCCGGGGGACACAGTGCGTGTCGATTCCGGTACCGATGGTCTCGTCCTCGAGACGGTCGCCGGAAAGGATGACGCAGAAGGCCCCGGCGACGGCTCGCCGCCGGAGGACTGAACCCGCTCAGCGCTCGGGCGCCCCGTGCACCCGGCCGTGGAGTGCTTCCATCTTGACGTCGAGGTCGCGGGCCGTCTCTGCAGCGACACGGAGTTCCTCGCGCAGTTCGTCCGGCACGGCGCGGTCGTGCTTGTAGTAGATCTTGTGCTCGAGGCTCGCCCAGAAGTCCATCGCGACCGTGCGGATCTGGAGTTCGACGTAGACCGACTCGACCCGATCGGACATGAACACCGGGATCTCGACGATCACGTGGACACTGCGGTAGCCGTTCGGTTTGGGCTGCGTGATGTAGTCCTCGATCTCGATCACGTTCACGTCGCCCTGCCGCGTGATCATGTCCATGATCCGGTAGACGTCGGACCTGAAACTGCACGTGATACGGATACCGGCGATGTCACGGACGTGCTCGCGGATGCCTTCGAGGGTCTGCGGCGCACCCTTACGCTGAGCCTTCGCGAGAATCGACTCGGGTGACTTGAGCCGCGACTTGACGTGCTCGATCGGGTTGTAGTCGCGGGCGTAGGTGAACTCGTCACGCAAAATGTTGATCTTGGTCATCATTTCGTCGATGCCGAACTTGTACACCATCAGAAATCGAGTGAGATCGCTCTTCAGGTCCGGTAGCGGGACCGGCAGCAGTCCGGAGAATTCTTCCGGTCCGTCGGGTAGGGGCACGCCCTGTTCAGGGTCGTCCACCGTCGTTGTCACTCGGATCCTCCTCGATACGTTCCGCCCTCGAGTCTGCCAGGTTCCCGCGGGGAGGCTCGTTTCGCGCACGCAATATCTGCCGCAACGTGCGCGGATGCACACCCGCTTCACGCCTCGCCTTCTTCCGGGTGATCAATACACCCGCGATCGCGATCACCCAGATCGGGTACTGCGCGAGCCATGCGATCCGGAACGACTCGAAGCCGTATCCGCCGAACGCCTCGAGCAGCACACCCATCGTCTGGACCACGAGCAGAGTCGCCAGGAAGCCACCGATGTTCACGATTCCCTGAGCGGTGCCGAGCGCCGTCGACGGATTGAAGGTGCGCGCGTAATCGAAGCCGACCATCGACCCCGGCCCACCGACGGAGATGACGATGATGAGCAGCACCAGCAGCCAGATCGGTGCGGGCCCTGGCAGCGCGAGCACGATCGTCCAGGCGGTCGCACACGCGATGATGATCGACAGCACGATCCAGGATCTGTGATTCGGAAACCGGCCGGTAAGGACACCGAGGACGGGGCCAGCCGCGATCGCGGTGGCGACCGACACCGTGAGCATCGAACCGGCAGCCGCGGGCGAGAGCCCCTGCGCGGATTCGAGGTACGGCACACCCCACATGAGCGCGAACGTCGTCACCGAGAACTGCGTACCCATGTGTGTGAAGAACCCCAGCCGCGTCCCGGGCCTGCGCCACACGCCACCGATCTGGCCGAGCACATTGCGCAATCCCGCGGGCGGTGTCTCCAGACGTTCCCCGGACGGAGCGTTCCGGACGACCGCGACCACCAGGACGCACGCGAGGACACCCAGCGCCGCAGCACTGGCGTAGGCGGCCGTCCAGCCCTGACCGGACAGGATGAGCACGAACGGAACGGCCGACAACACCTGACCGAGTTGGCCGAGGATGCCCGTCAGCTGCGACACCACCGGCACCCGGCGCGGAGCGAACCACACCGGGACCAGCCGGAGCACCGAGATGAATGTGAGGGCGTCGCCGACTCCGACGAACACACGAGCGCCATACGCGACGGGCAGCGAGTCGGTGACAGCGAGCACGAACTGGGCCACCGCCATGATCGCGGCGCCCAACGCGATCACCTTGCGCGACCCGAATCTGTCGAGCAGGACTCCGGCCGGAATCTGCATGCCCGCGTAGACGATGAGCTGCAGCACCACGAAACCGGACAACACGGACGGGGAGATGTCGAAGCGCTCGGTCGCGGCCAGGCCCGACACACCGAAGGTCGTGCGGTGCAGGACTGCAACCAGGTAGGCGAAGACACCGATACCCCAGACCAGCCATGACCTCATGGAATACACACGATACGCCGGAGTTCGTTAGGTCGAGTAACTACTCGCGCCCGAGCGACACCCACGTCGGGTCCGAGGCCCGCTCACCGGCCACCTGACCGGCAAGGGCATCGAGACGAGCGACTTGATCCTCCGTCAGCGTCACGTCGACAGCTCCCGCGTTCTCCGTGACGCGCGCAGCGAACCGAGTGCCGGGGATAGACACCGACGGCAGGCCGAACGCACGACCCTTCGCATCGAGCCACGCCAGCGCGACCTGCGCGACGGTCGCGTCTGCCTCGTCGGCAACAGCCCGCACCTTCGCCCGCAGTTCCAGGTTCACGGGGAGCGCCGCTGCGTCGAACCGCGGGAAGCGATGACGCAGGTCGCCGTCGCCGATCTGTCCGGGCTCGAACGCGTCGGTCAACAGTCCGCGGCTGACGGGCGAGAACGGAACGAAGCCGATCCCGAGCTCGACCGCGGCGGGCACGACGTTGCGCTCCACATCGCGCGAGATGATGCTCCACTCCGACTGGATCGCGGCGATCGGATGCACGGCGTGCGCGCGCCGCAGCTCGTCACCGGTCGCTTCGGACAGACCGAGGTGGCGCACCTTCCCTGCCTTCACGAGCTCGGCCATCGCGCCGACGGTCTCCTCGATCGGCACCTCGGGGTCGACGCGGTGCAGGTAGTACAGATCCACCACGTCCACACCGAGCCGCTGCAGAGACTCGTCGATGGCCTCGTGCACGTAGTCGGGGCGCCCGTTGATCGCCCGGTTGCCATTCCCGAGGCCTCCGACGAGACCGAACTTCGTGGCGAGTTGCACCTCGTCGCGCCGCTCACCGAGGAGCTTTCCGACAACCTGCTCACTCGTGCCGCTGCCGTAGATGTTCGCTGTGTCGATGAACGTGACACCGATGTCGACCGCGTGGTGCAGCGTCGCGAGGGCCTCGTCGAGATCGACCGCGCCGTAGACCGGGGCGACGGACATGGCGCCGTAGCCCTGAGCGCTGACGGTCAATCCGGGTGCAAGCTCCACGGTGGGAACGGGCATCGAGCACTCTCCTCGAGTAGGCGAACACGGAACACGACGATCCTTTCGCACAATGCCCCGTCGCGCAGGTTCGAGAATCACAGTGATCGAAACTGCGCCGCGCCTACGCTGGGTTCATGGCGATCGACTGGATTGAACTTCAACACACCGCCCGACGCGAATTCGACACCCGTCTCGCACACATCACCGACTGGTCCGCCCCCACTCCCGACACCGAATGGAACGTCGCCGACCTCGTACGACACGTGGTCGACGAACAGCGGTGGGTCGCGCCCATTCTGGGAGGACTCGCCCTCGCAGACGCGGAGGCGACACTCGAACCGATCCGCGACGACCTCGCCACCGAGTGGCACCGGTACGCGGAAGACGCCACCGCAGCGTGGGCCACCACCCCGCTCGACGCGCCGGTACACCTGTCGTACGGCACCGTGCCGTGCCTCGACTACCTCAAGCAACAAGTCGCAGACATCACCGTGCACACCTGGGATCTGGCACGCGCCGTCGGTGGCGGCGACCGTCTCCATCCCGGACTGGTAGAGGCTGTGTGGACCGACTTGCAACCTCAGCGCGAGATGCTCGCATCCAGCGGATTGTTCGCGCCTCCCGTACCGATAGCCGACGACGCTCCCGTGCAGGACCGGTTGATCGCACTCACCGGTCGCGATCCCCGACAGCCGTGACCCCCCGAAAGCAAGGAACGCAATGACCGACAGGCCCACCTCGAGCACACCCGACATCGACATCAAGCCCCGCAGCCGCGACGTCACCGACGGCATGGAGAAGACCGCCTCGCGCGGGATGCTGCGCGCCGTCGGGATGGGCGACGACGACTGGGCCAAGCCCCAGATCGGTGTGGCGTCGTCGTGGAACGAGATCACTCCCTGCAACCTGTCGCTGGACCGCCTTGCGCAGTCAGTGAAGGACGGAGTGCACGCGGGCGGCGGATATCCGCTCGAGTTCGGCACCATCTCCGTCTCCGACGGCATCTCGATGGGTCACGAGGGCATGCATTTCTCGCTCGTCTCCCGCGAGGTGATCGCCGACAGTGTGGAGACGGTCATGCAGGCCGAGCGTCTCGACGGATCGGTGCTGCTCGCCGGGTGCGACAAGTCGCTGCCCGGGATGCTGATGGCCGCCGCACGCCTCGACCTCGCGTCGGTATTCCTGTACGCGGGTTCGATCCTCCCTGGCGTCGCGAAGCTGTCCGACGGCACCGAACGCGACGTGACGATCATCGACGCGTTCGAAGCCGTCGGTGCGTGCGCGCGCGGATTGATGTCCGAAGAGGATCTCGGCGCGATCGAACGGGCGATCTGTCCCGGTGAGGGCGCGTGCGGCGGCATGTACACGGCAAACACCATGGCCAGCGCTGCGGAAGCACTCGGTATGTCGCTACCGGGCAGCGCGTCGCCCCCGGCCACCGATCGTCGTCGCGACGGGTTCGCACGCCGCAGTGGGCAGGCCGTCGTCGAGATGCTGCGGCGCGGCATCACCGCATCGGACATCCTCACCAAGGAGGCCTTCGAGAACGCGATCGCGGTGGTGATGGCGTTCGGTGGATCCACCAACGCGGTGTTGCATCTGCTCGCGATCGCCCACGAGGCCGACGTCGACCTGACGCTCGACGACTTCGTGCGGGTCGGCGCCCGCGTCCCGCATCTCGCCGACGTCAAACCGTTCGGGCGACACGTGATGAAGGACGTCGACCACATCGGCGGTGTTCCGGTGATCATGAAAGCTCTGCTCGACGCCGGTCTGGTGCACGGCGATTGCCTCACCGTCACCGGCGCGACGGTCGCGGAGAACCTCGCCGGGATCGCCCCGCCCGACCCCGACGGGAAGGTGCTGCGCGCGCTGAACGATCCGATCCATCCCACCGGCGGCATCACGATCCTGCGGGGCTCCCTTGCACCGGGCGGTGCGGTGGTGAAATCCGCGGGCTTCGACGAGTCCGTCTTCGAGGGCACCGCGCGGGTCTTCGAACGCGAGCGTGCGGCGATGGATGCGCTCGAGGACGGCACCATCACCGCGGGCGATGTGGTCGTCATCCGGTACGAAGGTCCGAAGGGTGGTCCGGGGATGCGTGAGATGCTCGCGATCACCGGCGCCATCAAAGGCGCGGGCCTCGGCAAGGACGTCCTGTTGCTGACCGACGGACGGTTCTCCGGCGGCACCACCGGTCTGTGTGTCGGGCATGTCGCGCCCGAGGCCGTCGACGGTGGCCCCATCGCGTTCATCCGCGACGGCGACCGGATCAAACTCGATGTCGCGAACGGTCTGCTCGATGTGCTCGTCGACGACGCTGAAATAGCGACGCGGCGGCAGGGCTGGAAGCCACTGCCGCCGCGCTACACCAAGGGTGTTCTGGCGAAGTACACGAAACTCGTCGGGTCCGCATCACAAGGCGCTGTGTGCGGATGAATCCGATCAGATCGGCCGGAAACCTGCTCCGGCGCCCCCGCGCGCATTGATGTCGGCCATGATCACGTCGATGTTGGTGCCGACCTCGGGACCGACGCACGGTGCCAGCAGGTAGGCGTTGACCATCGCGACGAGGGTGGTGCCGACGACGAGCGGTGCACCCGAATCGCCTTCGATGACGCAGACCTGCGTCCACGTCTCCTGCACGCCGAAGACGTCGCCCCACACGATGCCGCAGGTGTTGCCGGTGGTGCGGCCTTCCTTGCAGGCGATATCGGGGAAGCCCGCGGGTGAACCGAGCCCGGTGATGGTGACGTTGCCGACGCGGTTGACCGGGGTGACCCTGTCGCCGTAGAACTCGATGACCGCGTAGTCGAGCGTCTCGTTGGTCGACACGATGCGGCCCACCGTCCCGGCAGCGATGTCGTATTCGGACTTGACCGTCATCCCCGGGTCGCCGCAGTGCGCGGCAGTGAGTCCGACGAGCCGACCGGCCGCATCGTGTCCGATAGTGGTGAGCGTGCAGTCGTACATGTTCTCGTCGCCGTTGCCGAGCGTGATGCCCGATCCGCCGCCGAGCACAACGGGAGGGGCTGCCGTGGCCACCGCCGCACCGCTGCCGACCAAGGCAATCGCGGTTGCGAATACCACAGCAAGTCTTCTGAACATCATGCCCCTCCAACGCGATCTGGCCCGACCGTCTCCGCGGTCAGAGTACTAGAGCGCCGTCACAGTACTAGAGGTTTACGCACTATGCGGGGTTGGCGCCGAGGCTTTCGAGCGCCTTACGGGCTTCGTCGAGTTCGCGGCTCAACTGTGCGACGCGTTCCTCCACGGTGCGGCGCGCCTCGTCGATCACCGAGTGCACCGCTTCGATCGCGGTCTCGTCGCCGAGTTCCTTGACTGCGCGTTCGACGGCATCGGGGGCGACCGCCGCGGGCTTACCGATCTTCCTCGTGCCCTGCGCGACACTGACCGTCCATTCGCTCTCGGCGTCGATCGTGACGGTGATGCTGATGGAGGCCGGCTTCTTGGCGCCACGCTTGGCGGGTGCCTTGGGTTTGGCGGGCTCGGCGGCAGCCGGCGGGTTTGCGGGGGTGGAGGTCACTGTGGTCTTCTCCTTGGCTGCCTGCCGGGGGGCGGGCTGTGCGGATTCGGTTTTCGCGACGGGAGCTACGGGGGTTTTCGGGGCGGGTGCTCTGGTGGCGGCGGGCGTCTTCGCGGGAGCAGGTTTCGGCGACGACTTCGTCGCTACGTCCCGCGTGAAACGCAGTTCGTCGGTTTCGAAGGGAAGCTCGTCGTTGACACCCTTGGGTCGGACGGTGACCGTGGTTCCCGCGATCGAAACGACCCGCGCCGACGTACCCGGCTCGAGCCCCAGGCTGGAGATCCCCTCGACGAGATATACCGTGGCGCGGCGACCCTCCGCGAGGGCGGAGTTCAATTCCTCGAGTTGTTCGTCGGTCAGATGGTCCGCACGTCTACGGGGCGGCATGCCACGTCCTTTCTCGGCTCTACTGTGCGATCGACGGCGCCCACTCTCGCACACCTGTACGACACGCTGTCCGCGCGGACGCACGGTGGTCGTCTCGTCACAGGGGAACCCGGCGTGTGCTCCGGACCACGACAAGGAAAGATGACGGATGTGAACTCGCCGGAGCAACCATCGCGTCCCGGCCCCGACATGCTGTCCGTCATCCAGCGGGAGCTCGAACGCAGCCTGCTCGGGGGCGAACGTCGCTACACCGTGGACGAGGTCGCCACGATGGCAGGCATGGCCCCCGCACGAGTGCGTCGACTGTGGCAGGCGTTGGGATTCACCGTCGATCCCGAACCCGACGCGGAAATGTTCACCGACGGAGACGTCGGTGCACTTCGCGATATCGCGGCGATCGTCGGCAGCGGCGTGATCAACGAGAACCTCGAGCTCTCGGCAGCCCGGTCGCTCGGCCAGTCCATCTCGCGACTCGCCGAGTGGGAACTGACCCTGTTCAACACCCATCTCTTCGACAACCTGGTCGAGGAGCATTCCGATGTGTCGCCCGAGGAGATGCCCGACCTCATCGACGCTCTGGTGCAGCAACTGTCGATGCGTGCCGAGACCCTGCAGAGCCACATCTGGCGGCGACACATCGTCAGCACCACGGAACGTTCCGTCTGGCGGCCGGAGGGCGACGCCCCTCTTCGCGAGGTCGTGGTCGGGTTCGCCGACATGGTCGGTTACACGCAGCTCACCCGCCGTATCGACGCGGGCGAGCTGAACGAACTGCTCGAGTACTTCGAATCCGAGGTCACTGCGGCGATCGTCGGAAACAACGGGTGGGTCATCAAGACCGTGGGCGACGAGGTGATGTTCGCGGCCGAGGATCCGGCCGACGGCGCGCGGATGGCACTCGAACTGCAGGCGACGTTCGGCGCGAGCAAGGACAGCCCGGAACTCCGGGTGGGGTTGGCGTGGGGACCGGTGCTGGCACGATTCGGCGACCTGTTCGGCTCCGTCGTCAACAACGCCGCTCGTCTCACGGGCGCAGCCCGGCCCGGCACGATCCTGGTGGACGAGATGCTCGCCACCGAGCTGGATCCGGACGAGTTCCGAATCCAGCCACTGCGCAGGCTCAGGGTCAAGGACTTCCGCAGGTCCCGTCCGTTCGTTCTGCGGGCACCGGATCAGCGACGCTGGGCCCTCTGACTCTGCGACCCGGTTACCGAATATCCCGCCGCCCTACCCGCGTGCGCTGCGACGGGCGGCGAGGAAGTCGTCGACGATCTGCTCGCATGCCCGCCTGCCGATGGGTGGGAGGGTGACGAGCCGATTGAACACGATCGGGCCGACCAGCTGGATGAGAGCGAGATCGTAGTCGAACTCGCCGAGATCCTCCCGCGCGGATTCCGTACCGAGCACACGGTCGAACGACGAGCGGTAGCGCTCGACGAGTTGCTCGCGCAGCGACTGCAGCTCGGGCCGTTCCTGGGCTTCCGGGTCGGCAGGGCGGCTCGCGTGGACGAGTTCCGGCCCCATGCCCAGCCAACACATCGCGGCGAGGGGGATGGGAACTTCTTCGACGATCCGTGCCTGGCCGATGAGCAGTTCGACGAGTTGTTCGCGCAGGTCGGCATTCTCCGGCACGGGTGGCGCCGGCGGGATCAGCCGCGCGAATGCGGCCGCGACGAGTTCGGTTCCGTTCGCGAAGTGCCGGTACAGCGTGGCACGACCCACTCCTGCACGGGTGGTCACGGCGTCGATCGTGACGGCGTCGGCGCCCCCCGTTGCGAGCAGCTCAGTGGCAGCGTCGAGCAGCCGTGCTCGCGACCGCGCCTTCCGGGGGTCGGGTTCTCGGGATGTCTGGATACCTTCGTGCGCGCTCACACCCACAGTTTCTCTCGTCTCCGCCGGGACCTGGTTGTGGAACCATCGGTTCCGTTACGATACCGGCAGTCTCGTTTGCAAGGCGACAAATCCACCTTCACGTTCGGAAGGCAACCGTGCCCGAAGCATCAGCACCTCCGAAGTCCGACATTCCCGCCGCTCGCATGAACTGGTCGCAGCTGTGGCTCCTCGCGGTGGCATGTGCTTCGGTGTCCGCGGTGATCGCGGCGATGGCGGCACTCAACACCGCGTTGCCCGACATCGCCGTCGACACCGGAGCGACACAGAGCCAGCTGACCTGGATCGTCGACGGTTACACGCTCGCCCTCGCCGCCCTTCTGCTCCCTGCCGGCGCGCTCGGCGACCGGTTCGGCAGGCGCGGCATTCTCATCGTCGGCCTGGTGGTGTTCGGGCTGGGGTCGGCGCTACCGCTGATCACCGACGGGCCGACGTGGGTGATCGCATCCCGCGGGGTCGCCGGAATCGGCGCGGCACTGGTCATGCCGGCCACGTTGTCACTGATCACGACGGGATTCTCGCCGGAGCACCGTGCACGCGCGATCGGCATCTGGGCGGGGGTGGCCGCCTCCGGCGCAGTCGTCGGCATGATCGTGTCCGGGGTCATCCTCGAATACACCTCGTGGAAGTTGATCTTCGGTGGTTTCGCGGTCGCGTCCGTTGCACTCGTCGCGATGGCGCTGACCATCCCGTCGTCGCGGGCGGAGAATCCCGGACGCTTCGACTTCGGCGGGAGCATTCTTGCTATCGCGGCCGTCGGATTGTTCGTCCTCGGCGTGATGGAGGGACCTCACCGCGGCTGGCTCGACCCGGTGACCATCAGTGCCCTCGTGGTGGGCCTCGCAGCCGCCGTGGGGTTCGTGTTCGCGGAACTGCGCGCGCACGAACCACTGCTCGACATGCGCCTGTTCACGAACCGCGCATTCAGCGTGGGCGCCGCCTGCCTGAACCTGCAGTTCCTCGCCGGATTCGGGATGTTCTTCCTGATCGTGCAGTACTTCCAACTCATTCTCGGCTACTCCCCCCTGATGGCATCCGTCGCGCTGACACCCATTTTCTTCGTCGTGATGGCCCTGTCCTTCGCGGTCCCTGCCCTGCTCCGCTGGATCAGTCTGCGCATACTCGTCAGTCTCGGACTGGGCTTGATCGGGGTGTCGATGATCTTCATCGGAATTCTCGACGCAGAGTCGTCGTATCTCGATGCCGCATGGACGATGCTGGTGACCGGCGTCGGGTTCGGACTCTGCACCGCGCCCGCGACGCACGCGATCGTCACGAATACCCCTGATGACCAGCAGGGTGTCGCGTCGGCCGTCAACGACGCCACGCGCGAGATCGGAGCAGCGATCGGAGTCGCCGCGGCAGGCAGCGTTCTCGCGGCGGCCTACGGCAACCAGATCGCACCGACTGCCCAGATGCTCCCGGAACCGGCTCGCGGGGCCGTGGAGAATTCGCTCGCCGCCGCCCTGCAGGTCGCGGAACAGGCCGGTCCGCAAGGCGACGCCCTCATCGGACCCGCACGCGATGCGTTCCTCGTCGGCATGCAGCAAGCGTCGTGGGCGCTCGCGGCGATTCTGCTGGTCGGTGCGGTCGCCGCGGCATTCTGGGCCCCCTCTCGCACCTGACCCTGCCGGTTCGCCGGTTCACAACGCCCATCGCCACTTCGGCGGTGGGCGTTGTGTCGTGGGCGCCGTCACTGTAGTCTCGAGTTAACAGTTACTTACCGTCACACTTAAAGGTGGAGGCATGACCGCATCGCTCACCCGCGAGAACAGCAAGGGTTTCGTTCCCGGACTCCCGATCTCCGACCGCGAGGACACCGCGCGACGCCTGCTCGCATCGTCCGCCCGCAAGTCGTACGACCCGGTCATCGAGGTCGACTGGGAGGCACCGATCCCCGACGACAAATTCGGCATGACGCCGGAGTGGAGCACGCTCTACGGCACCGCGCTGTGGGACGAGCTCACCGACGAGCAGCGCATCGAACTGACCAAGCACGAGGCCGCGAGCGTATCGAGCGTCGGCCTGTGGTTCGAGGTCCTGCTCATGCAGATGCTGCTGCGCGACGTGTACGACCGCGACAAGTACTCGAGCCACGTGCAGTTCGCGCTCACCGAGGTCGCCGATGAGTGCCGCCACTCCGTGATGTTCGCGCGCGCCGGCGAACGTCTCGGCATGCCCGGCTACGGCCCTCCGAAGTACATCCACCAGCTCGGACGCCTGTGGGGGCACTACTTCCGCGGCGCCAACGCCTACGCCTCGGTCATGGCCGCCGAGGAGATCCTCGACATGATGCAGCGCGACTTCATGCGCGACGAGCGCGTGCAACCGGTCACCCGCGCTGTGAGCAGGATCCACGTCCTCGAAGAGGCCCGGCACATCCGATTCGCTCGCGAGGAAGTCACCCGGCGGCTCACCGGCGCGAGCCGCGCGCGTCTGGCCTTCGAGCGCATCCAGACCGCAGTGGTCGTGTACTTCGTCGTCAAGAGCATGATCCACCCCGCGGTGTACTCCAACGCCGGTCTCGACCGCGACCGCGCCCTCGCGGAAGCCAAGGGCAACAAGCATCATCACGACAAGGTGCGCAAGTCCGGCGCGAAGCTCATGACCTTCCTCGACAGCGTCGGCCTCGTCGGCGGCCCGTCGAAGATCCTCTACAAGAAGGTTCATCTGCTCTGACCGCAGAAACCGACCCACTGAGCGGAACGCGACACCACCCACTGAGCGGAACGGCGCGACCGAGCGATCGGCCGCGCCGTTACTCTCCGCTTCCATGAGCATCTCGAACCCGGCCGACTTCACCGGACACGCAGTCGTCGTCACCGGCGGGACGAAGGGCATCGGTTTCGTCATCGCCGAGACGTTCCTCGCCGCGGGCGCCGACGTTCTCGTGTGCGGGCGGTCCGAGCCCGAGACCCTCCCGGCAGCGGATGGCCGTACGGCTTCGTTCGTCTCCGCCGACATCCGCGACGCGGACCAGGCCGCGGCCGTCGTCGATGCCGCGGCCGCCGAATTCGGTCGCCTCGATGTTCTCGTGAACAATGCGGGTGGCTCCCCCGACGCGGACGCCGCGACGGTCTCGACACGATTCTTCGATCGGATCGTCTCGCTCAATCTTTCTGCGCCCTTCTATGCGGCGCAGGCCGCGAACAGGGTGATGAGCACCCAGCCCACCGGCGGCTCGATCATCAACATCGGCAGCGTGTCGGCGCACGATCCCCAGCCCGGCACCGCCGCGTACACGGCAGCCAAGGCCGGCCTGCTCGCGCTGACCAAGGCCCTTGCGCTCGAATGGGCTCCGCAAGTGCGGGTCAACCACATCACCACGGGGCTGATCCGCACCGAGGCCGCCGCCCACGTCTACGGCGACGACGGTGGTGCGGCGGTGACGAAGACCCTGCCCATGCAGCGGATGGCCGTTCCCTCCGATATCGCGGGCGCGTGCCTGTACCTGGCCGGGCCGCTTGCGTCTTACGTCAACGGCGCCGATCTCGCCGTCCACGGCGGCGGTGAGGTGCCCGCGCGCTTCATGGCGCTCAATTCGCGGTAACAGCTCCGCGGGCGGACACTTCCGCCTCGACACTCACCACCCTGGGCGCTCCTGCAGCCCGGGGTGTTTTCGGCTGCACACACTACGGCCGCCGCAGCTGTGACCCTTGACACTCCGCGTGAGTGAATGTAGCTTCATAGCCAGTGAATGAGCATTCATTCCCTCACCTCGACCAGGGAGTCACCATGACCGACTTCGACGACATCACCTACGAAATCGACGGCCCCGCCGCGATCATCACCATCAATCGCCCCGAGCGCTACAACGCCTTTCGCGGCAAGACCGTCGAAGAACTGATCAAGGCGTTCCGCTCCGCCTGGGCCGACACCCGCGTCTCGGCGATCATCCTCACCGGCGCCGGAGAGAAGGCGTTCTGCACCGGCGGCGACGTCAAGCAGCGCGCAGAGACCGGCGACTACGGCCCCACCGAGAGCGGCATGTTCGAGATCGGCAATCTCCACAAGCTGATCCGCGACGTCCCCAAGCCCGTCATCGCTGCCGTGAACGGAATCGCAGTGGGCGGTGGGCATGTCCTGCACGTTCTGTGCGATCTCACCATCGCCTCCGAGAACGCGAAGTTCGGCCAGGCCGGCCCCCGTGTCGGATCGTTCGACGCCGGTTTCGGTTCCGCCTTCCTCGCCCGCATCGTCGGCGAGAAGCGCGCCCGCGAGATCTGGTACCTGTGCCGCCAGTACGACGCACCCACCGCCGAGCGTTGGGGGCTCGTGAACTGGGTTGTCCCCCAGGACAAGCTGCTCGACGAGGCGAAGGCCGTCGTCGCCGAGATCGCCGAGAAGAGCCCCACCGCGATCCGCTTCCTCAAGCAGTCGTTCAACGCCGACACCGACCATCAGGCCGGCCTGAGCAACCTCGCGATGTCCGCACTCGACCTGTTCGGCAAGTCCGACGAAGGCCTCGAGGGAGCGCAGGCATTCGCAGAGAAGCGTCCCGCCGACTTCGCGAAGTACGTCAAGGCCTGACCGCATCTTCCACGCCCAGAGGACAATCCACATGAGCAACATCGCACTCGTCACGGGAGCCGGTTCCGGCATCGGCAAATCCATTGCACTCGCCTTCGCTGCGCAGGGCGACAAGGTGATCGCCGCCGATCTCGACCTCGCGGCCGCCCAGGCCACCGCGAAAGAGAATCCGGAGCTGATCACCGCGCTGCCGGTCGACATCTCCGACCGCGCCCAGGTCGACGCACTCCGCGAGCACACTCACGCGCAGGTCGGCGTCCCCGACATCCTCGTCAACGCTGCGGGATGGGACCGAACCGACCAGTTCCTCAACGCGACTCCAGAATTTGCGCAGAAGGTAGTCGCGATCAACTACCTCGGTCCGGTGAACATCTGCAGCGCATTCCTGCCCGGCATCATCGAGGCAGGTAACGGCGGGCGGGTCATCAACCTTGCCAGCGACGCCGGCCGCGTCGGCAGCTCGGGCGAATCCATCTATGCCGGGGCCAAGGGCGGCGTCATCGCGCTCACCAAATCGCTTGCGCGAGAAATGGCCCGGCACGGCATCAACGTCAATTGCGTGTGCCCCGGCCCCACCGACACACCGCTGTTCCAGTCACAAGACGAGAAGCTCAAAGCGGCACTGATCAAGGCCATCCCGTTCCGGCGGCTCGCCCGCCCCGACGAGGTTGCCGCTCCGGTGCTGTTCTTCGCTTCCGATTCCGCATCATTCATCACCGGACAGGTGATCAGCGTCAGCGGCGGCCTCACCATGGCCGGCTGAGCGGCCCTCACCAGGACAGGACGAGCAAGATGACCGCGTCGTACAACGCCCGGGCCTACCGGGAGTACTTCGAGAACGACTTCACGTATCTCAACGGATTCCGGCGCAACACCGGGCGTTACGCGCACCGGGTCGCCGTCACCGACCCCGACACCGGGCAGCAGTGGACCTACAAGCAGCTCGGCGAACGAGTCGATCGGATCGCGACCGGCCTCGCCGACGCAGGCGTCCGAAGCGGCGACGTCGTCGCATACCAGCTGTTCAACGGAATCGAGTTCGCCGAGCTGTACCTCGCGACACAGGCCGTAGGCGCCGTCGGCTCACCGGTCAACTTTCGGCTGGCCGGGGGCGAGACTGCGTTCGTGCTCGACACCAGCACGCCCAAGGTCTTCGTCTACGACACCGAACTCACGTCGAATGTTCGAGAAGCATTGGAACACTCGTCGCACACACCCGAGGTGGTGATCGTAGTCGGCGACGGGGAGCCTCTCTCCGTCCCGGGAGCCACCGTGATCCGCTATCGCGACCTTCCGGCCGACCGGGTGGCATTGCCGCCGCTGCACCGGACCGTCTGGGACGAAACCACCCGCCTGTACACCTCCGGCACCACCGGTATGCCCAAGGGTGTGCCGCTCAACAGCATGATCGAGATCCTCAGCGCACATGACGTGATCATGCACTTCCCGCTCGATCCCGAAGACAAGACGCTCAACATGACCCCGTGGTTCCACCGCGGCGGGCTGTACTCCGGCGGACCGAACCCGACGTTCTACATCGGCGGGCAGGTGGTGCCGCTGCGCACCTTCGATCCCGATCGCGTCCTCGACCTCGTCGAGCAACTCGGCCTGACCTTCCTGATCGGCGCACCCACCAACCTCGCGATGCTCGCTACCGCGCAGGAGCAGCGTCCCCGCGACCTGTCGACGCTCCGGGGCATCGTCACGATGGGCGCGCCTCTCGAGCGCGAAGCCGCACTCCGCTACCAGGACGTGCTCAACCCGCGGATCTTCAACGGCTACGGGAGCACCGAGGGTTTCTGGAACACCTTCCTGCGTCCCAGTGATCTGCCCGATCACGCCGGAACCGCGGGCCGCGCCTGCACCGACGACGATGTTCGAGTGGTGCACCTGTATCCGGACCGGCTCGCCGATCCCGACGACGTGGTCGCACGCGACGGAGAGGACGTCGGCGAGGTCATCGTCCGGTCACCGAAGTGCTCCAACGCCTACTTCGACTCACCCGATCAGGAGAAGGCCAAGTTCCGGAACGGCTGGCTGCACATCGGAGACCTCGCGACGTGGGATGCCGGTGAGTTCGTCACCATCGTCGGCCGCAAGGACGACATGCTCGTCTCCGGCGGCGAGAATGTGCACCCCGTTCAGGTCGAGGAAGCGCTCAATCAGCATCCGGGCGTGCAGGATTCCCTGGTGGTCGGCGTACCCGACGAACGGTGGGGACGCATCGTCGTCGCCTACATCGTCGCGTCCGACCCCGGCCTGTCCGTCGACGCTCTCGACGAGCACTGCCGAGCACACCACCTGCTGTCCTCGTTCAAACGACCGCGAGCATATCGGTTCGTCGAATCCCTGCCCGTCTCCGCAACGGGAAAGAAACTGCACTACAAGGCGACCGCAGCAGCAGCGGCCGAATTCACCGACGGCCGGTTCACTGCCCCCATCGCTTCCGGGGTGACCCGATGAACACAGCGCTGATCCACGAATCCGAGCATCTCCAGTTCCGCGACGTTGCACGAGGTTTCGTCCGCGAGAAGATCACACCTGTCCACGAGGACTGGGAGCGTGCGAACTGCCTCGATCGCTCTCTGTTCACCGAAGCGGGCAAGCTCGGGCTGCTCGGCTTCTCGGTCGCCGACGAGCACGGCGGGCCTGGCGTAGACGACTTCCGCTACAACGCCATCCTGATCGACGAGGTCAACCGGGCCGGGCATGCCGCCGCCGGTATCGCGTTCTCGCTGCAGAACGACGTGGTGCTGCCCTATCTCACCGACATGACCACCGACGAGCAGAAGGCGCGTTGGCTACCCGGTGTCGTCAGTGGTGAGACAGTCCTCGGCATTGCGATGACCGAACCGGGGACCGGGAGCGACCTGACCGGCATCCGCACGTCGGCGGTGCGCGACGGCGACCACTACGTCGTCGACGGATCGAAGACGTTCATCTCCAATGGACAGAACGGCGACCTGTTCGTCGTCGCGACCCGCACCTCCGACGACCCGCACAAGGGCCTGACGTTGCTGGTCGTCGAGGCCGACACTCCCGGCTTCTCCCGTGGCCGGAACCTGGAGAAGATCGGTCTGCATGCGCAGGACACCAGCGAACTGGCGTTCACCGACATGCGCGTGCCCGTCGCGAACCGTCTGGGTGACGAGGGGCAGGGTTTCTACCAGCTCGTGCACAACCTCCCCCAGGAACGATTGTCGCTGGCGGTGGGAGCAGTCGCTGCAGCCGAAGGCGTCTTCGAGACGACGCTCGCCTACGTCCAGGAACGCAAGGCCTTCGGTAAACCGGTGTCCGGCTTCCAGAACACCCAGTTCGTCCTCGCCGAACTGTCCACCGAACTCGACCTTGCCCGCACGTTCCTCGACGACTGCATCGCCGAGCATGTCGACGGCAAGCTCACCGCCGCCCGCGCCGCCCGGTTGAAGTGGTGGACCACCGAACTGCAGGTGCGCGTCGCCGACCGATGCCTGCAGTTGCACGGCGGCTACGGTTACATGCGTGAATACGCCGTGTCGCGGGCATTCGTCGATGCCCGCATCCAGACGATCTACGGCGGTACCACCGAGATCATGAAGACGATCATCGCCAAGGATCTCGGGATCTGACGAGAGCGGCAGCGCGACAGGAGCAGGACATGACCAACGACCAGGACGAACTGTCCGTCCACGACGCGGTGCGGGCAGTACGGACGGATTCGCGGCGACGTCAGGTCCTTCGCGCCGCCGCGACGGTCATGCAGCGGACCGGGTTCCATCAGATGTCCATGCAGGCACTCGCCGACGAGGCGGGTGTCAGCGTGGGCCTGATCTACAAGTACTTCGGCGGCAAGGAGGACGTCCTCCTCGCGACGATCGTCAGCATCCTGGAATCGTTCCGCGACCAGCTGGCACCCGCGATGGACACCGCGGGTGACGATCCCGTCGATCGCCTCGTTGCCGGCATGCGGCGGTACATCGAGATCGTCGACGAGAACATCGATGCCGTGACGTTGACCTATCGGGAGAGCCGCACACTCGATCGCGCCGGCCGCGACCGCATCAAGGAACTCGAGGTGTCGACGTCGGCACCACTGCGGGAAGTCCTCGAAGACGGCATCGCCACGGGCATCATGAACGACGTCGACGTCGATCTCATGGTGTTCGACCTACTGCTTCTCGCACACGGGTGGGCGCTCAAGCACTGGCACTTCGGTGCCCTCTACTCACTGGACGAGTACATCCGCCTGCAGATCCGCTTCGTGCTCAATACGATCCTGCCTGCCGAGCGTCGCGACGATTACGCCCACCTGGTCCGCTGATCCTCGTCTCCGCACGCGAGCGCGCTCGAGATCTTCCGGGCGAAGTCGGCCACCAGCGGTGCCATCCATTCGAGCTGGATCGCGCGCACGCCGCCGGCCAGCGACACACTCGCGACGATTCCGCCGGTGCCGCGCAGGGGCGCACCGACGCTACCGATGCCGACGATCGATTCTTCGCGGTCGAATGCGATGCCGTGACGCTTCCGGACGCGGTTGAGTTCCTGATGGAGCATCACCCGGTCGGTGATCGTGTGGTGCGTGCAGGGAGCCAGTCGAACGGGGTACAGGCTGTCTACCTGTTCGGGGTCGAGCGTCGCAAGCATGGCTTTGCCGCCCGCGGTGGCATACGCTGCGGTGCGTCCGCCCACCCTGGTCGGTAGCCCCGCCGCGCCTGCGCCACCGACCTTGTCGAGGCAGTATGCCTGCGCTCCGTCGAGAACGTCGAGGTGTACGACCCCGCCGGTCTGCATCGCCAGTTCGTGGAGATGCGGTGCCGCGCACTCACGGAGACGGTCGCGGTCGATGTCGCCGCCGAGGCCGAGTGCGCGAGATCCGAGCCCGTAGCCGAGCGCACCGTGCTCGAGCCAGTCGAGGCGGACCAGTTGGTCGAGAATGCGGTGCACGGTCGACCGGGGAAGACCCGAACGGAACGTCACCTCTTCGAGGGTGAGCCTGGCGATGCTTGCGTCGAAGGCCTCGAGAATGCGGGTCATCCGCTCGACCATCGAGGGCGGCGACGTGCGCAGCATCGTTGCGTCGGCCTGCGCGAACTCCGAATCGATGACTGTCAACTTGCCCTCCATCGCTAGTGGTCAGGGTGCAGAACTCGAGCAGAACTGAAATTGATTACTGCACGGTAGCAGTTGCGCATCCCCCCGAGAAGTACAGCACACAGAGTGTATGTGCGCTACGGATGCAAAAACATCGGCGCGTCACGGAGGTATTTCCCCGCGCACTGGTAGAGATCATCGATTGCGACTATCGTCACGACCGTGAGCAGGACGTACGAATACTCGCCGGATCATCCGACGGCGTATTTCCGTGCCCGAAAACTGTGTATCTGCGGGTGCCCGGCTCGCTGACCGCCCGCACCCGTAGCCCCGGTCCCCACGACTCCGTCGGCGCAACGTGTGCTGCACGGGTCACGGACCGCAAGGTCGGCACGCCCCTGAACCATCCGAGCAATCCGGAGCCCGAAACCCATGAGCGACACCACGCCCGACGCCGTCGACCCGACCGCCGACTGGAACTTCGAGACGAAGCAGATCCACGTAGGCCAGCCCGCCGGAGGCGACACCAAAGCGCGGGCCCTCCCGATCTACCAGACCACCAGCTACACCTTCGACAACACCGACCACGCTGCCGCACTGTTCGGCCTCGCCGAAACCGGAAACATCTACACCCGCATCATGAATCCGACCCAGGATGCGGTCGAGCAGCGCATCGCTGCCCTCGAAGGCGGTGTCGCGGCACTACTGCTCTCCTCCGGTCAGGCAGCCGAGACCCTCGCAATCCTCAACGTCGCGCAGTCCGGCGACCACATCGTCGCGAGCCCCTACCTGTACGGCGGCACCTACAACCTGCTGCACTACACACTCACCAAGCTCGGCATCGAAACCACCTTCGTCGAGGATCCCGACGACCTCGAACAGTGGCGCGCGGCCGTCCGACCCAACACCCGGGCGTTCTTCGCCGAGACCATCGCGAACCCGAAGAACCACATCCTCGACATCTCCGGGGTCGCCGGTGTCGCTCATGACAACGGGCTGCCGCTGATCGTCGACAACACGGTAGCCACCCCGTACCTGCTGCGACCGTTCGAGCACGGCGCCGACATCGTCGTGCACTCGGCCACCAAGTACCTCGGTGGTCACGGCACCGCCATCGCAGGCGTCATCGTCGACGGTGGCACCTTCGACTGGACGCAGGGACGCCACGCCGGGTTCACCACCCCCGATCCCAGCTATCACGGTGTCGTCTACGCCGACCTCGGCGCACCCGCGTTCGCGCTCAAGGCGCGTGTCCAACTCCTGCGCGATCTCGGCTCCGCGGTGTCCCCGTTCAACGCGTTCCTCATCTCGCAGGGGCTCGAAACCCTGAGCCTGCGCATGGAACGCCATGTCGCGAACACCCAGAAGGTTGCCGAGTTCCTCGAACAGCGGTCCGAGGTCACCTCCGTCGCCTACCCCGGGCTGAAGTCGTCGCCGTGGTACGACCGCGCACAGGAGCTCACACCCAAGGGCGCCGGTGCGATCGTGGTGTTCGAACTCGCAGGCGGCATCGATGCCGGTAAGAAGTTCGTCAACGCGCTGACTCTGCACAGCCACGTCGCCAATATCGGTGATGTGCGCTCTCTGGTCATCCACCCCGCGTCCACCACCCATTCCCAGCTCTCCGCCGAGGAGCAGCTCGCGGCCGGCGTCACTCCGGGACTCGTCCGTCTCGCCGTCGGTATCGAGCACATCGACGACATCCTCGCCGATATCACCACCGGCCTCGAGGCTGCCGGAAGCTGATCTCACAGTTATCGAACGCAGGCAGGGGAGGGAACGCATCGCGTCCCTCCCCTGCCTTGCTCGTCACTCGGTGACGCGGCCACCGACCGTATGCACCACGACGACCTCCGGGTGCCACGGAACGAGATCGTCCACTGCCGTCTGGAGTTCGTCCACCGGGGGCAGCTCATCGGGTGTGAGGACGTGAATCGTCGCCGTATTCTGCTGCAGTGACACGTCGGTGACCTGAGTACTCGACTCATCCCCTAGCCAGATCGCGGTGGCATCAGCGATCTGGCCTGCCCACAGTGACGACAGCGAGTTCACCACCATCGGAATGGCCACGATGATCAGCGCGGTGACGAGGACGGCGTACGCCCGACCGCGTCGTGCTTCACCGGTCCCGGCCTCTTGGGCATACCCCACGACGACGAGCACCACCGTCGCGGTGACGATCATCGCCACCATATTCGACGCGAACAGCACGAATGCGCCGAGCGCGAGGCCGGGCGCTCCCGAGCCGAGGCACACACCGACCACTACCAACGGCGGTACCAGAGAGATCGCAATGGCCACGCCGGGAAGTACATCTCCAACGTCACGCCGGGTCATGGCGATGACCCCCACCAAGCCGGTCGCCAATGCGGCAGTGAGATCCATCAGCTTCGGTGAGGTGCGTCCGACCACCTGAGAATTCATGAGCACATTCGTCGGATTGGGGAGCAACTGCGAGACGACGAAACCGATCGCCACCACCAGCACGATGCCCACGAGGACCAGGAGCAGGCTCCGGACGATCAGCTTTCCGCGTCCGGTCGCAATCCCCAGTCCGACGCCGAGAATGGGGACCGACAGCGGTGCGACGATCATGGCGCCGATTACCGTCGCAGTCGAATCACCCGCCACACCTGACGCGGCGATCACCGCAGACAAGGTCAGCATGATCCAGAAGGCCGAGCGTTTCGATGCAGACTCCCCCGTACTGAGATCGAGGCGGTCGACGAGTTCGTCGAGTGTTCGCCGCTGACTGTCCGGAACCAACGCACTCATGGCCGCATTCCAATCCGATAGACGAATTCACAAGGTGTTCAGTGCCTTACCGAACTGCATCACTGCGAGCAGCACCAGCAGGGCCACGTTGAGAAGTTTCGTGTGCGTCGCAATCCACGTTCTCAGTTCGGTCAACGGCTTCTGCGCGCGCTCACCGCGAATCATGAGGAAAAGGACGGGCACGGCAACGGACGAGACCGACACGATCACGAATGCAGTGGCAATGACCCACTGGATGTTGCCCGAAAGCCCACTGAGTCTCAGGGTGAGCGCTGCCGCGATCGCGCACGACAGGTCGACAGGATTGAGCACGAACAATCCGATTCCTAGAGCGAAGTTCTTGCCCGGACCGAACTCCGAGATCTTCTGGAACATCTTCGGTAGCTCGGGATCGCGCTCGACTCCGGCAGCGCGTTCGGCGCCGATCGCCTTGATCCGTTGCGATGCAGCAAACATCACCCCCGCGCCGATCGCGAAGACGAGCGCGAGAAACAGGTGGAGGACGGGAACCCAGAACGGCGGCTCGCGGTGCTCGTGCACGGCGAGCTCGCTCAGGATCAGATACGTCACCCCGATCGAGGCACAGGCACCGAGTACCCAGCCGGCAAGGAACGCAAGACTGTTCGGCCGTGCTCGCGCCGACAGAAGGACCGCAACCACACCGATGATCGCGAGCGGACTCATGATGATCCCGAGCGCGAGCGGAATCAGCTGAACCACCACACCACTCATGTTCACTCCTCGTCAGGTGAATCCCGCTGAGCGGCAAGCCAACGCATGCCCTCGTCGAACGCATGCAGGGTCGAGCGACCCAGAACGGATTCGGCCTCGACCACGGTGATGCACGGAGGGAGCCCGACTTTCTCGCGATATCTGCTCATCAACACCGGATCCACACCACTGACGTACATGTGCCCGCCTCGCTCGTCGAGTCTCCTCGCATACTCGACCAGGGCTTTCATGAACGTGACTCCGACGGTGACGCGTCCGCGCAGCCGCAGCACCACCACAACCCTGTCCGTCGCCGGCGGCAATTGGTTCGCAAAGTTGTGTGCACCCGCGTAGAGCAGACTCCCGTAGACGTCGAGCACTGTGACGTGATCCGGGTGCAGCACGACGGGTGGGTCGAGTTCGCGGAGCCCGCCGTCGTCGGTCGGTTCGAGCTCGACGATACGCATATCGATCGAGTCCCTGTTGAGCTGCAGCACCAGCGACAACGCGACACCTACACCCACCGCCGTCGCCACAGGAAGCAGCAGGGTCGCGAGCGCGGTGATCAGTAGGGTCACGCGACCGATTCCGCCGGCGCGGAACACCGAGACGATCTCGCGCGGGCGGATCGACATCACCGCGGCGTAGATCAACAGTGCGGCCAAGGCCGGCATCGGAACCCTCCCGATCAACCCTCCCGCAGCAAGGACGAGTACGAGAACGAACACACCGCGGAACGCCGCGGCCCACCTGGTGCGTGCACCCAATGCGATGTTGAGCGAGGTCGCCGACACAGAACCCCCGACCGGCATCCCCTGAAAGAAGCCGGACGCGACATTGGCGAGCCCCTGCGCCGAGAAATCACGGGAGACCGCGTTCGGATTCCGGCTCGGTTCCGGTACGGATTCGCGGACACCGACACCTTGAACCAGCACGATGAGCGCGACGGATGCTGCACCCGCAATCAATTCAGGACTCAACAAGGAAAGTTCGGGTATTTCGGGCATCGGAAGACCTGTCGGGAGATCACCGGTCTCTCGAACCTGCGCGACCCCGTCGAACCAGGGGAAGAAAACGATCACACTCGGAATCGCAATTGCTCCGAGCGCACCGAGCGCGACGAATCGGGTCCGGCCCAATACACCCACCACAGCAAGGGCCACAGCGCCGCACACCAGCGACGCGAAGTCGATGTGTCCGAGTTCCGTCACGAGGTCGAGCGCCTTGGCGAACGCTGAGGGCCCACTCGTGGAGACGCCGATCATCGTCGGGACCTGGGAAATGAGGATCGTCGCGGAGATCCCCGTGAGGAAACCGATCATCACGGAATGCGAGATGAAGCGTGTGTAGCGAGCGACGCGTAGTACCGCTGCTGCCCACATGAGCAGGCCCCCGAGAATCGTCAGGAGAATCAGCGCCGAGTCGCGGTTCTGGGCGGGAACACTCTCCAGGGCCGAGCCCGTTGCGAGGGCGGCCGCACTCGTCGTGGTCACGACCATGAGGGGGGTGGAGGTGGCGATCCCTCCGAAGAACGCACCGGATGAACTTGCATAGAGGCCGTAGACGGGATTGACACCTGCGAGCAGACCACAAGCCATCCCGTCCGGGATCGACGAGATGGCCCCGCCCAGCCCGGCCACGGCATCGCGCAAGGTGTGTGCACGCCGCGGACCGGCTTGCTTCGCCGGCACTGTCCCTCCTCGGCTCGTGGCCTGCACCCACCGTCAGGCGGCACACACAACCGTAGTGAGGGCGACTCTCCTGTCGGCTCACCCGACGAGGATGAAATGCCGTCGTTGTGGAATCTTGCTGCACCGTGCGCTCAGTCCGTTCATCCCCCGAGATCGGTTCGACTGCGATAAATTCGAACGCGGGGGACAAATCCTAGGAGAAGACATCTGACAGTTTCTTGAATGGGAGCCGCTGTGCTGCTCATAACCAGCGACGACAGTTCTACAGGAGCCGCCGGCCGAGGCGTTCGTTCGATACCCCGCCTCGCTACAGAGCCGGTCCACCGGCATCAACTGTGCGCCCACTTCGAGCGTGCCCGGAAGCTCGGCGGGGGTGTCGCGCTCGTGTGCGGCATGGCCGGAACCGGCAAGACCGTGGCAGTGACCGAATGGCTGCGCTGCGCTCATCTGCCTGCATCGCAGACACGGGTGGCATGGGCGACGCTCTCCGAGGAACACAACAATCCCCGAGCATTCTGGGACGAACTCCACCGGTCGTTCGGCGAGTCCCCACCCTGCCACGGTGACCAGGCCCCGAGGACGCGGGCGGAGATGTTCGCACAGTGGCTCGGCGCGATCGATGGTCCGGCCGTGCTCGTCCTCGACAACGCTCATGCCGTCCACGACCCACTGACGCTGTCCGGGTTGGCGCATCTTCTCGAGATACTTCCCGAGCACCTCACCATGGTGTTGACCTCCAGATTTCCACCGCCGATACCGTGGCACCAACTGGATCTGACCGGAGCTCTGGTACGGCTCGATGATGCCGTCCTGGCGTTCGACCGAGACGAGACCCGCCGTACGCTCACGGCGGGCAATGTCGTGGTCACGGACGACGAACTCGATGCGGTCGTGGCACTCACCGGCGGGTGGGCCGCCATGGTTCGCTTCATCGCGCTCCTGTTGTCGGCGCGCGGCGACAGCAGAGAGATCCTGGCGGCGGCCACTGCATCGGATCATCCGGCAATATCCGATTTTCTCGTGGGAGAACTACTCGACAGCATCAGCGCGGAGCAACGCGAGTTCCTGATGCGGACAGCGGTTGCCGATTCGTTCGATGTAGATCTCGCCACCGAACTCGCGGGCCCGGAGGCCGCACGGATTCTCCCGGAGATCCTCGCCGCATACTTTCCGATGTCGCACACCGGAAGCTCCGGATCGGAAATCTACAGTTACCACCCGCTGATGCGTTCACACCTCAAAGCCGAACTCGACCGGATGCTCGGTCGTGACGGGGTCCGCAGGCTCGAACTGAGGGTCGGTGGTTGGTATTCCAGGGCCGGCGACCCGGTCCAGGCCATCCGGTATCTCACCGCCGCGCAAGATCGCTATGCGCTGTCCAAATGCATCCTCGACCTGGGGCCGAAAGCGGTGTTCGGACCGCACGGTGCCGCGTTTCTGAAGGTCCTCGATTCTGCACCATCCGACATCGCGGACGACCCCTTCGTCCATCTCCTGCGCAGCGTGCATGCGCTGGCGCTCGGCGTTCCGGTCGAAGCCGAAGCATTTCTTCGCGCCACGTCCGCTCGCTCGTCTTCCGTCTGCCCCGCAGAAGTGTTCGACCGCTTCCATCACGCCGTCGAGATCGACATCCGCAGCGCACTCGGAGACGAGGTCGTCGATGTCTCCGCGCCGACAGTGCCCGGGGACCATCGCGATATCGAGTCCTATGTCGCGGTCCAGCAGTCCAAGTGCGCAATGATGACCGGTGATCCAGGCACGAATGATCGTCTCCGCGCCGCCGTCAGCATGGCCGAGCACGCCCACAACATTCGCCCTCATTTGGAGGCGCTGATGCTGCTCGCCCTGAACGAAGGTGCTCGCGGGCATGTGTCGGCGATGGGTCCGCGCGCGCTCATCGGTGTCGAATACGCGCGGAGTGTCGGCCTGTCGGGGTCGGGTGATGCCGACCGGTGCGCGGTGATGTGCCGCTACCATCACTTCCTCTGCGGAACACAACCGCCGGAAGGAATCGATCGGCCGCTCGCAATGTCCGTCGGCAGCGATGGTCTGGCGTCGCCTCTCGCAGGGTGGGACAGCTACTCGATGTCGCAACTCATCGACTTCCACAAGACCACCGACAAGATCGCAGCTGCCCGCGATGTCGCCGACGTGGTCCTGACTGCTCTGGCCGACTCTCGGATGGGCGCCCGGTCAGCGCCGATCATTCCGTTCGCCACCCGAGTGCTCGTGGCCGTCCACGAACTCGACCAGGCTCAGCGGATCATCGAGGAGGCAACAAGAGTTCTAGGGCGACGCCCCCACTTCGATCTCGCCGCTGCAACGGTCGAGCACGCACGTGGACGCTCGGCGCGTGCCCGGGAACTGCTGAATTCCGTCCTGGACCATCGGCTCGACCACGGGGTTTCCGAGGTCGAAGCTCATGTATTGCGAGCGGTCCTCCGTGCAGAATCCGACCACGAATTCGGGGCGTACGACGACCTCGAGACCGCGCTCACCCTCGCCGAACCCGAGCACCTGATCCGGCCGTTCCTCATCATCGGTGGCGCGGTGGCGCTGCTCGACACCCACAGTGGCCGATTCGGCAGGCTGGATCCGTTCGTCGAGAGCATCCGGACGCACCCCGACGCGCCTCATGCTTCGACGAACGTCGTCCTCACGCCCGCCGAAGCGCGCGTGCTCAAACAGCTGCCTTCTCCGCAGACCACTCAGGAGATTGCGCACGCGCTGGCGTTGTCGGTCAACACCATCAAGACACATCTGAGAGGCGTATACGGGAAGCTGGGAGTGTCGTCGCGGGGAGAGGCCATCACAGCAGCGCGGCTGATCGGCCTGCTGTAATACAGCAGGCCGCTCGGACCAAGAGATCGAGCAAGGGATCAGCGGTCGGGGTCCCACGTCGACACTGCCCAGATCACAACGATGTCCAGGGCAATGATCAGGATCGACCACATCGGGTAGTACGGCAGCCACAGGAAGTTGGCGACGATCGACAAGCAAGCCAGGACGATCGCTGTGAAGCGTGCCCATGTGGCACCCGATATCAGCGCAAACGCCGTGATCACCACGAGGATGCCAACAATCAGGTGGATCCAGCCCCACGTTGTCGTATTCAGCTCGAAAATGTACTCGGCGCCCACCACGAACAGTTCGTCGGTGGCGATGGCAGAGATCCCCTGCAGGATCGACACCACGCCGACGACGAGCAGGAGGAGCGCAGCAGCGATCGATGTGCCTGCCGCGAAACCTTGTTCGACGCCTCCACCATGCGAAGACATATGGATTCCCTTCATGTGTGATTCGGACCTGAGCACGGTCCGATGCACTCCATTGCACGCGATGCCCGAGGAACCTCACATCGCCCGCCACAGGTGATCTCACGATGTTCACCACCTACGGGTGAAGTGCACCGAGGACAGACGAGGCACTCTGGTGTGCACCATGAGAGGAGCGGCGATGCAGCCAGATTCGTGGCCGAAGGGAGTGCGCTACTCGTTCACCGTCGCCGGCACACTGTCCGAACGCACACTCGCAGCGTTCCCCGAACTGCACGTGTCCGACATTCCTGGCGCGTACACCATGCTCTATGGCTCGATCGCGAGTCCGATCGAATTACGAGGTGTGCTGGCGCGATTCGATGCACTGGGGATCACCGTCATCGAAATGAGCCGACTACCCGACTGATCGAAAGGATCCGCCGTATGACCCAGTACAACCCCAATCAGGCGCCGACCACGGTGGACGCCAAGAAGTTGTGGGCCGGTGGTGCTGCCACCGCGGTCGTCGCAGCTCTCGCGGCCGTCGTGGGACTACTCGTCATCCGTGGACTGCTCGACGTCCCGGTGACCACGCCGGAAATACTGTTCGGGCGATCCCAGGCCGCCAACCTTGCGGTGTTCGCCGCCATTGCGGCACTGGTCGCGACAGGGCTACTCCACTTGCTCATGGTGTCGACACCGCGTGCCACGAGTTTCTTCTCTTGGATCTGCACTCTCGCCACCGTCGCCGTAGCGCTGTGGCCCTTCATGTTCGACGCGACCTTGGCGTCGAAGGTGTGCAGCGCCCTGCTCTACCTCGTCGTCGGTACCGCAATCGTGTCGCTCCTGTCGGGTGTCGCACGATCGGCAGCGTTTTCCCGACCTATCGGTCGATGAGGTGCAAAGGCGAATTCACCTGCAATAGGTGATGGCACTGCACGGAGATGGCGGCACGATCGATACATGACGCAACATCAGGACGCCACAACCACTGTGTCGAACAAGAATTCGGAAGCACAACGAACCCTTCCGTTCTCGGACACTCAGGACTTCTCCGACGCCGAGCGCGGGTTCATCGCCTCCCTGGAGCCCGGGGTGGTCAAGGATGCGTCGGGGAACACCGTGTGGGACAGCGATGCCTTCGCGTTCCTCGAAGGAGAGTGCCCACCCACCGTGAACCCGAGTCTGTGGCGCCAGTCGAGGCTCTGCGCGATGCAGGGCCTGTACGAGGTCACCGACGGGATCTACCAGATCCGCGGACTCGATCTGTCGAACATGACCATCGTCGAAGGCGACACCGGTGTCATCATCATCGATCCGCTCATCTCCACCGAAACCGCCGCCGCAGGGCTGGGCCTGTACCGCGCGAACCGAGGAGAGCGTCCCGTCACCGGCGTGATCTACTCGCACTGCCACATCGATCATTTCGGTGGCGTCAAAGGTGTCACTACCGAAGAAGACGTCGAGGCGAGACGCTGCCCCGTGGTGGCCCCCGTCGGGTTCGTCGAACATGCGGTCGCCGAAAACGTGTACGCGGGTACCGCAATGGCGCGGAGGTCCGCGTACATGTACGGGGCAGCGCTCCCGCGTGGCGCTCAGGGATCCATCGGCGCCGGCCTCGGACCCACGAACTCCACCGGCACGCCGACGCTCATCCCCCCGACCATCCACATCGATCACACCGGACAATCCGAGGTGATCGATGGGGTGCGCATCGAATTCCAGCTCACGCCGGGCACCGAGGCTCCCGCGGAGATGAACTTCTACTTCCCCGACAAACGTGCATTGTGCATGGCCGAGAATGCGACCCACACGCTGCACAACCTCCTGACGCTGCGCGGTGCGCTGGTCCGCGACCCGCACGTGTGGTCGAAGTACCTGACCGAGTCGATCAACCGCTACGCATCGCGCACCGATGTGCTGTTCGCGTCGCACCATTGGCCGACGTGGGACACCGAGCGCATCACGGACTTCCTGTCGGTTCAGCGCGACCTCTACGGCTATCTCCACGATCAGACGCTCCGGGCCATGAACAAGGGGTCCGTGGGCATCGAGATCGCCGAGGACATCGATCTGCCTCCGGCGATCGAGACAGCCTGGCACACGCACGGCTATTACGGCTCCGTCAGTCACAACGTCAAGGCCATCTATCAGCGCTACATGGGTTGGTTCAACGGAAATCCGGCAAATCTGTGGGAGCATCCGCCGGTCGCGTCCGCGAAGAGACACGTCGAGTTCATGGGCGGCGCGCAGGAAGTCGTCTCCAAAGCACGCCGTTCGTACGATGAGGGTGATTTCCGCTGGGTAGCACAGGTTTTGAATTACGTCATCTTCGCCGACCCCGACAACACCGAGGCGAAGGCACTGCAGGCCGACACCCTCGAGCAGCTCGGCTACGGTTCCGAGAACGGCACCTGGAGGAACTTCTTCCTGATGGGCGCGTACGAACTCCGCAACGGCGGCATCGGCACGCCGTTGTCGACGGCGTCCCCCGACATCGCCGGCGCGCTCACCGTCGATCAGGTCTTCGACGCCCTCGCGTTGAGGGTCGACGGCCCCCGGTCATGGGATGCGCAGATCACCATCGACTGGCGAGTGAGCGATCAATCGATCACCCATCGAGCTCAATTGCGAAACGGGCTGCTCGTCCACTTCGATCTCGGGGACGCCGATCTCCCGGCGCCGGCCGTCACCTTCACACTCACGAATCGTGAACTACACGAAGCCCTGCTCGGAGGCGCGGATCTGAATGCCATGATCGAGGACGGGTCGGTCGAGGCCGACGGCAACGTCGCCGCATTGTCCGAGCTCGTCGGATATCTCGATTCTCCCGACCCGGACTTCGCGATCGTGACACCGTAGTAAGGCCGGAGTGGCCCCTGACGAGTCGCGTACTTCGTCAGGGGTCGCGTCGAACATACTCACTGCCCGAAACGACTCGGCAGAGGCATACTCATGGAAATACTCATCCTCGGCGGCGACGGATTCTGCGGCTGGCCGACCGCTTTGCACCTCTCCGCACACGGACACACCGTCACGATCGTCGACAGCTTCGTGCGGCGACGAATCGACGATGAACTCGGGGTTCGGTCGCTGACCCCGATCCGTCCTATAGGCGAGCGCCTCGAGGCGTGGGATAGCTTGACCGGCAACGAGATCGATCTCGCGGAAATGGATCTTTCGGAAGACTATTCATCTCTGAGGGACCTCCTCGCGAGGAAACGGCCCGCTGCAGTCGTGCACTTCGCCGAACAGCGTGCGGCACCGTATTCGATGAAATCACCGGCCCACAAGCGCTATACCATCCAGAACAACCTGGCCGTCACCCACAATCTCCTCACCGCAGTGGTCGAACTTGGGCTCGACACCCACATCGTGCATCTGGGAACGATGGGGGTCTACGGCTACGAATCGGTACCGATGGATCTTCCCGAGGGGTATCTGACCGTCTCGTACCCCGATCGCACGGGCCGGAACCACAGCAGGGAGATCTTGTATCCCACACAGCCAGGCAGCGTGTATCACCTGAGTAAATCGTTGGATCAGTTGCTCTTCCAGTTCTACGCGAACAACGACGGTCTCCGCATCACCGACCTTCACCAGGGGATCGTGTGGGGCACACAGACTGACGAGACCGCGCTCGACCCGCGACTCATCAACAGATTCGACTACGACGGAGACTACGGAACCGTCCTCAACCGGTTCCTCGTCGAGGCCGCGATCGGATACCCCCTGACCGTCCATGGGACGGGTGGGCAGACCCGCGCCTTCATCAACATCCGCGACACGGTGCGCTGCATCCAGCTGGCAGTGGAATCGGGTGCGGAGGTCTCCGGGCGCGTGCGTGTGATGAATCAGGTCTCCGAAACTCACCGGGTATCCGATCTGGCCCACCTCGTCGCCGACCTCCTCGGCGCCGAAGTCGGGTCCGTATCCAACCCCCGCAAGGAAGCCCACGAGAACCAGCTCGAGGTACGCAACGACCAACTCGTGAGCCTCGGGCTGCGACCGATCAAGCTGGCGACGGGCCTGCTGACGGAGTCTGTCGAGATCGTGCAGAAGTACTCGGATCGCGTCGACACCGATCGCATCCCGTGCACATCGTATTGGAACCGGGACCGGCAGGCCGCCGCCGAGGGAGAGACGGTCGCACACCCTCGTCAGGAGACGGACGAAAATGAACTTTCGGTCCGCAACCACAGCGCGCGGAGAATAGGGTAGGGCACAGTAGCACTGAATTCGGATCTGTTGATGGCGGGATTCCAGATCGCGCGACGAAACGCAGACGATGTCCCCGAAGTCGCATGCCGCCAAGTCGTTCTGGAACGAGCGCCGTAGGTCCGCCGGCGAGAGGCGGCATACTTGAGCGACGAAGACCACGACGAGGGCACACCGCCCGGTAAGGACGACTCGGAAGAATCCGAGTACTTCCCCGGGGAGAAGGGACGTTCGGTTCCGAAGGCTGCATGGGTCGTGCTCGCGGTGGCCCTGGTGGCGCTGCTGGCGTTCTTCCTCGTTCGGCCGACGTGGTTCACGCGCGACGCGGACGACCACAGTCTGCACGTGCCGGCGGACCGTCACTTCGTCAAGACACTGGCCGGCTCCGGCCATGCCGACGGTGTGTGGCTGACCGACAACTCACCTTCGACGAACTTCCTGGTGACGTTGCCCGCGGACTCGGGGCGCAGCCAGACTCGCCTGCACCTCGCCGGGACCTCGCTGATACCCGACAACAGCACCGTTTTCCTGTCGGTGTCGATGGACGGGCAGCAGGTGTTCAACAACAAGCTCGCCACCGGCGAAAACGAGGTCGACGCCTACATCGACGTACCAGAGCAGATCGCGGCCGACGGCCAGGTCCGTGTCCAGGTCCGTGCGGAGGGCACCCGCCATGACGAAACCTGCACCCCTGATCACTCCTCCGGATTGCAGGTCCACCTCGATCCCGACTCGATGGTCGAAGCCGCGCTCACCGAGCCGGTGCACACGGTGCGCGACGCGGTGGTGTCCTGGGACCGCAACCTGACCATCGTCCTGGCAGACGACGGCACCGAATGGCGTACTGCTGCCGCACAGACCGGCATCGCACTCACCCGCGCAGGCCACCAGGTCACATACGCAGCGGAAGTGCCTGAATCGGATGCACACAGCGTCATACTCGTCGGCCCGGAGAGCGCCTTGCGGGAGGACGGGTGGACCGCACCCGACAACTCGCCGGAGGGCGCTGTGGTCGGCCGGCGCTCGGATACTCCGGTACTGGGTATCACCACGCCCGACGGGCAGCAGATCTCGCGTTATCTGACCAGTCCCACCGTCGCGACCGCGGATGCTACGGCTGCGGATCCCACCGCGCTGTCGCCCACACCGACCGGCGGCGATCGAGTGACCCTCGAAACGCTGGGCGCCGACACGTCGGTCGAGCAGATCACCGAGACCCGGCGCTGGCGGATCGGCTATTCCCTCTCCGATCTCCCGGAGGGTCGTATACCGCAGGCCGTCTCTGCCAACTTCCAGCTCCCGGCCTCGCCTCCGGACCTGACCTGGATCCTCAACGTCGATCTCAACGGAACACTGGTCGCCAGCGATCGGCTCAACGATACGGCCGGGAGGGTGACGATTCCGCTGCCACCGGGTAGCGAATTGCTCGAGAACGCGTTGACGCTGTCGGTCGAACGCGACCGCGATCTCGGTGGATGCGACGTGCGGGTGACAAGCTACCCCATTCAGTTGCAGGCCGACTCCACCCTCGATCTGGGAACCGATCCCGGCGCGGGTTTCACCGCGGCACCTCGGACCCTCGCGCCCGGATTCGCGGTCTACGTTCCCGAGGACCCCGGTGATCGGGTGGTCGAGCAACTCAATGCGATCATACCCACGCTCACCAAGTTCACGCCCGCCGGTGAGACTCCCGACTTCCGATGGAACGAGAATCCGGCAGCCGGTCAACCCTTCATCGTCGTAGGCAGTACCCCCGACGTCATTCCCCTGGTCAGCCTGAGTAACGGGCGGATCGTTTCTGGGCCGGACACCGCTGCACTCGACATCCCGGCGTTCGACAACGGCCTTCTCGTCGAGACGGTGGCCAGCGCCAGCGGAGCAGGCGGTGTGATAATCCAGGCTCAGGGAAGCATCGGACACACCGAATTACCCGACTTCGGGCGCGAGGTCGCGAAGGTGATCACGCAGCAGGGCAGCTTCACGATCAACGGTGACGGCACTGTGGAGACCAACGCCCCACCGAGACAGGACCTCCCACGATGACCCACGTCTCGGAGGACCGGCCGCAGACCGGGGACAGTGACAACACGGCCATTGCGGATCATTTCCGGTCGGTCGACAGCGCACCCGCCGACTATGCCGTCAACAGGCCTGCCAGCGGGACCAACGGATTCCTGATCGTCTTCGTAGGGATATCAATTCTCGCGATGTGCTTGCGTACCTTCCTGATCCACTCCGGAGTCGCCTATGTTCCCCGCGATCTGGTGTTGTTCGCAGAAGGACGAGGCAACGTCGAGTTCCCGCTGCGCATGTTCATCGCGCTGTTCTTCCTCACCTACGCCCTGTTCGCGTATTCGAACAGGTGGCGTCGACTGTTCATCGGGGTGAGTCTGCTCGGGAAGTTCGCCGTGTTCTGCGTGGTTGTCGACACCCTCAGCGGTCTCCTGCACGCCGCCGACATCATCTCGATCTCGATGTTCGCCGGGCAGATTCTCTCCGGGCTCGCGGCGCTGGCCATCTTCCCCCACACACTGCTGCGGCAGGCCCAGCTCCCCCCGCAGGGGCCGCTGCCCGCGACCCGTGCCCGCATTCCTCTCACGTCGTTCCTCAAACTCGCGTGCTGTCTGGTCATTGCGATGGTCGGTGCTGCGGTAGCGCTCCACTTGCTCTTCGACGTTGTCGAGGTACTGAAGAACCTCGCGATTCTCGGCGGCGTCGGCGCCGGCGTGTTCCTGATGCAGCAGATCCTCGCTACATGCACCGCGGTCCTCGGGTTCCGAACGCTCAGAAAATCCAGCGAGCTCCATTTCTCCCCGCCGGCAGCAATTCTGGTACCTGCGCACAACGAAGCACACAGCATCGGCGCAACCATTTCCTCGGTCGACGAGGGGGCAGCGACCTACCCCGGGCGAATCCACCTCTACGTGGTCGACAATGCCTCCACGGACGCGACTCGCGAGGCGGCTGAGGAAGCGCTCCGGAATTGCACCCACATCACCGGTGAAGTGCTGGATTGCCCCACCCCGGGCAAGGCAATCGCCCTCAACATGGGCATCGAGCATATCCGTGAGGAATTCATCGTCCGCATCGACGCCGACACCGTGATCGGGCCAGGATGCCTGGAGAACGCGATGCGGCACTTCGCCGAGCCTGACGTCGGTTGTGTCGGCGGTATTCCGATGCCTGCGGAAGAGAAGACATGGATGGACAAGTGCCGTCTCGTCGAGGTCTACATGCGGCACGGATTCTTCCAGGTCTCTCTCGACGGATACGACGGAGTGATGGGAATCCCGGGGATGTTTGCCGCATACCGGCGTAGCCAGTTGCTCGAAGTCGGCGGCATGGTCCGAGGTATGAACGGAGAAGACACCGACATCTGTATGCGTCTCACCGCGGCCGGATACAGGAGTGTCGCTGATCCGAACGCGGTGTACTACAGCGAAACCCCAGCGTCGTATGCTCACCTGCTGGAACAACGGACCCGCTGGTTTCGCAGTATCTACCACCTCGCCGCACGGAACCGAGCCATGCTGTTCGATCGGCAGACCATGGTCGGCACTTTCGTTCTCCCCTTCAACCTCGTCAATGCCGCGCGTCGCGCCATGCTGGCTCCCCTGCTCCTCTACGCCCTGGTGACCGTAGTGGCCTTCCACTCCACCTTTCCCTCGATGCGATGGCAACCCGTCGTCGCAACCCTGCTCGGTATGTCGATGATCATGACCGTCGTCGTCTGTCTCGTCTGGCGGTCCAGCTCGGTGAAGTACATCCCGATGTATCTGGTTTTCCGCGTGTTGCGCAGCTACTTCACGCTCGGTTCGACCCTCAGCCTGATCTATCCGCCCATGCATCCCCGGCTACCACGCAACCTACGTCCATTCCGCGCATGACCGGACTCATTGCGGTATTACGCTCAGCGATCTACACGTGACGGGCCGAACCTCATCCGAATCAGGTGAAGCGAAAACACTGACATCGACGGAAGGATCGAGCCTATGACGCAGCCAGTTTCTCTCGGACCCGTCGAAATGGTCGTCCTGTCGTTCCCCGGAACGCAGATCGACGCGGCAGTGACAGCAGCCTTCGCAGAAGTGATCGACGGTGGCTACGCCACGATCCTCGACCTCATCTATCTGTCGAAGGATGCCGACGGCACCCTCGGCCAGGTCGAGATCGACGAACCACTCTCCGAAACGGGCCTCGACGGAATCACCGTCGATCCGCTCGGACTGGTCAGCGACGAAGACCTCGACGTGGTCCGCGAGTCGATGGAGCCCGGCACCTCGGCCGTCGTGATCGTGTACGAGGAGACGTGGGCCCGCAAGCTCGCCGGTGAAGTTCGCAGTGCAGGCGGAGAGGTCGAACTGCACGTGCAGGTCCCGCGCGATGCAGTCGAAGCGGCGATGTCCGCGTCGTCGAAAAAGTAGCGTCGTCGAAACAGTAACGTCGTCGAAACAGTAACGGCACTCGCCGCATCCCAGAAAGAGGTAGTCCTATGGTCTTCCGTCGAGGACGCGTCGGCCGCCCGGGTCTGCTCGGTACGGTCGCACGCACCGCCGTCATCTCGGGCACAGCCACTGCCACGTCCAATGCCATCAACCGGCGCGGCCAGCAGCGCGCGGCCGAACAACAGGCCTACGCCGCGCAACAGGCTCCGCCTCCACTCCCCCCGCAGGACTATCCCGCGCCGGCGCCTGCACCGCCCGCGTCGTCCGATGACCTGGTCTCGAAGCTGAAGCAGCTCGGTGAGCTTCACACGGCAGGCGTGTTGTCCGACGATGAATTCGCCGCCGCGAAAAATCAACTCCTCGGCTGAGTTTCATCCGCAACGGGTGAGCCGGGGATCGCCGGCCGGCTGATTGACTGGCCGTCATGGCCACCACAATCGGAGAAGTCCTTCCACTGGCCGTAGGTGTCGCGCTCTCGCCGATACCCATCGTGGCCGTCATCCTGATGTTGTTGTCGCGCAATGCGAGAGCAACCAGCTCGGGATTCGGAGTGGGCTGGGTCGTGGGGATTCTCGCCGTCACCGGAATTGTCATCGTGCTGTCGGGCTCGGCGACTCCGGACGACGGCGGCGGCTCGACCACCGGGTGGATCAAAGTGGTCCTCGGTCTCCTCCTGATATTCCTCGCTTTCAAGCAGTGGCACGCGCGCGCCGACACCACACCCCCGAAGTGGATGCACGCCATCGACGAATTCACCTTCGTCAAGTCTGCCGGTCTCGGGCTGGCGTTGTCTGCGGTGAACCCCAAGAACCTGCTCCTGTGCGCGTCGGCGGGTGTCGCCATCGGCACAGCCGGACTGTCCTCGGGCAACGCGGTGGTGGTGTGGCTCATCTTCACGGTCCTCGCCGCCTGCTCGGTTCTCGTTCCCGTCATCGGCTACGCGTTCGCGGCGGAACGACTGGCGGACGTTCTCGATACGGCCAAGAACTGGTTGCAGGCCAACAATCACATGGTGATGGCCATCGTGCTGCTGATCATGGGTGTGACGGTCGTCGGCAAGGGCCTCGGAGGGCTGTGATGAACCGCCGGGCCACCCGCTCCTGGCCGATCTTCGGATCGTTGCAGGGATATCGACGATCATGGATCCGCGCCGACGTGGTCGCCGGATTGACGGTCTGGGCGGTTCTCGTCCCTGAGGCTCTGGCCTACGCGACGATCGCTGGGGTTCCTCCGGTGATCGGCCTGTATGCGGCGATACCCGCCTTGGTGCTGTATGCGGCAGCGGGAAGTTCGAGACACCTCGTGGTCGGCCCGATGTCGGCTACCGCCGCACTGTCTGCCGCGATCATCGCGCCGATCGCCGACGCTGATGACGGCAAGTTCGTGGCGCTGTCGGCGGGGCTGGCGATCGCCACCGGAATCGCCGGCCTCATCGCGGGGTTCGCGCGCCTCGGATTCATTGCGTCGTTCATCTCCGAACCAGTATTGAAGGGGTTCATCGTCGGCCTCGCGTTGACGATCATCATCGGACAGGTACCGAAACTCTTCGGTATCGAGAAGACGGAAGGCAACTTCTTCGTCCAGGCGTGGAGAGTGATCCGAGGAATCGGAGACACCGACTGGCGCACCCTGGGAGTCGGCGCTCTGTGCCTCGTTGTCGTCCTGGGTTTCAAGCGGTGGCTGCCACTCATCCCCGGCGCGCTGGTCGCGGTGGTCCTCGGCATCGCGACCGTGATGCTCTTCGGACTCGACGACAAAGGCGTGGCAATCGTCGGACACATAGATTCCGGGCTACCCGCACTCGGCATGCCCGAGGGACTCGATTTCCACGACTACCTCGACCTTCTCGGGCCCGCCGTCGGAGTCCTGTTGATCGGGTTCGCCGAAGGCCTCGGCGCTGCGAAAACCTACGCGGTCAAACACGGCTACACCGTCGATCCCAACCGTGAACTGCTGGGCCTCGGCGTCGCCAACCTCGGATCCGGGCTCAGCTCGGGCATGGTCGTCAACGGCAGCCTGTCCAAGACCGCCGTCAACGGCGGAGCGGGCGCCAAGACACAGGTCAGCGGGCTCGTGGTCGCCGCGCTGGTGGTCCTGACCCTGCTGTTCCTCACCGGGTTGTTCGAGCAGTTGCCCGACGCCGCACTCGCCGCGATCGTGATCGCAGCGGTCGTCGAACTTGTCGATTTCGCCGCGCTGCACCGCCTCTACCGAGTGTGGAGCGACAGGCTCGGCAGCATCTACGGCCTCGCCGCGCGAGAAGATTTCGCCGCTGCGATCGCAGCGATGCTGGGCGTGCTGCTGTTCGATACGCTCCCCGGTCTCGTCGTCGGCATCGGCGTGTCGATGCTGCTGCTTCTGTACCGGTCGTCGCGACCACACGTCGCGTCGCTGGTTCGTGAGGGCGACCGCTGGGTCGATGTCACCGCGCACGCGAGCGATCACATTGCAGGCAGGACAGACGCTCTCGTGGTACGAGTCGAGTCCGGCCTCTACTTCGCCAACTCCGACTACGTGCATCAGCAGATCAAGTCGCGGTGCACGGACGAGACCCGACTCGTCGTCCTGGATGCGGAGACGTCCCCGTTCATCGATGTCAGTGCCGCACAGATGCTGCTCGAACTACGCGACACGCTCGCCGAGCGTGGCATCACGCTGCGCATCGCCCGCGACATCGGCCAATTCGGCGACGTGCTGGAACATTCCGGTTCAGGGGGAGCGCCGATCGCGGTGTATCCCACTGTCCGGGCTGCCATCGCCGATCCGTACACAACAGTCGATCCGGACTCGAGCTGACCCACTCGACGAATCTCACCCTCATCGCATGAAGACCGGATGTCAACAGAGCTCCTAGCGTCGAGTCCGACAACATCACTGCGTCACTGAAGTGAGGAAACCCATGGCCGGAACCTTGACCGTATGGAAGTTCGAATCCGATTCCGGTGCCGAGACAGCCGTCGAGACGTTGAAAGACCTGCAGCGGCGAGAACTCATCACCGTTCACGATGCCGCCGTGGTGAGCTGGGCAGAAGGAGCAAAGAAACCGAAGACACGTCAACTGAACAATCTCGCGGGAGTCGGCGCGCTGGGCGGCGCGTTCTGGGGATTGCTGTTCGGAATCCTGTTCTTCATCCCCCTCATCGGCGCTGCCGTCGGAGCCGGGATCGGTGCCCTGAGCGGTTCTCTGACCGATGTCGGAATCGATGACAGCTTCATCAACCAGTTGAAAGAGAAGATCACTCCGGGCACCTCCGCCTTGTTCGTCCTGACCTCCGACGCGACCCTCGATCGAGTTCACGACGAGTTCAAAGGGAAGAAGGCCGAACTGATCTCGACGAACCTCTCCCATGACCAGGAAGCAGCCCTGCGCGAGGTCTTCGCCGAATAGCACAGCGTCGACCAGGAGGAATCCGGATGGGCTCCCGATACACACCTGTGAACACAGAATCGGCACCGCTCCCTTGGACGATTCCTCGTGGTTTGATCGTCCTCCTTTCCCTGGCAGCCACCGTCGTCGCGGTTGCCGGGGCAAGGGCGCTGTCAGGCCTGCTCGCTCCACTCTTTCTGGCTTTGATGCTCACCATCGCGGTGCAGCCGATCCAGACATGGGCGCAGCGGCGGGGCATTCCCGCGTGGGCGGGGATGCTCGCCGCCCTGGCGGCCGTCTACGCGATCCTGCTCGGATTGATCGGCGCACTCCTGCTGTCGGTCGCGCAACTGGCCACAGAGCTACCGCAGTACACGGACAGCTTGAACAACCTGCTCGACGGAGTTCATGCGCAGTTGAGTAGCGCCGGAGTCGGCGACGATCGCATCGCCACCACGCTGGGCAGCCTCGATCTCGGGAAGCTCGTCAGCTTCCTCGATGGGCTGCTTGCCGGACTCCTCGGCGTGGTCTCGAACCTCGTCTTCATCATGGCTCTGCTGCTCTTCATGGCGGTCGACGGAAGCACCATCAGGCGTCGCATGCGCGTCATCGACCGGCTGCGACCCGACATCTCCTACGCTCTCTCGGCTTTCGTCGGTGGAACACGCAAGTACCTGATCGTGTCCACGGTCTTCGGCCTCATCGTCGCGGTCTTCGACGGTGTCGCGCTGTTGTTGCTGGGTGTACCACTCCCCATCCTCTGGGCGCTGCTGTCGTTCATCACCAACTACATCCCGAACGTCGGCTTCATCATCGGACTCGTTCCGCCCGCACTTCTCGCCTTGCTCGAGGGTGGACCGGCGCTCATGGTCTGGGTGATCGCCGTCTACAGCGTCATCAACTTCGTGATCCAGTCGATCATCCAACCGAAGTTCGTCGGTGACGCAGTCGGATTGAGCGTCACGGTGACATTCCTGTCGCTGGTGTTCTGGTCGTGGGTACTGGGGGCTCTGGGAGCGCTACTGGCCGTGCCGTTGACGCTGCTCGTGAAAGCGCTTCTCATCGACATCGACCAGTCCACCCGGTGGGTCGACGCCTTGATCGGCGATTCGTCCCCCGACACCGAAGAGCCCGGGATCCTCGACGACGCAGCCGAACAACAGGAGCGTCACGTCGAGGCCCCGGGCTGACCGGTGCCGTCCACCTCGTCAGGCAGTCGTCGGCGCGAGTGCCTCGTCCACCTTCTCCACCTTTTCCGCCTGAGCGTTGTTTTCGAGCAGTTGCCGCACGAGCCATAAGCTCAGCACCCGGGTGACCGCGGCCGCGAGATAGACGAACCCGCCGATCAGCGTGAGCGCGATGAATCCGATGCTCAGCAGCTGATACGACATCAGGTCCCGCGTATCCGACAGCGTCAGCGACGCAATGTAGATCACGAATGCCGCAACGGCGCCGACGATCATCAGCGTCAGGCCGATGATCCGTCCTTTGCCTCCGCCGGAGCCCGCACTGGCCGAGTCGAGCCCCAATGCGGCCACATCCTTCTTGAACTGTTCACGTCGTTCGTCGACGAGAGTCATGGTCAACCTCCTAGGTAACTGGTGGACAGTGCTTCTTCGATCTCCGCCGGATCACCGGTACGAACCACTCGCCCCTGCAACATGAGTCCGGCACTGGTGGCGATGGGAAGCACTGCCCTCGCGAACTGTTCCGCGACGAGAATCGAGACCCCCTCGGCAGCAAGCTCACCCACGATGTCGTAGATCTGGGAGACGATACGCGGCGCCAGCCCCATCGAAAGTTCGTCGAGCAACAACACGGTCGGATTGGTGCCCAACGCCCGCGACAGAGCGAGCATCTGTTGCTCACCACCCGACATGGACCCGGCCAGCTGGGTGCGTCGCTCACCGAGAATCGGGAATCGCGTGTAGGCGACGTCTTCGAGCTCGGCCAGCGAAACGCCGGTGCCCGTGGCAATCCACAGGTTCTCCCGCACCGTCAGGTTGGGGAACACACCCCGCCCTTCCGGGATCGAGCACACTCCCAGACGCGCCAACTCTGCTGCAGACGCACCGTTGACGACGCGACCGGCCAGTCGGAACTCCCCCGAGGTCACCGGATGGATACCGGAACACACCTTCAGCGTCGTCGTCTTACCGCCGCCGTTGGGGCCGAGCAACGCCACGACCGCGCCCGGCGCCACCGCGAGGTCGACGCCGTGCAGAACCTCGATCGACCCGTATGCTGCACGCACATCCACCAACTCGAGCAGAAACTCGGTTTTCATGTCGAGCGGAGACTCGGTACTCATACCGCTTCCTCCTCGGTTCCGATATACGCATTGATCACCGTCTGGTCGTTCTTGATCTCGTCCGGAACTCCGCTGGCGAGAATCGCACCGTAGTCCAGGACGTGAATCGTCGAGCAGATCTTCATGACCAGCGGAATGTCGTGTTCGACAAGGCAGATCGCGAGCCCCCCGTCGGCGAGACCGCTGAGCAGAGCCGAGAATTCCTCGGTTTCCTGCTCCGTCTGCCCGGATGCCGGCTCGTCGAGCAACAGGACCCTCGGAGAGGTCATGAGCGCTCGCGCCACCTCCACCACACGAGCACGCCCGGTGGGGATATCCGAAACATCCTTGCCCGCGATATCCGCCAGGCCGGTCAGTTCGAGCAACCGGTCGGTCTCGGCTTCCACATCGATGCGTGCACGACTGTTGGCATTGTGAATGTCGCCTGCCACGCGCAGATTGTCGCGCACCGACAACGACACGAACAGTTCGAGACGCTGGAAGGTCCGCGCGAGGCCACGACGCGCCCGCTTGTACGGCGGGGTCGACGTGATATCGCGACCGTCGAGGAACACCGTGCCTGCCGTCGGTTTCTGCAAACCGGTGATGGTGTTGAACAAGGTGGTCTTCCCGGCACCGTTCGGGCCGATCAGCCCTGTGATGGTTCCGTTCGATATCCCGATGCTCACATCTTTGACTGCCTTGTGACCACCGAATTGAACCGTGATATCCCGTGTTTCGAGAATCGGTGTGTCAGCCATTGGTGACCAGCTCCTTGTCGGTCCGGACGGGAGGGGTCGCCAGGTACTCGGCGATACCGAGTTCCCGGTCGATCTCGTCGCGCACCTGATCGCTGTAGGGGACGTCGAGACCCACGCGCTCCGGTACCAGCGGCGCGCGCCGCTTCGCTTCCTCGGCTCCGAGCACCGCCTCCGGCATCAGCCACTGCCCCATGACGGGAAGCATGAACACCGTCGCGATGGTGATCGATGCGAACCACCAGTTGTCCAGAATGCCTCCGAGCGCAAGGAGGTAGGACACCAGCACCACCGCAGCTCCACCGATCAGCACCGGCTTCGCGTTCGCGAGATGACGGTAGCCTTCGACCATCTGATGGACACTGCCACTGGGGTTGGCCGCAACTCCGATACCGATCAGCGCCGGGCTCACCGCAGCAATATGGCCGAAGAGCGTCCACATGTCGGCGTGACCCGGTTGCGCTGCAGCAAGATTCGCGAACGAGGTCATGATGACTGCGAAACCGATACCCGACATGATGCCACCGAACAGCGCACCCGACACGTACCCGATGCCCGCGACGACCGTGAGCATAAGCAGCGACAGGCTCACCATGATCGAGAAGCTCTCAGCGGACACCGAACCCATCGCACTCGCCATGAACAGGCCGCCGAGCCCCGCGATGCCGGACGACAGCATGAACACTCCGAGCTTGAGTCGCACGAGACTCTGTCCGAGCATCGCCGATGCCGCGGGGCTGTCCTTCATCGCGGCCAGTCGTCGTCCGTAGCCGCTGTTGCGCAGAGCGATGATGCCGACGCCGAGCACAGCGAACACGACCGTCATGGTCATGAGGAACACGGTCTCGTTGCTCAGATCCAGTGGCCCGACCTTCAGCGGCGGAATTGCGATGTTTGCGTCGGTGAAGATGGAGAACTCGATACCGAAGAGTTCGCGCGTCGTGGTGTCGCGCAACACCATGTTCGACAGGAACACACCGAACGCCATGGTGGCCAACGCCAGATACAGACCGCGGAGCCGCAGTGCAGGCAGTGCGATCAGCCCGCCGATCACGGCTGTCACAGCGACACCGAGCGCCACACCCCACAGGTTCAGGTGCGCGGCGAGTCCGGCACCGGAGATCCCGAAGTGGAACGCGACGATCGTGGAGATCGCCCCGAACGACACCGGCGCCAGGTTCATCTCACCCGCGTACCCGGTGAGCAGCGTCAACGACAACGCGATGATCGCGAAGGTCATACCGATGGTCAGTGTGGTGACCGCCGAGGTCACCATCAGCAGTCGGATCGCGTAGACGATGACCACCAACGCCACCGCCCACGCCACGGCCTTACGCACCGACGGCACATGATAGCGCTCGCGGGTGCGGGTCACCGCGCCGCGCAGACGATCCTGAGGAAGCACGATCAGGACGACGAACAACGCGATCATCGGCAGCGACACACGCAGATTCGACGTCCATGTCCACGCGGTCGGGAAGTATGCGAGCACGTAGGTGGCCGTCAAGCCGAGGAAGAGCGCCCCTGCGAAGGTACGGGGAATGCTGCGCAGCCGACCGAACATCGCGGCGGCAAACGCATCGATGACCAGCAACGTCAACATGTTCGCTTCGAGGGTGCCGCCGTTGATCGGTGTCACGAGGATCCCGGCCAGCACCGCGAGCGTCGACCCCATCATCCACGACAGGGCTGCGAGCCGGTCGGGGTCGTGCCCGTTGAGCCGCAACAGGTCCGGGTCGTCCACGACGCCGCGCATCGCGACGCCCGCGCGGGTCCTGGTGAACATCACGCGCAGCCCCACCGCGATGAGTATGGCGACCGCGATGCAGATCAGTTCGTGATAGCGGATCCCGACGCCGAATATATCGATGCCGTTCCGGTCGCCGAAGAACATCGTCATCGTCCTGGCCTGCTCCGGATGCCAGAACCAGTGCGAGACGGACAGCATGCCGAGCAGGATCGAGACCGTGACGACGATCTTGGTGACTTCCGCGGTGTCGCGCATGCCGCGCATGATCACGACGTAGAGCAGCAGTCCCATCATCGGCCCGAGCACGCCGAGCGTGAGGATGAGCGCCACCGGGGTGGGCAGGCCCCAGCCGTAACGCAGCTGCCAGTAGACGAATGCGCCCAGCATGGCCTGCGCGCCGTGCGCGAAGTTGAAGATGCCCGACGTGTTGTAGGTGAGAACGAGGCCCGATGCGGCGATGGCATACACCGAACCGAGCACCAACCCCACGATCGTGAAGGTCAGGAAGGTATCCATGCAAGTACCTCTGGTCGAGGGTGTCGGCGGTCGCAGGTGCGTCCGCCGACACCGGTCGAAGGGATCAGGCGGTCGGCCTGATGACGTTCGGGTTCAGGAATTTCGTGGAGATGCGGTCGGGGCCCAGTTCGGTGCCCCACGTGCTCGCATCGGTCGCGACGAGGTACTTGTCGTCGCACTTGAACTCGCCCGTCTCGGCGGGGAACGCCTGCGAGTACTCCGTACCCTTCACCGTCACCATCAGCCCGCACTTGGCCGGCATGTTGGCGCCCGGGTCGGTGACGGCATGCAGTCCGCCGCCGTCCCATTCGTGGACCTGCGAGAGTTCGTTCACCATGCACTGCCGGGTCAGGTCGGAGCCACAGTCCTTCGCGGCAGTCGCCCACAGCAGGAACGACGACGTGGCCTGCATTCCGAGCAACGCGGTCTTGCCACCCGCTTCGGTGACGAGGTCGACGTACTGCTTCACGGCCGGGATCGAGTCACTGTTCTCCAGCATCTGGAAGGTCATGCCGGCATGCAGGTTGTCGAGCAGGCCGTTCTCACCGTTCCACGCGGGCACGGCGTTGGCATACCAGGTGGCCTCACCGAGAATGATCGGATCGATACCGACCTGGTCGAGTGCCTTGACGAAGTTGAACTCGGCGGGCACCGGCGAGCGAGATGTCCACAGGCCCTTGACGTCGCATTGCTTGAACTTCTCGGCGAACGGGACGTAGCTCGATTCGCCTTCGTAGTTGAGGGTGACGCCGCAGTTCTTGAGCGTGAATCCGGCTGCTTCGGCGATCGAGCGGGTCTTGGTGTTCGCCGAGATGATCGTCGGCATCGTGCTGTCGACGATGTCGAACTCCCCGACGAGCTCGGGGTGCATCTCCGCCATCTGGAACCACTGCGACCCGTTCGCGTGGTCGACCGGGAACGGAACGCCCTGGAAGGTCATGGGCCCGTTCGCCGCGTCGGGCGACACGGTGAACCCGGGGACGGACACGAGGTTGCAGGCGACACGCGTCTGCTCGGAGGTCTGGTCCATGGCGAAGCCGTGACCGACCAGCATGAACTCGGACGTACACGCGTTCTGCGTGACGGCGTTCGCCTGCGTCATCGCTGCGTCGTAGCGGGTGCCGACGATCGTGCGTCCGTTGATGCCCCCCTGGTCGTTGCACCAATCGATCATGGCCGCGACAGCGTCGCCCATTTCCTTGTTCAGGCCCGGGCTCTTGGTGTAGCCGCTGTCGTCGCCGTAGCCGATCCTGATCTCGGTGTCGGTGACGCCCTGGTCCGTTCCCCCGGCGGCATCGCCTGCACCGCAGGGCGACTCGAGGGTTCCGAACTTCACATCGGTCGGAGCGGCGGCCGCCTCCGCGGCGGCGGCCGGAGCGAGCCCGGCAAGAGACGGATCCGAACCGCGATCCGTTGCACAGGCCGTGGTCACCGCCATGGTGGCGGCCAGGCCGGCCACCAGCTTCGAAGCAGTACTGCGTTTCACGATGAGAAGCTCCTTCGTCTCGAGCGCGCCGAGGACGGCGAGGGAATCGGACCTCGCGGCGGCATATCGGGGTGCCGAGAAAGTAGCCAGCGCCGTGCAACGGACATCTCGGACTCCCGGTGAGTGAGACTTGGGCGTGATCGCCACCACAGCGCACTCCCGGTCAGTGGTAACGGTCACGCCATACTGGGGACCCGGCGTGAGATCGTCGCGCGGCAATGAGTGAAGTACCCCTCGGCGACACCGAAGAAAGGCGATCGAAGTGACAGCACCAGCTGACGTCCAACAGATGCTGCAGAAGGTCGTATCCCAACTGACAGGCCCCGGCGGACGGTTCGAGATCGCTGTGGAGGAGGTTCGCGGGAACGCCATGCCCGTAATGGTCAATCGCGATCGGCGTGTCGGCGACGTCATCGCTGCATCGAAGGCGTGGGGCGACCGCGACTACATCGTCACGGCCGACCGACGTATCTCCTTCGCGCAGCACGCCGACGCGGTGGCTGCCCTGGCCACGACCCTGCGCGACGAACACGGCGTGGGCAAGGGCGACCGGGTCGCGATCCTTGCCGCCAATTCGCCGGAATGGATCATCACCTTCTGGGCGACGCAGTCCCTCGGTGCGATCAGCGTCGGGCTCAACTCGTGGTGGGTGCCCGCAGAGATCGCGTACGGCGTCGACCTGGTGAAGCCGAAGGTGATCGTGGCCGACGCCAAGCGTGCCGCGCTGCTCGCCACGGCCGAGGTGTCCGGGTTCGATGTGCTCTCGATGGAAGAGGATGTGCCGCGGATCGTGTCCGCAGCGTCCGGCGCCGAGCTCCCGATCACCGACGTCGCCGAGGACGATCCCGCCGTCATCCTGTTCACCAGCGGCACCAGCGGACGCCCCAAGGGTGCTGTGCACTCCCAGCGGAACCTGCTCGCCGTCATCGACTACCACCGGTTCAACGATGCGATGATGGCAACGATGTACGGGCGCCAGTACGACGACTCCGCGCCGAGCGACCTTCGTTACCTGTTGACCTCGCCGCTGTTCCACATCGCCAGCCTGCACAACCTCGCCGTTCCCCGGCTCGCCACCGGCAGCGCGCTCGTCATGACCGAGGGCGCCTTCGACGTCGACAAGGTGTTCACCTTGATCGACCGTGAGAAGGTCACCAACTGGGGCGCCGTCCCGACCATGGCGTCGCGCATGCTCGAGCACGAGGGCACCGACAAGTACGACCTGTCGTCGCTGAGTGCGTTCGCGCTGGCGTCCGCACCGTCGTCGCCGGCGTTCAAGAAGCGACTGCAGGAGAAGTTCCCCTTTGCCCAGCAGGCGCTGGTGGACAGCTACGGCCTGACCGAGTGCAGCACCGCGATCGCTGTGGCGACCGCACCCGAACTCGAAGCCTTCCCCGGCACCCTCGGCAACCCGATTCTCACGGTGAGCATGGAGATCCGCGACCCGTTCGGCGAGAAGGTGGCCGACGGCGTCGAAGGCGAGATCTGCGTTCGCAGCCCGTTCGTGATGCTCGGCTACTGGGAGAACGACGCGGCCACCGACGCCGCGATCACCTCCGACGGATGGTTGCGCACCGGCGACTACGCAGTCCTCCAGAACGGTCGCCTCCGGTTGACCGGCCGGCGTTCCGATCTGATCCTGCGGGGCGGCGAGAACGTGTACCCCACCGAGATCGAGCAGGCACTCGACGAGCATCCCGATGTCCAGGAGTGCGCGGTCATCGGTGTCGCGGACGAAGACCTCGGGCAGGAAGTCGCGGCAGTGGTGGTGTTGCGACCCGGCGGTGGGGCGACCGAAGACGATCTTCGGGACTTCCTGAAGGAGCGTCTCTCCTACTACAAGATCCCGAAGACCTGGAAGATCACTCAGGATCTTCTGCCGCGCAACGCGACCGGCAAGATCATCCGGCGCGATCTCGCGGTCTGACGATAGTCACAACCGAAAAAGGCAGATACACACCTTCAGAAGGTGTGTATCTGCCTTTTTCTGCAGCACACGCCGGGGTGCGCTATCCCAGCCCGAACAACGCAGCCGCGTTGTGGTGGCACACCTCGCGCACCCACGCTGAATCCGGCGCGAACCGTTCGACCGCCTCGAGCTGGTGGAGGTAGCCGTACGGGATGTTGGGGAAATCGCTGCCGAGAAGAATCCTCGACCGGAGGGCGTCGAGCCTGGGCAATGCCGCCTCGGGGAACGGCATATCCGCTTCGACGAAGTCGGTGAACGCCATCGTGGTGTCGAGGTACACGCGTGGGTACTCGTCCGCGAGGTCGAGGAAAGCCTCGTACTCCGGCATACCCATGTGCGCCACGATCACCGTCAGATTCGGATACCGGCGCATGAGTTCGGCCATCGGCCCGGGGCCGGTGTGTGTTCCGGGAGCGGGCCCCGACCCGCAGTGCACGACGATCGGCAGGCCCGCGTCCTCGAGTAGTCCCCACACATCTTTCAGCTGTGGATCGAGTGGCGTGTAGTCGCCGACCTGGATGTGGGATTTGAACACCACTGCACCGGACGAGATCGCATCGGACACGTAGGACGCCGCGCCCGCCTCGGGATAGAACGTCGCGGTGTGCAGGCAGTCCGGGGTGCGGGCGGCGAAATCGGCCGACCATGCATTGAGCCACGCCGCCATTTCCGGCCGATGCGGATAGAGCATCGACGTGAAGTACCGGACCCCGAACGCGCGCAGGCGCTCGACGCGTTCCTCTTCGGTGTGCCGGTAGGTGATGGGCCAGGTCCGTCCGACGAGCGGCCCCGCGGTGTCGAAGTACTCCCAGACCTTGTCCATCACGTTCTTCGGCATGAAATGCGTGTGGACATCGATGAGCTCATCGATGCCGTGACGCCGACGGAACTGCGCAATCTGTTCGATCTCGTTCACACAGCGACCGTACCGGGGCCGATCGACGTCCGTCTGCGCACCGATGCCGACGGGAAAACCCGAGTTCAGAGCGGTATCCGACCCGATCCTAGAAATCCCTCTGGCTTAGGTTATGCTAACCGTTTTATAGGGTGTCCTAAACGGCATACCCACCCCTTTGTAAGCAAGCAGCGAGGAAATTTGATGAACGCATCCCGCCTGTACCGAGGTGCCGTCCTCGGCACCCTGGCTGCCCTGGCCCTGACGGCATGTTCGAGCGACCCCGCCACCGAGGCGACCGACGACACCGCCGCCACTGTCACCGTCGAGGACAACTTCGGCCCCCAGACGGTCACAGTGCCGCCGCAATCCGTCGTCGCCACCGACAACAGCACGTTCGAGACTCTCGACACGTGGGGTATCCCGCTCGCCGCAGGCGCGGTCACCCTCATGCCGAACACGATCTCCTACACGGAGGACGAGAGCATCATCGACCTGGGCTCGCATCGTGAGCCCAACCTCGAAGCCATCGTCGCCGCAGATCCGGACCTGATCATCAACGGCGGACGGTTCGCCCAGTTCCGCGAACAGTTCCAGGACCTCGCACCGGACGCCGCCATCGTCGAGGTTTCCCCGCGCGACGGCGAGTCCTTCGACGCCGAACTCAAGCGCGGCGTCACGGTTCTCGGCGAGATCTTCGACAAGGAAACCGAAGCACAGGCTCTCAGCGATGCGTTCGACGAATCCATCGCCCGCGTGCAGGCCGCATACTCCCCCGACCAGTCGGTGATGGGCCTCATCGTGTCCGGTGGCCAGATCGGGTACGTCGCCCCGAGCACCGGCCGCACCATCGGCCCCATGTTCGACATCTTCGGCCTGACCCCCGCTCTCGACGTTCCCGAGGGAACCGACGACCATCAGGGCGACGACATCTCCGTCGAGGCCATCGCAGCCTCCAACCCGGGCCTGATCATCATCATGGACCGCGACGGCGGAACCTCGACCGGTGGCGGACCCGACTACATCCCTGCCACCACGGTGATCGAGCAGTCCCAGGCGCTGCAGAATGTGGCGGCGGTCCAGGAGGGCAACATCATCTACCTGCCCACCGACACCTACACCAACGAGAGCATCCAGACCTACACGGAGTTCTTCAACTCCCTCGCGGATCTGCTCGAAAAGCAGAACACACAGGGCGAAGCGAACAACTGATCTTCGCGCGAGCGAAGTGAGTACCTGACGCACAGCGTCGATCGCCGTGGGCCCGGCCATCAGGCCGAGCCCACGGCAGGCGTTATTCACGAGTGAGAACGACGGTGACATGAGCACTCAGACCCAATCTCCCCGGACCGGGGAGAAGCTGTTCGACTGGAAGCTCCTACTGGGATTCCTCGGGGTCGGAGTCCTGCTGGTCATATCACTGTTCACCGGTGTGTTCGACATCTTCGGCGGCGAATTCGGCTGGGAGATGTTCAGCATCACCCGCATCCCCCGCACGATCGCGCTGGTCCTCGCCGGCGCCGCGATGGCGATGTCCGGTCTCGTCATGCAGTTGCTCACGCAGAACCGTTTCGTGGAGCCGACCACGACCGGCACCACCGAGTGGGCCGGACTCGGTCTGCTGATCATGATGATCGTCTTCCCCACCGCCGGCCTCATGCCCCGGATGATCGGCGCGATCGTCGCCGCTTTCATCGGAACGATGATCTTCTTCATGTTCCTACGGCGAGTGCAGCTGTCGTCGTCGCTGATCGTTCCCATCGTCGGCATCATGCTCGGCGCTGTCGTCGGCTCCATCACCACATACATCGCTCTGTCCACCGACAAACTTCAGAGCCTGGGCATCTGGTTCGCCGGAAGCTTCACGTCCATCGTCAAGGGCCAGTACGAAGCCCTCTGGATCGTTGCGATCGTCGCGGTGCTGGTATTCGTCGTCGCCGACCGACTCACGGTCGCGGGACTCGGCGAGGACGTGGCCACGAATGTCGGCCTGAACTACAACCGCATCATTCTTCTGGGAACCGGCCTCATCGCCATCTCTACCGGAGTCGTGACCGTCGTGGTGGGCGCCCTTCCCTTCCTCGGGCTCATCGTCCCCAACATCGTCTCGATGTTCCGTGGCGACGACCTACGCAGCAACCTCCCGTGGGTGTGCCTGCTCGGCATCGCCATCGTGACCGTCTGCGACCTGATCGGCCGAACGATCATCATGCCGTTCGAAGTACCGGTATCCCTCATCCTCGGAGTCGTGGGCTCCGTCGTGTTCATCACCCTGCTTCTCCGGAGCCGCCGCAATGCCTGATACGACGCTTCCTGAGAAGACCATGCTCGAGAAGACTCTGCCGGATACGGCCGTCGAGCCAGCGCCCACCACTGCCGTGAAGACCGAGCACACGGGCTCCGGAGCATTTGCCACCGCACGCCAACAGCGTCGCTACTGGATCCTCGTCGGGGCCCTGGTTCTGCTGTCCGTTGTCGTCGCCGTGGGGATCGTGACCTGGAACAACCCGGCGCCCTTCGGGACGGCGGGATTCTGGCGGATCACGCAGATGCGCGCGACCAACCTCGTCGTGATCGCCATCGTCGTCGTGTGTCAGGCCGTCGCGACGGTGTCGTTCCAGTCGGCGACGAACAACCGCATCATCACACCCTCCATCATGGGTTTCGAGGCGCTCTACGTCGCGATCCAGACCGCCGCCATCTTCTTCCTCGGCGCGGTCGGAGTGACGACGTTCCAAGGGGTGCCGCAGTTCGCCCTCATGCTCGTCCTGATGGTCGGCTTCTCGCTGATGCTCTACGGATGGTTGCTCTCCGGCAAGTACGGGAACATGCAGGTGATGCTCCTGGTCGGCATCGTCCTCGGTGGCGGCCTCGGCTCCGTGGCCACCTTCATGCAGCGCATGCTCACCCCCAGCGAGTTCGACATCCTCACCGCCAAACTGTTCGGGTCGGTGTCCAATGCGGATGCGTCCTACCTGCCGTTGGCGATCCCGCTCTGCATCGCGTCTGCGGGGACGCTGTGGTGGCGATCCCGCCGGCTCGACATCGTCGCGCTCGGTAAGGACATGACCACGAACCTCGGCCTGAACCACCGCCGCGAGATCATGCTCATTCTGTTCCTGGTGTCGGTCCTCATGGCCACCACCACGGCGCTCGTGGGCCCCATGACCTTCCTCGGCTTCCTCGTGGCGACCCTCGCCTACCAGTTCGCAGCCACGCACGATCACCGCTTCGTGTTCCCGGTCGCGATCCTCACCGGGTTCGTCATCCTCGGCGGTGCCTACTTCGTCCTGAAGAACATCTTCTACGCCGAAGGTGCCGTCTCCATCATCATCGAGGCCGTCGGCGGCTCGGTGTTCCTCTACGTGATCCTCCGGAAGGGCAGACTTTGACTACTCCCCGCCCTGAAGGACGGGGACTCTCGGACTCACATCCGGGAGTTCCTGTTTCACCGGCGATTGCGGACGGGAGGACCCGTGCCGTCTGACATCGCCTCCGCAGGCGTTTGGTGCCTCCGCCAGCCCGGCGGCGACGAGGATGTTCTTCGCGGCGTTGATGTCCCGGTCGTGCCGGGTGCCGCAGTCGGGGCACGTCCAGTGGCGTGTCCCGAGGGACAGCACGGCGAGCAGATGCCCGCACGCACTGCACGTCTTCGAGCTGGGATACCAGCGGTCGATCACCACGAACCGGCGTCCGGCCCGCTCGGCCTTGTACTCGAGCATCGACCGGAACTCACCCCACCCGCATTCGCTGATCGACTTCGCCAACCGGCGGTTGCGGACCATGTTGCGCGGGGCGAGGTCTTCGACGGCAATCGTGTCGAACCGCGCCGCGAAGTCCTTGATGCCGAGGTCGACGCCGACCGATTCGCCGGTCTCGGGCAGCGGGGCGGGATCGGTCGTGTCGACGGCGAACGTCACGAACCACCGGCCGTCCGCCTCGCGGGAGACAACCACCATTGTCGGGTCGAGCGTGGCAAGGTCGATGTCCGGCCAAGACCACGCCACCCGCAGCAGCGCGGTGGTCTTCGCCGGCCACAGCCCGTCCGTTTTGATGCGGAACGCGGAGCGTGTGTAGTGCGCGGACTGGCGAGAATGCCGGTTCTTGAACCGTGGGTACTTGGCGGTGCCCTTGAAGAACGATTGGAACGCGGTGTGCTGGTGGCGCAGCGTCTGCTGAAGCGGCACCGAGGACACCTCGCCGAGGAACGCAAGCTCCTCGGTTTTCTTCCACTCGGACAGCGTGGCGTCGGTTTCCTTGTACGAGGTCGATTTCTGCTCGGTGGTGTACCGGCGTTGCCGGTCGGCGAGGGTCTTGTTCCACACGACGCGCACGCAGCCGAATGTGCGGCGCAGCAGCGCCGACTGTTCGGGGTCCGGGTAGGCCCGGACCTTGTATGCGGTCCTCATCTCCTCATGACAACAGAAGGGTCCGACATGTCGAACGCCATTCCTGCCCGCCGTGAACGACGGGGCATCCTCGCGAGGTCCCTGTGATCGAGATCAAAGGACTCTGTAAGGAGTACAGCAGCACGGTCACGATTGGCGAGATCGACCTCACCATCCCCAAAGGCGGCATCACCGCCCTGGTCGGGCCCAATGGCGCAGGCAAGTCGACGATGCTGACGATCGTGGGACGGTTGCTCGGTGCCGACGCCGGAACCATCGAGATCGCCGGCTACGACGTTTCGAGCACCAAGTCGAAAGATCTCGCGAAGATCGTCTCGGTGCTCCGCCAGGAGAACCATTTCGTCACCCGGTTGACGGTTCGTCAGCTCGTCGGCTTCGGTCGCTTCCCGCACTCGAAGGGCCGCCTCACCCGCAAGGACGAGGAGGCCATCACCCAGGCCATCGAGTTCTTCGGACTCACCGACCTCGAACACCGCTACCTGGATCAGCTCTCCGGCGGGCAGCGGCAGCGCGCCTACGTGGCCATGGTGCTGTGCCAGGACACCGACTACATCCTGCTCGACGAACCGCTGAACAACCTGGACATGAAGCACTCGGTCCAGATGATGCAGCACCTCCACAAAGTCGCGGTCGAGCTCGGGCGCACCGTGGTCATCGTGCTCCACGACATCAACTTCGCCGGCCACTACGCCGACCGGATCTGCGCCATGAAGGACGGCAAGGTCGTGGAGTTCGGAACCCCCGACGAGATTTTGGTGGACGACGTGCTCACGCGAGTGTTCGATACCCCCGTCACTTGCGTCGACGGGCCGAACGGACGCCTCGCCGTCTACTACTGACGCAGCGCTGTACTACCGACACAGAGCTGTACTACCGACTCAGAACAAGGTCATTTCGGCGTCGGCGGCGGGCGAAGTCTTCTTGGGCTTGACCACCGCGGGCGCGACCTTCGGGACCTCGATAGGGCCGGGCAGCGCGGCGGCCTCACGTGCCGCTTCACCGGCAAGCTTGTCGGCGACCTCGTTGAAGTGGTTACCGACGTGCCCCCGCACCCAGCGGAACCTCACGGGGCCCGTGCGCTCGGCGATTTCGCGGTCGATGTCGCGAACCAGCTCGAGGTTCTTCACGGGGGCACCCGACGCAGTCTTCCAACCCTTGCGTTTCCAGCCGGGCAGCCACTCGGACGCACACTTGATCGCGTACTGGGAATCGGATTCGATGAGCAACGGGTCCGGTCCTGGATGAGCACGGAGCGCTTCGAGCAGCGCCCGCAGCTCCGCGATCTGATTGGTACCGGAGCGATCACCACCCGACGCGCTGGGGCCTTCGTGATTGACCCACGCCCACCCGATAGCGCCACCGGGATTGCGCAAGCAGGATCCGTCGGTGCTCACGATGATCATGCGCGAACCATAGCCTTTCCCTCCGACACCGTCTAAACCCGAGTTTCGTTCACGGGCGTACGGTGATTCGGTGCCCACGTCCACATTCGAGATGGACACCCGTATAAGAGTGCCATGGCCCGTCGACCTCGTGTCGACGCTTCGGCCTCTCCAGCGTGGCGGGTGGGATCCATGTCACCGCACCGACGGCGCCGCCGTGTGGCGGGTGTCTCGGATGGAGTCCGGTCCGGTGACCTACCGCCTGACCCAGGACGGCCCGAACGGAGTGCACGCCCGGCTGTGGGGCCAGGGCTCGGCAGAACTGCACGAGCAACTACCCGCACTCCTCGGCGCACGAGACGACCCGTCCGGCTTCGCACCCGAGCATCCCGTGCTCGTCGAGGCCCACCGGCGATTCCCGGCACTGCGGATCACGCGTACCAGCCGTGTCCTCGAATCGCTCGTGCCCGCCGTGCTCGAGCAACGAGTACACGGCGTCGCGGCATTCGCATCGTGGCGCCGCCTCGTCACACGTTTCGGCGACCCCGCGCCCGGACCCGCACCGGCAGGTATGCGCGTGCCGCCGAGCGCTCAGGTGTGGCGTCGCATCCCGTCGTGGGAGTTCCACAAGGCGAACGTCGATCCGTCCCGTGCCCGCACGATCGTGCGGTCCGCACAGCTCGCCGACCGTCTCGAGCGTTTGTGCGACGACACCCCGGACGAAGCCCAGCGGAAGCTGCGGACACTGCCGGGCATCGGGGAGTGGACTGCGGCCGAGGTCGCACAGCGCGCGTTCGGCGACGCCGACGCCCTGTCCGTGGGCGACTACCACCTGGCGAACGTGGTCGGCCGGTCGCTGCTCGGCAGACCCCTCGACGACGCGGGGATGGTCGAGTACCTCGAACCGCTACGCCCCCATCGCTATCGAGCGGTCCGGTTGATCGTCGCATCCGGTGGATACTCACAGGTTCCGAAGCGCGGACCACGCACACCGATCACCGATCACCGCGGTCACTGAAGAGGTACGAGTCCCGGCCTCAGGAGCGCCATCTGCCGGAACTCGCTTCCTGGATGCGCCCGACCGTAGACTCCGTCCATGCCCGCCACCGATGCCCCGACCGGTCCGGCCCGACTCGAGCATCTGCCCAGTTTCCTGCTGAGCCAGGCAGCGCGGCACGTCCACCGCGTCGTGTTCGACCGGCTCGACGCTGCCGATGCCCGCGGGCACCATTACCGAGTGCTCGCCGCGCTGGACGAGTACGGGCCGTCCAGCCAGGTCGATCTGGGGCGCCGGTGTGGTCTCGATCGCAGCGACGTCGTGGCCGTCGTCGACGCACTCGTCGACCGGCATTTCGTCGAGCGTGACCCCGACCCGAGCGACCGGCGCCGGAACATCATCAGCCTCACCCGCCGAGGGCGGAATCGGCTGTTCGGCCTCGAGCGGACACTTGCCGTGGTGCAGGACGAGGCGTTCGCCCCGCTGGATGCGGACGAGCGCGCGCAGCTCACTGTGATGCTGAGCAAGCTGGCGGAGCACCACACCCGATCCGTTCGGTCTTGAACCGAGCATTCCCAGAAGTATAGTTCTCTTCATGGAGAATAATATTCTGACCAAGGTCGCCCTCGTCACCGGCGCCAGCCGAGGAGTCGGCGCGGCCACCGCCATCGCTCTGGCCGACGCCGGGTACGCGGTGGCATGCGCAGCCCGGTCCACGCGAAACAACCCCCGACGCACACCCGGCACGCTCGACGACATCGTCGACACGATCCGCGCCCGAGGTGGCACAGCGATCGCCGTGCCGGTCGACCTGTCGGACCGCGAGCAGGTCGGCGCCATGGTCGAACAGACCGTCGCCGAACTCGGTCGACTCGATGTGCTCGTCAACAACGCCGGGGTCACCTTCGTCGGCGACGTCGACATCCCGCTGCGCCGCCACGACCTCGTGATGGCGATCGACCTCGACGCACCGCTGATCGCGATCCGCCATGCCATACCGCACCTGCGCGCGGCCGGCGAAGGCCGCATCCTCAACGTGTCCTCACTGGCCGCCCTGAAGCCGGTGCCCGGACTGATGTCCTACGGCATCGCCAAGGTGGGTCTGGAGCGGATGACAGTCGATCTCGCCCGCCAGCTCGCGGTAGACAACATCGCCGCCAACTGCTTCCGCATCGACTCCCCGGTCGCATCCGAAGGCACTCTGGCCAACCTGCCGGACGTCGACCACAGCGACTTCGCACCGAGCTCCGAGGCCGCCGAGGGCATCCTCTGGATGCTCGATCAGCCCACCGGTTACTCCGGCCGGCTCGAAAGCATGACCCACCTCGCTCACCGCGAAGGGATCATGCCCACGGCGGCCTCGCGGCCCCTGACTCCGACCGAAATGTTCACCGGCGTCCACGACGACCAGCCGAACGTATTCGTGGACGGGTGACGAAGTCAGACCCTCCGGATCCCTACAGCGACCGGGCGATAAGGGATTTCATCACTTCGTTCGCCCCCGCGTAGATCCGCTGGACGCGTGCATCCTCGTACATCCGCGCGATCAGGTACTCGCGCATGTACCCGTAGCCGCCGTGCAACTGCACGCACCGGTCGATCACTTCGCACTGCTTGTCGGTGAGCCAGTACTTGACCATCGCGGCGTCGGACGCGTCCAGCGTGCCGTGCAGGTGCTTCTCGATGCAGTAGTCGAGGAACACCCGGCTGGTGCGCGCGATGGTCTGACACTCGGCGAGCTCGAAGGCGGTGTTCTGGAATTCGAACAGACTGTGCCCGAATGCCTCCCGCGCCTTGGTGTAACGAACGGTTTCCTCGACGGCGCGTTCCATCGCACCCGCGGCCTGCGCGCCGATGATGAGACGCTCCTGCACGAGTTGAGCCATGAGCTGACCGAATCCGAGACCCTCCGATTCACCGAGCAGGTTCGACACCGGCACCCGGACGTCGACGAACGACAACTCCGAAGTGTCCGCCGCGTGCTGGCCGACCTTGTCGAGTACGCGGCCGACCTCGAAGCCGTCACAGTCGCGAAGGTCGACGATCAGCAGCGACACGCCTTTGGCGCCCGCCTTCGGATCGGTCTTGACGGCGAGCACGATGACGTCGGCCGACGCGCCGTTGGTGATGAACGTCTTGCTGCCGTTGACGACGTAGTGGTCGCCGTCGCGGATCGCGCTGGTCTTGATCGCCTTGAGGTCGGATCCGGCGGTCGGCTCGGTCATACCGATCGCACCGAGGATCTCACCGGTGGCCATTCCCGGCAGCCACGTCTTCTTCTGTTCTTCGGTGCCGTATTCGAGGATGTAGTGCGCGACGATGCCGCTGTGCACCGAGACCCCGAACGCGAGGTCGCCGGAGTAGCCCTGTGCTTCGAACACCGCAAGATCATGCGCGAATGTGCCTCCGCCACCGCCGTATTCCTCGGGCACCGAGCACAACAGCAGACCCAACTTGCCTGCCTTCGACCACACCTCGCGGTCGATGCGGCGCTGCGCGTCCCACTTCTCGGCATGGCCCATGATCTCGCGCTCGAAGAAGTCGCTCGCGAGTTCGTGGACGGCGCTCACTTCGTCGTCGTACCACGAGGGAACGTGCTTGTTCATGATGAAAGTCCTCTTTTTCTAACGGAGTTCACGCTTGAGGAGCTTGCCGCTCTGATTCCGCGGCAGCGTGTCGACGAACCGCACGGCCTTGGGCACCTTGAACGGCGCGAGGCGCTGCTTCACGTGATCGATGAGTTCACTCTCGGTGACGGTCTCGCCGTCCTTGCGCACCACGACCGCGGTGACGGCCTCGATCCATTTCTCGTCCGGAGTGCCGATCACCGCTACCTCGGCGACCGCACTGTGCGTGTAGATCGAATCCTCGACTTCTCGGGAAGCAACCAGAATTCCGCCGGTATTGATGACGTCCTTGATGCGGTCGACGACCGTGATGTACCCCTGAGCGTCGCGCGTGACGAGATCGCCCGAGTGGAACCAGCCGTCGCGGAACGCTTCCGCGGTGGCATCGGGATTCTCCCAGTAGCCGAGGCACAGCTGCGGCGACCGGTACAGCACCTCACCGGGTTCGCCGTCCGGTACGTCGTTGCCTTCGGTGTCGACGACACGGGTTTCGACGAACAGGATCGTCTTACCGCACGACGACGGCCTTGCCTCATGTTCCTCGGGGCGCAGCACGCACGCGAGCGGGCCGATCTCCGACTGGCCGAAGCAGTTGTAGAACGCCAGGTCGGGATAGCGCTCACGCAGTCGGTTGAGCACCGTCACCGGCATGATCGACGCACCGTACTGGGCCTTGCGTAGCGACGACAGGTCTCGGGTATCGAGATCGGGGTGGTTGGCGAGCGGCACCCACACCGTGGGCGCGAGGAACAGCGATCCGACGGACTCCTCCTCGATCATGCGCAGGATCCCCGGAATGTCGGGTGCAGGCAACAGCCGGACCGTAGCCCCGATCGCGAGGTACGGCAGCATGAACACGTGCATCGCCGCCGAATGGTACAGCGGCATGCAGATGAGGGGATTGTCGTCGGGCGCGAGATCGAGCGCGACTATCGACGACGTGTACTCGAACACGAGCGCCCGATGAGTCATCATGGCGCCCTTGGGCTTCGACGTGGTACCGGAGGTGTAGAGGAGTTGCGCCAGGTCGGTGTCGGCCACCTCCGCCTCGACGACGGGGACATCGCCCGTGGTGGCGAGCGCGAGGAGCGAGTCGTCCGTGTCGCGCAGAGCGAGGACGGTCTCGGTGGGGACCACGGAGAGCACCTGGTCGACGTTCTCGCGCAGCGCGGGATCGACGAGAATTGCTCGCGCACCCGACTGCCCGAGGAGGTAACTCAACTCTTCACCGCGCAGTGCGTAGTTGATCGGCACATGCACCAGGCCGGCACGCGCGGCTGCGAGGTAGCCGATCACGTAGGCATCGGAGTTGGTGCCGTACGCAGCGACCCGGTCTCCGGTATCGAGCCCGAGCGTCAGCAGGTGCGCGGCTGCGCGCGACACCGCGTCGTCGAGCTCGCGGTAGGTGACCGTGCGGTTCTCGAACCGCAATGCGGCACGATCGGGGAAGCGTCCGGCAGAGCGTCGGATGATGGCATCGACAGTGCTGGAACGAGGGTCGGGACTCATGTCGACGAGGTTATAGGACGTCCAACAATCGGTCCAGATCCAGCGGTCGATCGAGGTAGGAAGTCCCTCACCGCCCCTGCCACACCGGCGCGCGTTTCTCCACGAACGCGCTCATGCCTTCCTGCGCGTCGCAGATCATCGCGTTCTGGGCCATCGTCTCGCCCATCGCTTCATACGCCTGGTCCTGAGGAAGATCGATCTGCCGGTAGAACGCTTCCTTGCCGATCTTCACTGTCGCGGGCGAGGCGCCGACGATTTTCGCGGCCAGTGCCGTCGTCTCGATCTCCAGCTCGTCCGGGTCGACGACGAAGTTCACCAGACCCCAGTCGGCTGCAGTGTGCGCGTCGATCGTCTCGCCCGTGAGCAGCATCTGCAGCGCACGTTTGCGTCCGATTGCCCGGCTCACCGCAACCATCGGCGTCGAGCAGAACAGGCCGATCTTCACACCCGGCGTACCGAACACCGCAGCGGACGACGCCACCGCGAGATCGCACGCCGCGACCAGCTGACATCCGGCAGCGACCGCCGTGCCCTGCACCGAGGCGATCACCGGCTGCGGGATCGACTGCACCGTCTGCATCATCTCGGTGCAGGTGTCGAAAACTGCCCGCTCTTCCTCCAGGGTGCGACCGATCATCTCCCGCAGGTTGTGGCCCGCCGAGAACACCGGCCCCTCGGCCCGGATCACGATCACCCGAACCGCGGCTTCTGCGGACAACGCCCGCAGCCCCAGTGTCACCTCGCGCATGGTTGCCACCGAGAGCGGATTCCGCTGCTCGGGGCGATTGAGGGTGAGCACACCGATGTTGGAGGACTCGGCGACCGCGATGAGTACGGACGCGGGCAGGGACTCGTCGGCGGAGCGGCCGTTCGCGTGGTGATCCGTCACAGTCCCTTTCCTACACGACGCAGACGGCAGACGCCCTCACATCGCGCCGACCAGATCGGTGACTCCGACAGGACGGCGGCCCAGGAGCGCACGTAGCTGTGTGCTTCCGGCGACGAATCCGTGCCGATCGTAGAAGTCGAACATCGCAGCCAGGCGTGCACGCGCATCGACGGTGAGGTCGCCCCCGTGGCGGTCCATCCAGTCGGCCACCGGCACCTGCCCGACCACCACGGACCCAGGCGCCCGACGGCACAACTGCCGAACGCTGAGCTCCTCCGGCCCTCCGAGCTCGTACGTCGCACCGTGGTGGATGTCCGCACCCTCGATCAGGACACGGGCGGCGGCCTCCGCGACATCCGCCAGGCCCACGAACGAGAACACGGCATCCGGGTCGTACGGCACCGCGAGTGTGTTCACCGAGCCGTCGAGTACGGCGGCAAAATTCTCCGCGTACGCGCAGGGTTGCAACACCGTCCATCGCACACCGCCGTACCTGTGCAGCTCGTCCTCACACCGTGCCTTGTCGAGATGGTGCGGCATGTCGGGTGTGTACGGCCACGCGACGGAGTGATAGACGACGTGGTCGACGCCCCCCTCGGTAGCAGCGGCGAGCACCCGGCGCAGTAGCGCGGGCTCGTCGGGGTGCACGTTGGGCGCGATGAAGTACACGCCCCGGCATCCCGACAGGGCCTCCCGCAGGCCGGCACCGGTCTCGAGGTCGACGGCGCGATCGTCCGCCCGCCGGGCGGTATGTACCACCCGGCGAACAGAAGCCTTCTTCTCGAGCGCTGCCACGACGGCGGCCCCCGTCTTCCCGGCGGCGCCGATCACTGCAAGATCAGCGCCGCCGGACGTGAAGGCACCCACGAGTCAGTTGCCGATGAAGTCGTACTCGGCGAACTTCGCTCCACCGGACAATCTTTCGTAACCGGGTCCTCGATCGAAGAACGGCTCTTCCGGAGCACGCTCCGATCGCATCCGCTCGCGCAACACCTCGGTCGCTTCGACATCCGCGACCGGCGAATCGGCCGGCGCATCCTTCAGGACGACACCGTAATCGGTACGGGCTCCGCCTACGGACACCTTGCGCCACAGTACGTCTCGCACCACCTCGTCGACGGGACGGTCGAGCGGGTCGCCCCAGCCACCGCCGCCGGTCGTGCGAATCCGGACGACTTCGCCCGCCTTGATGGGTTCGGCATCGGTGAGTGCGTCGAACTCGCGTTCGTCGGGACCACCCGGATTCAGCACGACGGAGAACGGCCGTCCGGCCTTGCCGCCCTTGACGCCCCAGCATGCCAGGATCGACCGGTCGGCGATGGACATGAAGTGCCCGTCCTTGAGCATCCGGATGTGCTTCTCGTATCCGAGACCACCGCGGTAGCGACCTGCTCCACCGGAATCGACGGCAAGACCCAGCTTTTCGACGATGAACGGGAACCGGCTCTCGGTGAACTCCGTCGGCAGATTGCGGGAGTCGGGCACCACGTGGATGGTGTCCTCGCCGTCCGCATAGTGCCTGCCGCCCGAGCCGCCGCCCAGCACCTCGCGCATGAGGTACGAGTGCCCCTCGAAGTCCTCACCGTACACACCGGTGTAGCGGATGGTTTCCTGGTCGGCGGGCATGTTGCCGTCGACGGCCTTCGCGACCACACCTGCCAGTACACCGAGCAGACGCAGAATCACGAATGTGCGGGCGTTGGTGGGCGCCGGGAAGATCGGCGTGATGAGCGTGCCCTTTTCGGGGAACTTCATCTCGATCAACGGCACGACGCCCTCGTTGACGTCGAGTTCGGCCATGCGTTCCGGGGTGTCCGCCAGGTTGCGGAGGATCGGCGCCAGCCACTTGATCAGGAAGTTGCCGTCCGCGTAGTCGCCGCAGTGGTTGATCGGCCCCTTCGCCTGCGGGCCGGTGCCGTTGAAGTCGAGGATCAGGCGTTCCCCGCCCTCGTCCTCCGGGCCCGTCTTCGTCAGAGTGATCCGCTGGACATGCAGCATGGGCTCGTCCACACCGTCGTGCTCGGCGTAGTCCTCCCAGGTGTATTCGCCCTTCGGGATCTTACTGAGGATCTCGCGACGGTAGGTCTCCGTGGTGGCGTCCATCATTGCGTCGAAGCATGATTCGACGGTTTCGACGCCGTACCGCTCGAACAGTTCTGTGAGACGACGTGCCCCCATGAGACAGGCCGAGCACTCGGCGTCGAGATCCGCGGCGAGGGCGTCGGGCATCCGCGAGTTGCGGGTCATGATGCGCAAGGCCGCCTCGTTGGGAACACCCTGGTCCCACAACTTGATCGGCGGAACCATCAGGCCCTCCTCGAACACCGTGGTGGCACCCGACGGCATCGATCCCGGGCAGCATCCGCCGATGTCGTCGTGATGGCCGAACGCCTGCACGAAGGCAACGACCTTCGGCTCGGTGTCGCCGGGCCGGGTCGCGAACACCGGCACCGTGACGCACAGATCCGGCAGGTGGCCGATGCCACCTTCGGAGAGGTAGACGTCGTTGTGGAAGAAGACGTCGCCCGGCTTCATGGTGTCGAGCGGGAAATCCCGCGCGATCGGGTGCACCAGCGCCGAATACGAACGGCCCGTGAGTTTGCGAAGGTTCCGGTCGTGGATTCCCGCGCGGAAGTCGTGGGCATCGCGGATCATCGGCGAACGCGAGGTCCGCGAGATGGAGGTCTCCACTTCCATCTCGACACTCGCGAGGTAGCCGGCGACGATTTCCACGAGCACCGGGTCGGGTGCTGCTCCCCCGGCCTCGGTGAGCCGGTAGGGTTTCGCCGCCTGTGCTGCAGCAGCATCGAGGATCGCGGTCATCGGTTCACTCCGTTCGAGTCGGACGTCTTGGTGATGCGGATATTTCCGAAAGCGTCGATCCGCGCGCGGAATCCGGGGTGCACGGGAATCGTGGAGCTGAACTCCTCGATCACTGCGGGACCGTTCAATTCGTCACCGGCACCGAGCAGGGCCCGGTCGTACACCGCGGTGGTGACCCACTCTCCGAAGTAGGCGTCGCGAGTTCCCGTGACAGCGACCTCGGCGCCGCGACCCGCGGCGATCTCCTTCAGCTCGGGACGCTTGATGGGCCCGATGCCGCTCACCCGAAGATTGACCCACTCCACATGCTGGTGCGGGTCACCACAGAAGTCGTATCCGTAGAGTTCGCGGTGGGCTTCGTGGAAGCGTGCCGCAGCCTCGTCCATCAACTCCTGGGTGACGGGTCCGTCACCGAGCGGTACGCGCACCTCGAAGGCCTGTCCGAGGTACCGGAGGTCTGCCGAGCGTGCGTAGCGACGCTCGTCGGGAGCGAAACCTTCGTCGGCGAGCGCGCGCTCGGCCTCCACCGCGAGCGCATCGAGTCCGGATTGCAGCTCGGTGACCTGCAGCCGGTCGTGCCGGCTCACGTGCGTCTGCACGTAGTCGTTGCGGACGTCGACGGTGAGCAGCCCGAATGCGGAGACGTTACCCGGGTTGAGTGGGACGAGAACATCTTTGAGACCGAGGATGTCGATGAGGCGGCACGCGAGCAATGAACCGGAGCCGCCGAAGGTCACCAGCGTGAAGTCGCGGACGTCGAGTCCACGCTTCACGGTGACCTGACGCAACGCGTTCGCCTGGTTCCATGCCGATACTTCGAGGATGCCGGTGGCACATGCCTCGAATTCGAGACCCAGCCGGTGGGCGAGCTCCTCGACGCCCTTGCGCGCGAGCTCGGTGTCGAGGGGGATCTCACCGCCGAGCAGGTGCGGGGGGATCCGGCCGAGCAGCACGTGCGCGTCGGTGATGGTCGGTTCGTCACCGCCCTTGGCGTAGCACAACGGTCCGGGATCGGCGCCGGCCGACTGCGGACCGACACGCAGCGTGCCTTCGGGGGTCATCCACGCGATCGAACCGCCACCGGCACCGACGGTGACCACGTCGATCATCGGGATCTTCGACGGGTACATCCCCACTCGGCCCTCGGTGGTGAGAGCAGGCTCTCCGCCGACGACCACGGTGACGTCCGTCGACGTGCCGCCGCCATCGCACGTGAGCACCTGGTCGACGCCCGCGACACCTGCGATCAGAGCGGCACCGAGTGCGCCTGCCGCCGGCCCCGACAGCACCGTCGTGATCGGCTGATTCACGACCTCTTTCGCCGACAGCACACCGCCGTTCGACTTCATCACGTAGAACGGGATGTCGCGCTGTTCCCCGTCGATCGAGGAGAACTCCCGCAGACGGGTGGCGATGTTGCCGACATAGCTACGGATGTTGGGCTTGACGGAAGCATCGACGAGTGTCGTGATGGACCGCTCGTATTCGCGGTACTCGCGCAGCACCTCGCTCGAGATGCTCACCGTCGCCTCGGGGTACTCGTCGAGGAGGATGTCGTGGACGCGGCGCTCGTGCTCGGGGTTCGCGTACGAGTGCATCAGGCACACACCGATGGTGAGCACTTCGCGCTCCCGGAAGAACCGTGCCGCAGCGCGGACGTCGTCCTCGTTCAGCGAGCGAATCTCTTTGCCCTCGAAGTTGAGTCGTCCACCCACCGTGCGGACCCGGTCGGCCGGGACGATGCGGTCGGGCTTGACCCAGAAGTACGAGTTACCGTAACCGTCCGGGACGGACTGACGGGCGATCTCGAGCACGTGCTCGTAGCCCTCGGTGGTGATGAAACCGAGGTGTCCGACCTTGCCTTCGAGCAGCTTGTTGGTTGCGACGGTGGTGCCGTGACTGACGGCCCCGATCGCATCGCCGGTCTCGCCGAGCTTCGCGAGCACCTTCTCGACACCGGCGAGAAAGCCCACCGCGGGGTCCGACGGGGTGGACGGGGTCTTCGTGGTGACGATCGCACCCGACTCGTCGTCCACGGCCACGATGTCCGTGAATGTTCCGCCGGTGTCGATACCGACCCGAATCTTCCTGGATCCCACACTTCCTCCTGGGTTCGTCTCGCCGGTTCTTCTTTGACGCTTGGTGACATTCCACCCGCTGCGCGACGCCGTTTCTTTGTCACATATCGCCGAACTCACTCGCACTTGTTGGGGGCTTCGTGCATCGACCGCTGTACACACGACGGCACCCCACACACGACGGCACCCCGGGCCGGCAGGGCGGATGCCCGGGCCTGGGGTGCCGTTCGGTTCGTGTCGCAGCGCTCTATCGGCGGGCGAGAATCCCGCCGAGGACCACACCGGCGAGTGCAATGACCGCACCCACCGCTGCCGAGGCCAGAACTGTGGCGACCGGCGTGGCCTGGTCGGAGCCCTGCACCGCAGCGGCCGGCGCGACTGCAACCGTTGCGCTCTCGATTGCAGCAGGCCCGGCGACAGCAACGACCTCGTCGGCCACAGGTTCGGGGATTCCGTTCGCGATCACCCCGTCGATGCCGTTGAAGAACACCCCGGCCATCTTCTTTGCTACACCGGTGATCATTCGCTGGCCCACGCCGCCGACCATTCCGCCCACGACCGCGTCGGCGTCGTAGCTCAGGACAGTGCCGCCGTCGCGCTCCTCGAGTCGTACCGTCACGTCGGCCTTGACCGTCCCCGGCGCGCCGGAGCCCGATGCGGTCATCACGAACGAGTCGGGCCGGTTCTGCTGGGACAACAGCACTTCGCCGTCGTAAGTGCCCTTGATCGAGGCGACGCCCGCGGTGATGGACAGCTTGTAATGGTTGTCGCTGATCTGCTCGAGCGATTGCACACCGGGGATCGTGGCCGCGAGAACACGGCCGTCCTGCAGGCTGTCGTACACGACCTCCGGCGGGGCGATCAACTGCGCGGTACCGGCGATTCTCATTCGTTCTCCTTGATCCGGTTCGCCGCGTGGTTCAGACGCAGCTCGAACAACTCCGAGGGGGAAATCGGCATGGACGTGATCGGGATGCCTTCCGCGTCCTCGATCGCAGCGGCGATGACGGCCGAGGTCGGGATCACTCCTGCCTCACCGGCACCCTTCATGCCGAGAGGATTGAGCGCGGACGGGGTTACCGTGTGATCCATCTCGAGGGAATCGGGCATCTCGGTGACGAACGGCATGAGGAAATCCATGTACGACGCATTGAGCATCTGCCCGTGCTCGTCGTAGACGATCCGCTCGTAGAGCGCACCACCGATACCCTGGGCCACCGCCCCGATCACCTGGCCTTCGACGATCCGCGGGTTGATCACGTTGCCGCAGTCGTGCACCACCGCGTACTTCCGCACGTGGATCTCCGCGGTCACGGGGTCGGTTTCGACGATTGCCGCATGCACACCGGACGCGAACGTCGACGTGGGCGGCGAATAGTAGCCGGTGGCCTCGAGCCCCGGCTGCTCGCCTTCGGGAACGGGCGGCACCGTCATGTCGGTGTCCGCTTTGGCGAAACCTGTCGCCTGCCGGGAGGCGTCATCGAACGCGTAACGCAACGGGTTGGAGAGCACCGCAACCACTCCGAGCGGGATCGATGTGCCATCGGCGCCGGGCTCGGTGCCGAGGACGCACACATGTCCGCCGCGCAGCTCGAGCATCGCCGGATCGACATGCAGGTGGTCGGCGGCGATCTTCTTCGCCTTCTCCGCGACCATCTGCCCCGCGACATGGAACGCCGAGCCGGACATCACGGCACCGCGCGACGCGAAAGTTCCGACTGCGTAACCGAACCGGCGAGTATCTCCGGTCACGATCTCGACATCCGACACGGGTACCCCGAGATCGTCGGCGACGATCTGCGCGAACGACGTCTGGTGGCCCTGCCCCTGGGTGGTGAGGCCGGTCGCGGCTTTCACCTTGCCCGAGGTCTCGACGAGCACATGCGCGCCCTCGTACGGCCCGGGGCCGGTCCCTTCGACATAGGCGCCGATTCCGATACCGACGGTACGGCCTTCGGCCTTCGCCTGCTCCTTGTACTCGGCAAAGCCGTCCCAGTCGACGAGTTCCTTCAACTTGTCGATGCCGGCCTGGTAATCGCCGGTGTCGTAGATGAGGGGCCGGCCGTCCTGGAAGGTGAGGTGGAAGTCGTAGGGCATCTCCTCCGGCCGGATGAGATTGGCCTCGCGCACCGCGATGACGTCCTTGCCGAGGTACTTCGCGATCGCGTCCATCGACCGTTCCATCGCGAACACGCCCTGTGGGCGGCCGGCACCCCGGTAGGGCGTGACGATGACCGTGTTCGTATACAGCGAATAGGCTTCCACCCGGAAGGATTTCGGCTTGTACGGGCCGAGCACCTGCGTGGAGGTGTTGAGGATGACGATGATGCCGTACGGCAGGTAGGCGCCGTTGTCGTGCCAGAGGGAGAAGTCGAAGGCAAGCAGCCGGCCCTCGTCGTCGAACCCGACCGTCACCTCGTGCACCTGCCCGCGTTCGTGCGCGCTCGAGATGAAATGTTCACGCCGGTCTTCGACCCATTTCACCTCGTTGGAGATGCCTGCTTGTCCGAGCCTGCGGGCGGCCCAGGTGACCATCACCTCTTCGGGCCACGGGTGCACGATCTTCACACCGAATCCACCGCCGACGTCGGGGGCGATGCAGTGCACCTTGTTGTGTGCCATACCGAGTCGCGCGGCGATCGCCGCGCGCGCGGACGTCGAGGTCTGGGTAGAGGTCCAGAAGGTCAGGGCCTTCTCGTCGTCGTCCCAGCGCGCGTAGACACCCTTGCCTTCCATCGGCATCGAGGCCGACCGCTCGATCTCGAGGTTCAGTGTCAGACGGTGCGGTGCAGCTTCGAGTTCGGCGTCGACGTCGCCGAATCCGTGCTGCAGGTGCGCGGCGACATTGTCCGCGACATCAGGATGGACGGTGTGCTCGGCACGACGGGACACGTCGATACCGACGACCTCGGGCAACGTGTCGTAGGTGACGTCGATGAGTGCGCACGCGTCCTCCGCGATGTACCGGTTGTCGGCGACGACCATCGCGATGGCCTCACCGACGTGGTTCACCTCGTCCTTCGCGAGCGGATACCCGTTGCGCGGGGCGGTGATCGCCGGATGCGGAATCAGCAGCGGCAGATTCTCCGCCATCTCCGGGGTGTCGTCCACGAGATCGTCGTAGGTGTAGATCGCGTGCACACCCGGCACGTCGAGGGCGGCGTCGATATCGATCCCGGTGATGCGGGCGTGGGCGTGCGGCGACCGGACGAACGCCGCGATGAGCGCACCATGCCCGAGGTCGTCGAGGTAGCGGCCCTGCCCGCTGAGCAGGCGGCGGTCTTCGCTACGCGGGATCGGTTTGCCGAACGACTTGCCGTCCTTGTCGTCCTCGAGGTCCGGGGTAGCGCCCGCAATATCGGGAGTGGTGGTACTCACGCGCGTCCTGCCTTTCCACCCACCGGATGGGTGGTGCCGCGAACTTTGCCGTCGAGCGAGGCACGCGCCGATTCGTCGTCGGGCCCGAGCGGTGAACCGCCGGCGCGTTCCCGCGTGATCTCCGCGGCACGGAGCACCGCGGCCTGGATGTTCGTGTATCCGGTGCACCGGCAGAGATTGCCTGCGATCGCCTCCGTCGCCTCCTCGCGGGTGGGCGTGGGGTTCTCCTCGAGGTAGGCGGCAATCGTGGTGACGAAACCCGGTGTGCAGAAGCCGCATTGCAGACCGTGGCAGTCGATGAACGCCTGCTGCACGGGATGCAGCGTGCCGTCGGGTTCGACGAGTCCTTCGACCGTCGTCATCGAACGGCCTTCGAGGCTCGCGGCGAGCACGAGGCAGGAGCGCACGGGTTTACCGTCGAGCAGCACCGTGCACGCACCACATACGCCGTGCTCACATCCGACGTGGGTGCCGGTCTGGCGCAGATGGTGCCGGATCGCGTCGGACGCGAGCGTTCGTGACGGCAGCACAACCGTCTGCGTCACGGAGTTCAATGTGAAGGTCACGGCCACATGTTGTTCGCCGGTGTCGGCCTCCATTTCGCTCACACGCTCCTCGAGGGTGCGTTCCGGTGCGCGACCTCGGCCTCCACGCGGCGTCGTGCTCGTCATGATCGTCCTCCTGTCGGCATCGGCATTCTGGTCCCGTCGCGCGCGGCATCCTGCGCGGCGGCGAAACCGACCCGTCCTGTCAGCGCAGCCACCAGCTGCGAGCGGTAACGAGCGGTGGCATGGATGTCCGCATCGGTGTCGACGGTCTCACGGGCCATCTCCGACACCAGTTGCCACATGGGGTCGCGGTCGTCGGTGGCCGATGCTCCGCGCAGCGCGTCGCTGTAGTCGACGACCTGCCCGAGCTCCCCGGCGGACACGTAGGTCATTCGGGCGGAGGTGATGGCCCCGTCCTCGACTTCTACCTGCGCCACGACACCCACGAGCGCGTAATCGCCATGACGACGGGCGATCTCGTCGATCGCCGTACCCATCCCGGGCCGGGTGGGCGGCACAGTCACGCTCGTGGCGATCTCGTCGGGTTCGAGGGTCGACTCGAGCGGGCCGGCGAACAACTCGTCGGCTCTGATCTCCCGTACGCCGCGCACCGATCGCACGGTGAGTGTGCCACCCAGTAATGCCAGCACGGCGGGCATCTCCGCGGAGGGATCGGCATGGACGATCGAGCCCACTGTGGTACCGCGGTTGCGGATGGTCGGATGCGCCACCAGCCGCAGCGCCCGTCCGAGGAGGGGCTGCACCGCTGCTGCCGAGGCATCGGCTTCCAGCGCGGTGTGGGTGGTGAGGGCATCGAACGTGACACCCAGCTCGGGCGAGGCCGACACCGCGTCGAGACGCGGGATGGAGCCGATGTCCACGAGGTGCGCGGGCGCCGCGAGCCGCATCGACAGCAGCGGTATCAGCGATTGACCACCGGCGAGCACCTTGCCCTCATGGGCCACCCGCGCGAGAATTTCGCAGGCCTCGTCGATCGACCGGGGTCGGTGATAGGTGAGTGGCGACGGTTTCATTCAGTAGATCCTGCCCGCATCGTGCGATCGGTGTTTGGTGAAGAAGTGACAACGCTCACGCCCTTCCTCTGTCAAAAGTAATCGAGGTCACGCGGGTTGTTCGACCCGGTGCCGCGTGGTCCCGCCGTCCGGGTCGGTGTCGGGTTCACGATCCAGCTCGGCGCCGCTACCGCCGGTGTCCGCATCGTCCTTCGGGGCAATGGCCCGGCACACGTGGTAGAGCACGATGACGACGATGGTGCCGAGCGCGATGCCGCCGAGCGAGAAGGAGTCGGTGAAGTTCAGCGAGGTGTCGCCGATAGCGATGATCAGGCCCGCAGCGACGGGCATGAGGTTGACCGGGTTGCCGAAGTCGACGCCGTTCTCCTTCCATATCTTGGCGCCGAGCAGGCCGATGATGCCGTAGAGGACGACGGTGATCCCGCCGAGCACACCGCCGGGCGTCGCCGAGATCACGGCACCGAACTTGGGCGAGAACCCGAGCAGCATCGCGATCACACCGGCCGCCGCGTAGGCCGCGGTCGAGTACACCTTGGTCGCGGCCATGACGCCGATGTTCTCGGCGTATGTGGTGGTCGGCGAGCCGCCGACGCCGGTCGCCATGGCTGTGGCCAGACCGTCCGCGGCGAGTGCGCGCCCCATCATCGGGTCCAGGTCGGTCTTCGTGATCTCGGCAACGGCCTTGACGTGGCCTGCGTTCTCCGCGATCAGGGCGATGACGCCGGGCAGTACGAGCACGATGAACGTGAGGCTGAAGGAGGGTGCGTGGATGCCGACGATGCCGTTGGCCTCATCGGTGAACGGGGGCAACCCGAACCACGATGCGGACGCGACACCGTCCCAGTTGACGCGGAAGTGTTCGGTGACGGCGCCGGCGGTTGCATCGTACGAGGTGATCGGCCCGGTAACCAGATCGAGCACCCACGACAGCGCGTACCCGAACAGCAGCGCCAGGAAGATCGCCACCCGGCCGAGGAATCCGCGGAGGGCGACACTGCCGATCACCAGTACCACCATCACGATCAACGCGACCCACTGGTCCTGTGGCCAGTAGGTACCGGCCACCACGGGCGCCAGGTTGAATCCGATGAGCATGACGACGGCGCCGGTGACGACAGGCGGCAGAACTCTGAACACCAGCGAACCGCCGAGGAAGTGGACGGCCACACCGATCGCGGCGAGGACGAGGCCCGACACCATGATCGCGCCCGTCACCTCCGCGGAGGTGCCGCCTTGCGCGTGGATCGCGGCTATACCGCCGACGAACGCAGCCGATGTTCCGAGGTAGCTGGGGATCCGACCTTTCACGACGAGCAGGAAGAACAGCGTGCAGAATCCCGAAAGCATCACAGCGAGCTGTGGATTGAGTCCCATGATGATCGGGAAGACGAAGGTGGCACCGAACATCGACACCACGTGCTGACCGCCGAGCCCGATGGTGCGGCCCCAGGTCAGCCGTTCGTTCGGCGCGACCACTTGCCCCGGCTCGATGGTCTTTCCGTCTCCGTGCAACGTCCATATGGCCATGGTCGGACCTTTCAGGAAGAGTGTGGTGCCACCGAGAGTCGACGTCGATTGTTACGGTTGTGTTGCCGCTCACACGTGCACCTGGATAGGCGCAAACGTTAATTGAGTCAGGGCGTTCGAGGATAGGAACAATCTGCCAGTGCGCGACGGCAGATATTGGCACTATTAGGAATTGATCCCACGCATGGCGATGATCTTGAGTGCGAGCGAGAGGTCGAGACGCAGCTCGGGCTGCGCGGTGAACGGGCCCAATATCTTCTCGAGCTTCGCAACCCGATATCGTAACGTGTTGTAATGAAAATGTAACTGGCGCGCGGTTTCTGCGATGTTGATGTTCGTCGCGAGCAACACCTCGAGGGTGCGTCGCATGTCCTGTGCTTCGGCGGTGTCGTCGGTGAGCTCCTTGAGCGTCTCCCGCGCGAACGACTCGAGTTCGTCGGTGTCCTCGACGAGGCTGAGCAACCGGTACACACCGAGATCGTCGAAGTGCGTCACCGCCCACGACCCGGTTATCTTGCGCCCCACCTCGAGTGCGGTTCTGGCCTGTCCGTAGAGCGCCGGAAGGTCGGCAGTCGACGACGATGCCCGCGACACCCCCACTCCGAACGGCCGACGTCCGCCACCTCCGGCGCCCCGTACCTGCGCAACAAGTTCATGAACGAGGGTCATCGTGTCGCTACCTTCGCCCATGATGATCACGGTCTCCGTCGCGAGCGCTGTCACCGCAGCCCCGGGATCGCGTCCTGCGACAGCACCGACGAACGCTCGCGCCTGCCGCTCGACGACCGGCAGACGAGCGGGGGCGGGTGGCTCGTCGTCGTCGACGACGTCGGGTTCGACCGCCACGACCACGATGGGCCGATCGAGATTCCACCCGAACATCTGCGCGTGCACGATGACCTGCTCGGGATCGCCACCGCGCCCACGCAACAGATCGCGGACGAAATTGGCTCGGTGCTTCTCTTCGACCGCGGAGACGGCCAACTCCCGGCTCACCACGAGTGCACACACCGTCGCGGCCTGCTCGACGAGATACAGATCCTCACTCGCGAGAGTCCGCCCCGGACAGAAGAGTACGAGCCTGCCGTGGTCGATGCTGTTGGCCGAGATCGCAGCGATCGCCACATACTCGTCACCGAAGCGATGCAGGCCGAGTCCGCCGTCGAGGCAATCCGTGCGGACCCGTCCCGTGGAATCCAGTGCAGCGGTCGACGCCAGCCAACCGAAATCCGCGTCCGCTCCGGCACGGCAGGTCTGGCGGCCGTCCGGGGTGGTGATGAGCACCGCGCCACCGAGGCCGCGTGCCACACCATCGGCGAGCGCCTTGTGACCGCCACCCGCCATCACGATCTCGAGCAGTCCGCGGCGCAGGTGATCGGCTCGCAACACGGCATCGACCTGTGTCTTCGCCATGCCGGAGAGGCCGTATGCGAGCTCGTGATCTGCGTCGATGTCAGCGGGGGTCGTCACGACCGGGAAAGCGGCGTCCCGCGCGATATCGTCCGGCAGCCCGCATCCCTCGTCGAGCCGGACGACGAGGCCTGCGATCTCGTGCCGGGCCAGCCGGGCGGTGAAGTCGCCGATCGTTCCCGCCAGGCGCCGGAGCACCGTGGTCGAGGTGACAAGGAGTTGGTTCGGACGGAGCCACGGGCCTATTTCCGGGAGCATCATCACGGCGACGTCGGTGACGTCACGTGCAGTGGCCACGTCGCCCGCTATCACCGTCGGGTCGATGAGAAGTCCCGAAACGACGATGTCGGCGAACGGAATCGGCTCGGATACGGCGTGATGGGTACCGCCTGCGTCGGCGCTCCGGGAGGCGTTCATCTTCCGTACCGTCACAGCAACACCCGTTCACCTGCCAGTAGTTCGTCCCGCCGGGCGCGAGACCATGACCATAGATTCCCGCTACGTCGTCGTCAACACGGTTTCGCGGTAGGTGACGGTCGAGTCTCGACGTTATCCGCAACGCTCGACATCACCGGGCACAGAATACGCCGAAATCAGGGGCACCCACTTGTACATTGTCGCCGTCGCGCCATGGTGCCCGACTCGACCATCGTCGTGACGATGAAGCCTCTACTCCACAGCGTCCGCGTCCTCGATCTGTCCCGAGCCCTCGCCGGCCCCCTGTGCACCTCACTGCTCGCCGATTTCGGCGCCGACATCATCAAGGTCGAGTCCCTCGGTGGCGGCGACAGTTCACGTCAGTGGCCTCCGTTCGACGGCTCCGACAGCTTGTACTTCGCATCGGTGAACCGGAGCAAGCGGTCTGTCGCACTCGACATGCGAAGCGACGAAGGGCGGAAGTTGCTTCTCCGCATGGCATCCGAAGTAGATGTGGTCGTCGAGAACTTTCGGCCCGGGGTACTCGCTTCGATGGGACTCGACCAGGAAACGCTGCGCCGCGACAACCCCGGAGTGATCGTGATGAGCGTCAGCGGCTTCGGACCCACCGGACCCGACCAGTTCGCACCGGGTCTCGATCAGGTCGCGCAGGGCATGTCCGGACTCATGTCCGTCACCGGTGCCGGCGAGAACACACCCCTGCGAGTCGGTATTCCCATCATCGACACGGTGTCGGGAATATATGCGGCACTGGGCATCACGGCTGCGCTCGTCGCCCGGTCCCGAGACGGCGAGGGCCACCACGTGCAGACTTCTTTGATCGAATCGGCCTTGTCGATCATGACGTTCCAAGCGCAGGACTATCTCAGCACGGGGCGGGTCGCCGAACCCAATGGCAACACTCACCCCACCATCACCCCGTACGGCTGCTTCGATACCGCCGACCACCCGATCATCATCGCAACGGGATCCGACAAGCATTGGGAAGCGCTGTGCGCCGTGCTCGGCGACCCCGATCTCGCGGCGCGTCCCGAGTACGCCACCGGCAAATCTCGCCTCGAGTACCGCGATCGATTGACCGAGGAGCTGCTCGAATTGCTGGCGCACAGGTCGGCGGCCGAGTGGGTATCGGACATGAGGAAGGCGGGAATACCTTGCGGTCCGGTGCATTCCGTCGACCAGGCGTTCGCCGATCCGCAGGTGCAGGCTCTGAACATGGTCCAGACCGTGTCCACGCCCGACGGCAAGGATCTGCCGCTGATGCGGGGACCGTTCTGGGTCGATTCCGAAACGCTGCCGATCCGGAACGCCCCGCCGATGACCCTCGGACAGGACACCGACGCGGTGCTCGCCGAATTCGGTGTCGCCGACGACGAACTCGAATCCTTACACCGATCCGGTGTGATCTGACCCGGGCCCTGTCACAGTCGCGCTGCCGCTGCCAGCGCAACGTGTTCGCAGAAGGGACGGGCGACGAGCTGCACACCGATCGGCATGCCGTCGGCCGTCTCGCCCACCGGCACAACCACTGACGGGAACCCGACGACGCTGATCGCGCGACAGCTCGCGAGTGCCTCCTGCCAGGTGAGGGCTCGGCCTTCCACGTCGAACCGATCGAGCTCGAGCGGCGGTGCGCCGATCGACGCCACGGGCAGCACCAGCAGATCGCCCATCTCGGCGAGCAACCGATGGACGAGCCGGGTACGGAGTGCCCACAATTCCTCGACCTCGACGCTGTCTGCACGATGGCCGGTGGCCAGCATCGTCCGGATGCTCGCGCCGAACTCGCCGGGTGTCGCCAGCGCGGTGATATCGGTGTGGGACTGGGTCGACCGCAGCTGCCCGAACAGGGCGTTGCCCTCGCCGAGCGCCGACCCTTCGTAACGGCGCGCACCGAGCCTGCCCGCCATCTCTGCCACGGCGGCCACGATCTCCGCGGAAACCGGCACGGTGCCTTCCCCGGGCACCCATGTGATGTCCAGACTGTTCACGTCGACGGACGCCGGGTCGGCCCACGCGACATGCGGTTCCGACACCACCCGCAGGACGAGGGCGGCGTCGTCGAGACTGCGCGCCATCGGGCCGATGGTCTGGAGCATGCCGTGCACGGTCGTCGGATTCGCCAGCAGGTGATCACCGGCGACGACGCCGGGGTACTGGCCATCGGGGCAGACCCGGCCGAGAGTCGGACGGATCGACGCCAGCCCTGTGCAGTGCGCGGGCCACCGCACGGAACCACCGAAGTCCGTGCCGAGTCCGACCACGCTCATCCCCGAGACGATGGCAGCCGCCTCGCCGCCACTCGACCCGCCGGGCGATCGTGCCACCTCCGGTGTTCCGAGCGGGTTCACGGTCGGTCCGAAGAGTTCGTTGTCGGTGAGACCGGACGTGCCGAACTCCGGGGTGTTGGTCTTTCCGACGAGGATGGCCCCGGCCGCCCTCATCGCCGCAACCGCAGGTGCGTCGGCACCGGGCACATTCTCGGCGAGCGCCCGCGACCCGGCCGTGGTGCGCACTCCGTCAGTAGTGATGAGGTCCTTCGCGGTGAACGGAACACCCGCCAGCAGGCCGGGTTGCTCGCCACGCGCGATCAGCCCATCGAGAGCGTCGGCCTCGCGCAGGGCCTGCTCGGTCGCGACGGTGACGATCGCGTTCAGACTCGAATTGCGGTCGTCGATGTGTGCGAGATGCTGCTCGACGACGGCGCGCGCGGAGATCTCACGGCGGTGCACCGCCCGCGCGATCGTGTGCGCGTCCGCGCCGACCCAGATATCTGCCACCTTCGTCCGCACGCGTCCTCCTTCGTTCCGATGGAGGTGAACGCTAGGTGCGGACAGGCGGGGCCGCCAACGTCCAGTGTCCACAGGATCTCGGCCTGCGGGCTGTGAACAGTTGATACGTCGACGTTCGCGCGTACCTGCGAGGATCGGTCCATGTTCTCACCCTGGGCACGCCTGTCGTTCGCCGTGTTCGCGGTGAGCTGGGGTGCGAATCAGTTCGCCCCGATGCAGCTCGTCTACCGCGAGCACCTCGGTCTCGGCAGCGGATCGTTCGCCGCGATGCTCGGTTCCTACATCATCGGGCTGATTCCCGCCCTGCTGTACTTCGGCCGCGTCGCTGATCGGATCGGTCGACGTCCGGTGATCCTCGCGATGGTCCCGGTGAGCATCGTCTCGTCGGTGGTGTTGCTTCTCGGTGCCGAGGTGCCGCTGTTGCTGTATCTGGGCCGGATCCTCGCCGGTCTCGCATCGGGAATGGCGTTCGGCGCGGGCACCGCCTGGATGAAGGAACTGAGCGCCGGCGCCGGGGTGGGGGCGCGCCGCGCAGCGGTGTCGCTGTCGGCCGGCTTCGGGTGCGGAGCGCTGTTCGCCGGGTTCATCGCGCAATGGTTGCCTGCGCCCGAAGTGCTGGCGTATCTCGTGCACATCGTGTTGATGGTGGTGGCTCTGGCGCTGGTGTGGTCGGTGCCCGACGGTCACGTACCCCGCACCGTGCGGGGTTCGTGGCGACTGTCCGTGTTGTCGAGCCCACGGTTCCGGTGGGGTGTGGTGCCGTGGGCACCGTGGGTGTTCGGGTGTGCCACAGTATCTTTCGTCACGCTTCCGCCTCTCGTGTCCGACAGCGTGAGCGACGTGTCCATCGCGTTCACCGGCGCGATCGCCGCGCTCACCCTGCTCACCGGCGCCCTGATCCAGCCCTGGGCGCGGCGCATCGCCCGACACGGAGAGACGGTGGGGATCCGCACCGGGGTCGGGATCGGCGTGCTGGGATTCGCTGCGGCCACCGGCACCGCCTACACGGACGGCCCCTGGGCGGTGGCCGTCATCGTCGCCGCGGCGATCCTCCTCGGTGCGGGTTACGGCATCCTGCTCATCTCGGGCCTCGTTGCGGTGGAGAACACGGCACCGGCCGATGAATTGGCGCAGAGCGTGGCGGTGTTCTACTGCCTGATCTATCTCGGTTTCGCGGTACCGTTCGCCATCTCACTCGCCGCCCCCCACGTCGGGTTCGGTGTGTGCTTCGGTGCGGCCGCAGCGTTGATGTGCGTCGGCGTGATGCTGGGCCGCACAGTTCCTTCATCAGCACGCCTCGATGAGCGCGCTCTCACGCACCCGCGCAAGTAGTCCGCCGACCGCACCCGCGACCGCGACCGCGTTCTCGGAGAGCACACGGTGTCCCGCGCCGGAGATCCGAACCAACTCGGCCCCGGGTAGATGCGACACGATCGCCTCCGAGTGGGCGATCGGCACGAACCGGTCGTCCGTTCCCGATGCCACCACGACAGGAACGGTCGCGAGTGCCCCGATCGCGTCGTACTCGTCGAGCACCGCGAACGCCGCCAGCAGCCGCGACCAGGTGACGACGGACGTCTCGTTCGCCAGCACCATTCCGAGCATGCGCAGCCACGAGTCGGCCGAACGTCGTCGGCCCAGCATCGTGCACACCGCACCGCCCGCACGCTTCGACCGCTCCATGGTCCGCGGCGCGCGCAGCACCGCCCGATGCAAGAACGATGCGGCGGGATGTCGCAGGTACCGGCCGACACCGGCGTCGGCGAGTCCTCCCGCTGCGGTCGACACCAGTGCGAACCCCACGATCCGCGTTCCGATCGCAGCCGGATGCAGCCGTGCATATGCCAGCGACACCATGCCGCCCATCGAATAGCCGGCCAGCACCACCGGGCCGCGCGGCACGAGCGTACGGAGGACGGACTCGAGGTCGCGCGCCAACTGGTCGAACGTGAACGACTCGACGTCGCCGATCCCGGAGCGCCCGTGACCGCGCTGGTCGTACCTCACCGTCCGCACGTCGGAAACGTCCAACTGCGCACCGACACCGACCCAGCACGCCGAATCCTGGCAGTGGCCGTGCACGAACACGACGGTGAGCTCGGCCTCCGCCGGACCGTCCACATAGGCGACGAGTGGTACGCCGTCGTCGGCAGCGACCGTGAACCGGGAAGATGAATCGGACATGAACAACTCCTCGAGCGACCTGCTCGATTAGTCGTGTCGCCGTTCCCTTCCGTTAACCTCCGCTACCGAATCGTGACGACCGGAACCTCAGCGCGGCGCGAGGGCGCGGATCATCGGCGTCGGATCGCCGTCGGCGACGAGCAGAATGGCCGGTGTCGTGACTCCCGCCTCGGTGTACCGCTCGATGTGCTCACGGCATTCGTCGGGATGGCCGTGCACGATGAGGTCGTCGACGACGCTGTCGGGGATCGCCTCGAGCGCAGCCTTACGGTCGCCCTCCGCCCACAGACGCCACATGCCCTCGAACTCGTCGGAGCGTCCGAGAAATTCGTGGAACGCACGGTAGACCGGCACGTTCATATATGCGGCGATCATCCGGCGGCCCATGGCGCGAGCGGTGTCGGTGTCGTATCCCGGCAAGACGAAGATCCGCGCGACGATCTCCTTGCCGTCGCCACCCTCGTGAACGTAGGGCGCGACGGTACGCACGTCGTCGGCCGACAACCAGTTGACGATCGCTCCGTCGGCTTCCTTGCCTGCGAGGCGGAGCATCCCCGGGCGCAGCGCCGCGAGCAATACCGGTGGAGCGGGGTCGGCGACCAGCCCGGCACGGAACCCGTCGACCGAGAACGTGTCGTACTCCTGGGTCACCTTCTCGCCGGCCAGCGCCGACTTCAGGAACCGCAACGTGTCGCGGGCGCGCTTGTACGGCTCGTCGAACGGGATGCCGTTCCATTTCTCGACGATGACATTGGACGACGTGCCCACACCGAGCACGAATCGGCCCGGAGCAGCGGAGGCGAGGGTCGCTGCAGACATGGCGAGCGTCGCCGGGCCGCGGGTGTAGACGGGAACGATCGCGGTGCCGAGCCGCAGCGATGGAGCCCATGCGCTCGCGAGTGCGAGCGGGGTGAAGGCGTCGGCCACGTTCGCTTCGGACGACCAGACGTCGGTGTAGCCGAGGTCGGGAAGCTCTTCGATGATGCTGCGCTGGTCGGCAAGGGGGATGCCGTCGAGGGGCACTGTGAGCCCCCACCGTCGTCTGTTCTCCGTCATGGCCGTCACACTAGGTCCCCACAGGTCACACCGCATCCGTATGCTGGCTCGTTGTGCATGTCGGTCAACTGTGGCGGTATCCGGTCAAGTCGTTCGGAGGCGAGCGGCTGCAGTCCGCGACGATCGAAACCGACGGCCTGCTCGGCGACCATGTGTGGGCGGTGGTCGACGCAGAATCAGGAGCGGTGGCGAGCGCGAAGAAGTTTCGTCGTTTCGGCGTGCTGCTGACCTGCGGTGCGCGTCTGACCGACGAGACCGACCCACGCGACCCGGCGTCGCTGGAACTGACGTTTCCCGACGGCACGGTTCTGCGAGGCGACGACAACCGCGTCGACGCGGTGTTGTCGGACCTGACTTCGCACCCGGTCCGACTCGAGGCGAGATCCCGCTCCTATGATGCCGCTCCCCTGCACGTGGTCACTTCGTCGTCGGTGAATGCGCTGGACACGGGCGATCCGATCGGGGTTGCGGTTCGACGGTTCCGGCCGACGATCGTCGTCGACACCGAGGGCGTCGACGGGTTCGTCGAGAACGATTGGCTGGGTGTTCAGCTCGAGCTCGGTGCCGTCGTCATCGAACCGAACAAGCGCACCGATCGGTGCGTGATGGTGACGCTCGATCATCAGGAAGTCCCGGCTCGACGCGAGATGTTGCGTACCGTCATGTCGCGCAATCGCGTGCTGACCCGTGAGGGTGGCAAGGAAGCACCGTGTGTCGGCGTGTATGCACAGGTCAGTGTGCCGGGCGCCATTCACTGCGGTGACCCGGTCGCCAGAATCTGAGGCCGGCAACTTTCCTCTGGTTCCACGGGTTTCCGCATGTCGTCGACCTGCGGAAACCCCGACTATCGGAGGAAAGTTCCGGACGTCGCCGATACTGCACCTCTGGACATATCGTTTATCGATGTGTATAACGATAATCGATGCATCGTTTATCGATATGGACCTTTACGAGGTGCGGGAGCAGCCATGGACACGACCGATACCGGACCGATCACTCCGACCGACACATCGAAGAAAGACCGCCGCGACCTGTGGGCGTCGATCACCGTCTTCGCCCTCACCGGCGGCGTCGTCCTCTACACGTATGTCACCGGACTCCTCCGCGAACTGAACGACGGGATCGTCACAGCACGTGTCGAGTTCGACGAGCCTCAGGCCCTGACGTCGATCGACGGTGTCGCGATGCAACTGGGGTCGCCTTCCACCATCGACGTGTCGACAGACCCGCTCTCCCCCGTGACCGTCGGCTTCATCCGTAGCGCCGACGCACTGCAGACGTTCGGCTATCTGGCGATACTGGCACTGCTGACGTGGATGGTCGTGCGATTCATCCGCGGCCACCTGTTCGACCGCCTCGCGGTACGCCTCGTCATGATTTCCTCCCTCGTGGCGGTCGCGACCATCATCGTTCCGCAGATCCCACGAACGCTCGGCACCAACATGCTGCTCCGCGACGTGGAGGCACGCGAGATGCTCGACTTCGCGCCCCTCGGGCCCGAGTTCTGGTACGGCTACGTCTTCTGCATGGCGCTGTCGGCAGTCGCGGTCGCGCTGCGCATCGGAAGCCGCATGGCCCGAGACAACGAAGGCCTCGTCTGATGCCCCCCGAAACCGAGCATGCCGTCCGCTGCCACCTCGACACACTGCTCGCCGACCGAGGTATGACGTTGGCGCAATTGGCCGACGAGGTGGGGGTGAGCGTCGTCAACCTGTCGGTGCTGAAGAACGGTCGAGCTCGCGCCATCCGATTCTCCACCCTGACCGCACTCTGCCGAGTCCTGAATTGCTCCGTGGGAGAAATTCTCTCGATCGACTGACTGGACAGACATCGATACCCGGGTCCTTGTGGGTCCCGGGTATCGATGCGTGGTCCGGCTGTCAAACCAGGGGCGCTCCTGTTGCTGCCCGGACCTGCTCTTCGGTCACACCCGGCGCGGGGTGAAGAACGCACGAATACCGGCGCGCAGCTTCTCCGCGAGAGTGCCCTGCGGCGACCGCGTCGGCCGCAGTAGCGAAGACCTTGCTTACTTGGCGTCTCCCGTGGCAGGCAGGATGCGGTTGCGCACCTCGCCGAAACCGATACGCGAGCCGTTCGGGCCCGGAGCGGTAGCGGAGATGGAGATCTCGTCGCCGTCCTCGAGGAAGGTACGGGTCTCGTCACCGACCTGGACGGGTTCTGCTCCACCCCAGGTGAGTTCGATGAATGCGCCGCGCTGATCCTTCTCCGTACCGGAGATGGTGCCGGAGCCGAACAGGTCGCCGGTGCGGGTCGCGGCACCGTTGACCGAGGTGTGCGCCAGCATCTGCGCGGGCGACCAGTACATCTGCGCATACGGCGGACGCGACACGACGTGGCCGTTCCACTCGACGGCGAGATCGATGTCCAGGCCCCACTTCTCGGTGCCCTTCAGGTACGGGAGCGGCTCGGGATCCTGAACCGGGGTGTCGATGCGCGCGGCTTCGAGCGCGGCGAGCGGCACGACCCACGGCGAGATCGACGTCGCGAACGACTTGCCGAGGTTCGGTCCGAGCGGCACGTATTCCCACGCCTGGATGTCGCGGGCCGACCAGTCGTTGAGGATCACCGCGCCGAAGCAGTGATCGGCGAACTCGTCCGGAGCGATCTGCTCACCCATCTTCGAGCCTGCGCCGACGATGAAGCCCATCTCGGCCTCGATGTCGAGCCGGATCGACGGGCCGTACACAGGCGCTTCGTCGTTCGGGCCCTTGCGCTGACCGCACGGACGGACGATGTCAGCACCCGACGTGATGACGGTCGACGAACGACCGTGGTAGCCGACGGGCAGGTGCTTCCAGTTCGGCATGAGCGGGTCGGGGTTCTGGGGGCGGAACAGACGGCCCAGGTTCGATGCGTGATTCTCCGACGCATAGAAGTCGACGTAGTCGGCGACCTCGATCGGCATGTGCAGCGTGACATCGGCGATCGGGAATACGGCGTTGTCGGCTACGTCGCCGGCGACCGTCTGCTTGATGGTGGCGCGCACCTCGTCCCAGTGGGCACGGCCCTGAGCCATGAAGGCGTTGAGGCTCGGCTCGGCGAAGACGACCTCATCTTCGAACACGCGACTCAGGTCGAGGACCGAATCGCCCACCCGCACACCGACACGCGGCTCCGAGTCGACGGTGGAGAAGATGCCGTAGGGCAGGTTGTCGAGCCCGAAGAGCGAATCGTCCGGGATTGCAATGGTGGTCATGCGTGATTTCCTTCGCTGATCGGAGATACGGTCGACGGTGCGAGCCCGAGGTCGAGCAGATCGGTGAGCGGGTCGGCGATGCTGCAGGTGCCGTACGAACGGAACCGGCTGCGCACCTCTGCGGCTCGCTCGTCGGACAGCTCTTTCAGGCGCGACGCGAGTGCCGCACTGTTGCGGTCGGCGAGCGCATTCGCGACTGCAGCATTGTCGCCGCCGTCGAGTGCCACGGCAACCGCGTCGAGGATGTTCAGGAAACCGTGCTGTTCGAAACCGGTTTCGGGGTCGGTGTTGCGAACCGCGTGGTGCAATCCGGCGGTGGCCTTGAACGGGACATCCGTCGCGACAACCGTGCGGATCGCGTCGGCAAGTTCTGCTTCGTCGGGGTATGCCTCGGCGACGATGCCGCCGGTGCGGAACTTCGCCGAGAACGGCGTCCCCGCCAGGCGAGTCAGGATCTCGGAGCGGCGCTCGTCGCGGGGCACCTCGACGAAGATTCCGAGTTCCGGTTCGGCCGAAGCGATCTCGTCGAGGTCGGCAAAGAGTTCGTCGACGGTTTGCTCCGCGGGTACCGCGATCTCGAGGGCGGTGACGGACACCGAATCGAGTGTCGCTGCCTTCGCCAGCGCCGGAGCAACCGCGGCGGTGCCTGCCGGCACCGTCAGGCTCAGTTCGAGCTCACCGGCGTAGGGCTGCCGCTCGAGCAGTTCGGCGAGCTCGCCGAGGCGTCCGGCGGGGAACACGAACGAACCGACGAGTGGTGCGTGATCGGCATCGGTGTGGACGGCGTGCGCAGGGACTGCCTCCGCGATCGGCGCATTGCCGGGCGGGAAGAGCGCGGCGTCGTCGCACAGGTGCGTGAGCAGGGGCCCGAAGGTGGTCACCTCGCCTCCCGGTTGCGGTTCCAGCTACCAGCGTACGAGTCGTCCTCGCACGCCAAGGCGCCTTCACCGAGTTCGAGGGGACGGAAGGTGTCGACCATGACGGCGAGTTCGTCGAAGAACTCCGCTCCGATGCTGCGTTCGTACGCGCCGGGCTGCGGGCCGTGAGCGTGACCACCGGGGTGCACCGAGATGGAACCCTGGGCGATGCCCGAACCCTTGCGGGCTTCGTAGTCGCCACCGACGTAGAACATGACCTCGTCGGAGTCGACGTTCGAGTGGTAGTACGGCACCGGGATCGCCAGCGGGTGGTAGTCGACCTTGCGGGGCACGAAGTTGCAGATCACGAAGTTGTTGCCCTCGAACGACTGGTGCGCCGGCGGCGGCTGGTGCACGCGACCGGTGATGGGCTCGTAGTCGTGGATCGAGAACGTGTACGGGTACAGGCAGCCGTCCCAGCCGACGACGTCGAACGGGTGGTTCGGCACGAGGTAGCGGGTACCGACGATGCCGTGGGAGGTGCGGTGCTTGACGAGCACCTCGACGTTCTCTTCCTCGACGATCAGCGGCTCGGTGGGGCCGTGCAGGTCGCGTTCGCAGAACGGGGCGTTCTCGAGGAACTGGCCGAACTTCGACAGGTAACGCTTCGGCGGCACGATGTGGCTGTTGGCCTCGATCGTGTAGGCACGCAGCGGCTCGTCGCCCGTGGGAACCCAGCGATGCGTGGTCGCCATCGGCAGCAGCACGTAGTCGCCGGGCTTGGCTTCGAGGGTGCCGAACACGGTTTCGACGTTCGCGGTGCCCGACTCGACGTAGACCATCTCGTCGCCCACCACGTTGCGGTAGAGCGGCGAGGGCTTCTTGGACACGGCGTAGGAGATGCGCACGTCGGGGTTGCCGAGGATCATCCGGCGGCCGGTGACGACGTCGGTGTCGTTCCAGACGCTTTCCGGGAACAGATCGTGCAGCTTCAGATGCCGCGGCTTGAGCGGATGGTTCGGAGTCGTGGACTGATCCGGCACCGCCCATTCGGTGGCTTCGACGATCGCCGACGGAATGTACTTGTGGTACAGCAGCGCGGAATCGGACGAGAAGCCTTCCTCACCCATCAGCTCCTCGTAGTAGAGGTTGCCGTTGTCGTCGCGGTGCTGGGTGTGACGCTTGGGCGGGATGACGCCGAGCTGTCGGTAGAAAGCCATGGTTCAGCTCCTCGGAAATGATGAATCGGGCTGCGCGGGGTCTCTGTCGCCGCCGGGGTTAGTAAACACATTAACTAACTCGAGAGCGTGAGCGCAACCACAGGGTTGAAATTGCCGTGAATCAGTTACGCCCGCGCACGTCGAACTGGCTGCGGTTGGTGATGAGCTTGTTCAGCAACATCACGAGAATCTGCTGCTCAGCGTCGCTGAGGACGTCCACCCACGCGAGTTCGCGTTCGTTCTGCGCACCGAAGGCCTCGACGATTTCCTTCTCGCCGGCCTCGGTCAGCGACAGCTGCACCGAGCGGGCATCGTGGCTGACGGGGGTCTTCTCCAGAATATTGGCTTCGACCAGCGGTTTCGCGAGATTCGACACGGCCGCACGACTCATCCCGGTCAGCCTCGCCGCGACATTCGGTTCGATGGGCCCGGCCAGCCAGATCACGAACATCAGGCGATAGGCCGACCACGAGCGCCCGCGCGGGCGGTGCACGCTCGATTCGAGGTCGTAGGTGACGATGTCCGACGCCCGGTTCAACGTGAGCAACACTTCGGTCGCGCTGCGGTGATGGTCGCCGAACTTGCTGTTCAGACGCTCCTGCGCGAGTTCGACGAAGGACCAGTAGTCGAGGTCGCGGGGTGCGGACATGCGGTCACAGTACCGCAGGAGCAGAACTTGTTCATGCATTAATTACCCATGCATTTATTACCACTGCAACACCGAACGCCGGCGCCCCGATGGGCACCGGCGTTCGAGCAGGGTCCGTCGGGATCAGTCGGTCCGCAGCTCGACACCCTTGGTCTCCTTGATGAAGAAGACCGCGCCCAGCGTGAGCAAGGCACAGAATACGAAGTATCCGGCCGGTGCCAGCGAGTTACCGGTGACATTGATCAGGTAGGTCGCGATGAACGGTGCGGTGCCGCCGAGGCACATGTTCGTGACGTTGTTGCCGAGGGCGATGCCGCTGTACCGCACCGATGCCTTCAGCATCTCGACATAGACGACGAAGGAGGCCCCGTTGACGATCGACACACAGATGAACAGCACGGACTGACCGAGAACGGCCTGCCACAGGGTTCCGCCCGACATCAACATGAACATCGGGACGCCGAGCACCGCCGACGCCACGCTACCGGTGAACAGCACCGGCTTGCGCCCGTATTTGTCGGCCATGTATCCGGCGATGGGCAGCGTGATCACACCGAGAACGAGCGCGAGCGACGTGGACAGGAACGCCGCCGACGACGTCTGCCCACCTTCGGTCTGCAGGTAGGTCGCCGCGTAGACGGACGCGATGTAGTAGCCACCGACGATGAGCGCACCGAGCAGAACGATCTTGACGACGCTTCCACCGGAGGTCTTCAGCAACTCCATGATGGGCAGCTTCTTCGTCTCACCCTTGTCCGCCATCTCCTCGAACTGCGGGGTGTCCTCGAGATGATTCCGGATCCAGACGCCGACCACACCGATCACGACGCTGAGCAGGAACGGAATGCGCCACGCCCACTCCAGGATCTGCTCCTCGGAGAACGTCGATGTGATCCCGAGTGCGACGAGCGACGCCGCCAACGAACCGAGATAGGTACCGGAGTTGACCATCGACGTCTGTGTGGCCCGCCAGCGAGCGGGAGCGGATTCCGAGACGAATGCATTGGCGCCGCCGAGTTCACCACCGGCCGCGAAACCCTGCAGGCAGCGCGCGAGCACGAGCAGGACGGTCGCCCACACACCCAGAGTGGCGTAGGTGGGCATCAGGCCCATGGCCGCCGTCGCCACGACCATCAACAGAATGGTCCATGACAATGCGGTCTTGCGCCCGTACTTGTCGCCGATGTGCCCGAAGAAGATGCCGCCCGGCACACGCAGGAAGAACGCCACCGCGAAGGCAGCGAACGTGCCCAGCAGTGCAGCCGTCTCGTCTTCCGAGACGAAGAACAGGGTGGCGACCATGGTTGCCATGTAGCCGTAGATACCGAAGTCGTAGTACTCGACGATGGTGCCCACAACAGCCGCGCGGATGACCTTGACCGTCGATTGCTTCTGCGGTGCTGGGTCTGCCTGCGGCGGCCTTTCCGCGGCGGTGGCCGCGTCGGATCCAAGCATGATGTGTCCTTTTTGGTTCGAGGGGTCGGCCGGCGTCAGATGCCGGCTGTCCCGAGTTCTGCGGGCGGCGCGGAGCCGATGGTGGATGCCCGTGCCGCGTTGCGGCCGGCGATGCGCCCCATGGTCAATGCGTTGGCGACGGCGTTACCGCCACCCACGTAGCGGAGGCCGAGGATCCCGGCTCCCGCCTCTCCGGCCGCATACAGGCCGGGGACGACGTTCCCGGTCGTGTCGAGAACTTCGGCGTTCTGATTGATCTCGAGCCCCGCGTGCGTACAGACCAGTTCGGCGGGCAGCATACGCACCGCGTAGAACGGCCCCTGTGCGACGGGGTCCGGATCGGAGGTCGAGCCCTTGTTCGCAAGGGTTCGGTGGCGCAGGAAATCGTCGTCGGTACCGTTCGGGAGCTGCAAATTCCACCGCGTCACGGTGGCTACCAGCGCAGAGACGGGCACGTCGATCAGTCCTGCGAGTTCTTCGAGGGTGCCGGCGCGCACTGTGCGCCCCTCGTCGGCTTCCGCCGCGACGCGGTCGGCGTCCCAGTCGGCGTAACCGGTGGGAAGTTCCGTGCGGGCCTTCTCGTCGAAGATCGCCCAGACGGGCCCGGCCTGCGCGTCCATGAGACCGCCCGATACCGCATACGACGCGTCCTCGTCCATGAACCGGCGACCGGCCTTGTTGACGTAGATCCGCGATGTGGGCGGGAACCCGGCCTGCCAATGGTGATAGCGCTGGAAGTAGGCGGTGGGCATGGTCAACCCCCAGTCCTTGCCGACGACCGCGGAACCGATCTGCTCACCGAACCGGAGGTGATCGCCGCGGCTACCTGGTGCGGCGACGACGAACAGCGACTCGCCCGCGGCGAGAGGGTACGGGTAGTACTGCTCGAGCAGTTCCGGGCTCTGTGCGAATCCGCCGGACGCCACGACAACGGTGTGTGCACGGACCTCGATATCGTCCGCCACAACACCGACGACCCGACCGTCCTCGACGAGCAGACGCTGCACCCGGGTGGCGAGGATCGCCTCGACGCCGTGGGCGCGGCGGGCACGGTCGAGCGTCTGCACGAGCCCGTATCCCTGATCCTTCGGCACATGGCCGCGCCACACGTCCTCGACCCCGGCCTGGCACAAACCGGGCATGTGGGCGTTCGACGATTGACGCGCCGGGATCTCCACACCCAGTTCGAGGAGCCATTCGAGGGTCGGGCCTGCGTTCTCGCAGAACGCCCGGATCAGTCCCGGGTTGAGGATCCAGTGATTGAGGTCCATGTAGTGCTGGAAGAACTTGTCGGCGGAGTCCTCGATGCCGAGTCCGGCCTGCACGCTGGTGCCCGCGGCGGTGAACAATCCGGCCGACAATTGCGTCGACCCGCCGAGTTCGGTTTCGGATTCGAACAGCAGAACGCTCGCGCCGGCTTCGGCAGCGGACACCGCCGCAGCGAGGCCCGCGCCGCCGCCGCCGATCACCACGACGTCGATGATGTCGTCGCTCATGACAGTTGATCTCCCGTCTCCGCGATGATGCGGTGGTAGAGGCCGTTGGAGGTCATCCCGCCGTCGACGGTGACCTCGCTGCCGGTCATGTACGTGGACCGGTCGGACAGCAGGAACATGACGGCGTCGGTGATTTCGTCGACCGTCGCCATCCGCCCGAACGGAACGCTGTCGAGAGCGGCGCCGACGAAAGCGTTCGCCCCGCCCAGCAGCGAGGTTCCGACGAGTCCGGGATGCACCGAGTTGACCCGGATGCCCCACTTCGCGAAATTGCCTGCGGCCGATTTCGACAACCCCCGCACTCCCCACTTGCTCGACGAGTAGGCCGGTGAGAAATAGCCGATCTGCCCGGAGATCGAGGAGATGTTGACGATGGATCCGCCGCCGCTGTCGCGCATCAGGGGCGCAACGGCTTTCATGCCATAGAAGGGACCGAACAGATTGATACGCATCGTGGCTTCCCAGACGTCGTCCGGGGTGTCCATGAACTCGAGCCGCCGCGAGATCCCGGCATTGTTGACCAGTCCGTCGAGTGTCCCCTGCTGAGAACGGATCTCGTCCACCACCCGGGTCCACGATGCCGAGTCGGCGACGTCGAGCATGTGAGCCGACGCCGAACCGCCTGCAGCTTCGATCTCCCCGACGACCGCGGAGGCGTCCGTCACGTCGGCCAGGCACACATGAACACCGCGGGCCGCGAGCACCCGCGAGTGGTTGGCGCCCATACCCGTAGCCGCGCCCGTGACGAGAACGACCGACGGGTACGTCACGGTTTCCAGGACCGGATCAGACATGGCGTGAGCCACCGTCGACCGCGATCGAGTGTCCCGTGACGTAGCGGGCGCTGTCGGACAGGAGGAACAGCAGCGGACCGAAGACCTCTTCCGGCGAGCCCAGGCGGTGCAGCGGCACGACGTCGAGTGCGTGCTTCAGCGCTGCCGGATCCTCCTGCACCCACCGGGTCATTTCGGTGTCGATGTAGCCGGGAGCGATCGAGTTGACACGAATTCCCTTGTCGCCGAATTCGACTGCGAGAGACTCGGTGAGATGCGCGACGGCAGCCTTCGACGCGCAGTAGGCACCGCGTCCCTTGCGCACGCGCAGTGCCGACACCGACGACATGTTGACGATCGCGCTGCCCGGCTGCATGTGCCGCGCTGCGGCCTGCGCACCGAAGAGGACGCCCTCGACGTTGACGTCGAGCGTGGCTGCGATCTGCTCCTTCGAGATCTCGTCGGCGAGCGCGAACGGGAAGATGCCGGCGTTGTTGATCCAGAAGTCGATCCAGCCGAACTCCTGCAGCGCGACCTGGGCGAGCGCCTCGTGCTCGGCAGGATCGGTGACGTCGATGCGCGCGCCGACCACGATGCCGGGAGTCTCGGCGAGGGACTCGGCTGCGAGCTCGGCGTTGATCTGCTCGGCGGTCTCCTTCATCTGGACGTCGTTGATGTCGCCACCGACGACGTTGACGCCGCGCGACGCGAGACCACGGGCGAACTGTGCCCCCATTCCGCGTGCGGCTCCGGTGACGACGGCGACCTTGCCTGCCATTTCCGGGTACTGCGCGATGATCTGCGAGGTGACGGTACGACCCGGGTTCTGGGCATCAGTGGTCATCGTGGAAATTCCTCCGTAAGTACGAAACAAATTGGTTTACAACAACGCAGCGTTCAAGCGTCGTCGCGAGCGACGGTGCGGCGGTCGACGAGCCACGTGTCGCCGTGCCGGACGACGCGGTCGCCGATGGTGGTGAAACGAACCAGACGTGAAGCACCACCACGGGCGGTGGCCACGATCTGCAGATACGCCCGGACACGCAGGGTGTCGTCGTCGACCCGGTCGACGGCCACGTTGGTGATCACATGACGATGTACCTCGCCGGCGTCCCGCGCTCCGACGTAGAAACGGCCGGCGAATGCCTCGAGCGCATCCGTTCCGGTGACAGGCGCCGGGTAGCTGGGTGAGCAGAACTCCCCGTCGGGCGTGAACGTCTGCGCCCATTCCCGCGCGAAGCCACCGTCGATGAGGTGGCTCTGCCGTCCGTAGAGCTGGTGGATCCGCGCAAGCAGTGCTGCGTCGACATCGTCGTCCGTACGTGCCATGTCGTATGAAACCGTCCGTGGTTGTGTGCGATAATCGCACGCAGTGTGCGATTAATGATGATGCTAGGTGTTACAGTTCACAGACGTCAAGGAGGTACCGGGAAAGATGACCCAAACGCAGGATGAGGCTGCGCCTATACAGGGGCTGGACGTGCCACGAGTCGCACCCGATTCAGGCATGTCGAAGACCTTGCACAACGGGCTCGAGATCCTCGAACTGCTGGCAGCACACCCGAACGGGCTGTCGGTCAGCGACATCGCGGAGGGAATCGGGGTCCACCGGACAGTCGCCCATCGGTTGATCCGAACCCTCGAGGCTCATCGGCTGTGCCGCCGCGACGAGTACAAGCGGGTCTCGCTGGGAGCCGGACTGGTCACGCTCTCCGAATCGGTCGAGCAGGATCTGCGCACACTCGCGCGACCGATCCTCGAGGAACTCGCCGACACGGTGGAGGCAACTGCCCACCTCGTCGTCCGCGAATCGGACACGACGGTCCGCGCCATGATGGTGGTCGAACCACGACGAGCACAGGTGCACATCGCTTTTCGGCCCGGACAGGTCCATCCGGTCAATCGCGGATCCGCGGGCCTGGCCATCCTGTCGACGCTGCCACCGACAGCCGACGAGCGCCCAGAAGTCGACCGAGCACGTCGACTCGGATACGCGATCTCGGCGGGCGAAGTCGTCTCCACCACCATCGGTATCTCCGCCGGTGTCCCCCGCCGCCTCGGCGGGACTCAGGCAGCGGTAGGTGTCTCGGTCTTCGATGCCACCGACGAAGCACGGATCGGTGCCGCCGTGGCGGCGGCAGCGAGATCTCTCGGAGATCTCCTGCACTGACCGGCCCCTTCGCCGCTACTGGACGGCGTCATCGCGTCGGCGGGCGGACTCACCCCGCTGGTCGATCTGGATCGCAGCCCGGCCGGCCGGCAGCGGGACTACCGGGTCCGCAACAACTTCCACCAGCCTTCACCGATCTCCCATGCTGCGACTCCGAGGGCAACGACGATGACGACCACGTTGGCCACGCGCATCGGTTCGGTGGTCGCACCGAACGCCGCCTCGAAGTATGCGGGCTCGAACAGTCGGTCTGTCGAGCCGAGCCAGACCAGGGGAACAGTGAACAACACGCTCACGACGGTCACGGCCGCAGCGAGCGACACCGTCCAGTGCCCGACCGCATATTTGACGATCTCGAGGACCGCACCGAGTGCCGTGAGAGCAAGGAGTACCGGAATCCAGAACGACCACAGCTCCGGGTCGAGAATCGGGATCGTTGAACCATCGGCGTCCTGGTATGCGGTGAAATCGCGTTGCAGGATCACCGCCGCGATCACGAAGATCTGGAACGCGACGGCCCACACGGTATCGCTGAGCCGGATCTGACGATCCCCCACGGTGTCGGGCAGCCTCTCAACGGTCCATTCCCCGGCGAGGTCGCGCTGACGATGACCGTTCCGTTCCAGGACGGCGAAGACCAGGGTCGTCCAGAACACGATCTGGACTGCCACGATCGCGGTCACCCAGATGCCGGAGGCGATCGCACTACCGACCGCGCCACCCTCGATGACGTCGAGTGCAAGCACGACCACGCCGGGAATCGGCGCGATCCACAGTAGGACGGCGAGGAGTCGGCGCCAGCCCAGGTAGAGCTCGGGTCCGATGAGGTACAGCGGTCGTCCTGCGTATTCCGCTGCGAGACGGTCGGGGTCTCCGAGTTCGGTGAGCACCTCCGTTTCGGCAGCGACCGGATCGATACCGGAGTCGATGCGAGCATCAACCGCGTCTGCGATCGAGCCGCGCAGTTCACGGTCGATGTCGTCGCGTTTGTCTGTCGGAATTCTGCGCAACGTCGTGGCGATGTAACGGTCGGTGAGCGTCATCGCGCATCTCCTTCGGTGAGAGAATCGATAGCCTGCAGGCTGCGTCCGAGTGCGATCCATTCATCGAGCAGTAGCGCGGCCAACTCGCCTCCCGCTGTGGAGGTCCGGTAGAATTTGCGTGGGCGCGCCTCGTCGGTGTTCCACTCACTTGTGAGCAGCCCTTGCTTTTCGAGGCGGCGCAACAGCGGATAGAGAGTGTTGGCGTCGACGGCGATACCCGCATTGGCCAGCGCTTCGAGCAAGCCGTAACCGTACCCGGGCGTGCGCAGCATCAGGAGACTTGCGACGACGACGGAACCTCGTCGCACTTCTTGGCCGTGGCCGGTGGAGATCTCGGGGTCGATCACACGTCACACGATAGTGTGTGTCACACACTATCGCAACAGACACAGGCACCGAACGGGAAAGACATCGCTGTCAGAACTGGTATCCGCGGCGGAGGTCGTCGACGATCCGCGGCCGATCCAACGTCGACGGCTCCATCTCGCGAGGCTGCCGATCGAGTGGAAACGTCGATGCCGCAGCGAGGGTCGCAGGGTCGAGGAACTTCCGCGGCGCGGCATTCACCGACAGAGCCGGTGTCGGTGGTGCGCCGGCCTGCGCGAGGGTGAATCCCCAGTCGCCGAAACTCGGGACATGTACGTGATACGGAGTCGTGCTCAGCCCCGCCGACCCTACCGTCGACACCGTCCGCCAGTACGCATCCGGGGTCGAGAACGGACTGCCCGACTGCACCGTCATCAGGCCGTCGGGATTCAACACCGCTGCGGTAAGTCCGTAGAACTCCGTCGAATACAGCCTTCCCAGCGCGGGAGTATCCGGGTCGGGCATGTCGACGACGATCGCGTCGAAGCCGGGGCCGGTGTACTCGCGCAACCATCGGAATGCGTCGGCGACGACCACCTGCACACGGTCGTCCTGCAGCGCCCCACCGTTGAGCGCGACCAGCCGGGTGTTCGCAAGGTCGAGGACCGTCGGGTCCAGTTCCACCTGCACGACCTCCTGCACGTGCGGATGGCGCAGGATCTCGCTCGCGGCGAGACCGTCGCCGCCCCCGAGAACGAGGACTCGGGCGGGGTCGCGGGCGAGCGCCGGATATACCAGCGATTCGGTGTAGCGGTGCTCGTCGCGGCTCGAGAACTGCAGGTCACCGTCGAGGTACAGGCGCATATCGTCGCCGCGCTCGGTGAGCACGATCTCCTGATACTGAGATCGCTCCGCATACACCACGGGATCCGGGTAAAGCCGCTGCCTCGAAGTGGTCTCGATATCGGACGAACGCATCAGCAGGATCGCCAGTACCGTCGCGGCGAGCAGCAACACCACCAGCGACAACGCCCGGGTCGCCGGCCGCAGGTGCCCCCGCAGCAGAAACAACGCTGCGATCGCCGCCGCAGCCAGGTTCACCATCCCGGTCAGTGCTGCGCCGCGGATCATCCCGGCTGCCGGCAGCAACAGCAGCGGCCACGCCAGACCGCCGATCAATGCGCCCGCGTAGTCGGCCGCGTTGAGATTGGCGAGCACCTTGCCGGTGTCGCGGGCGTCGGCGGTGCGACCGGTCTGCAGCAAGGTCATGAGCAGGGGCACTTCGGCACCCACGAGCATCCCGATTGCGGCGGTCGCGACGACGAGCACCCACGTCGACGACCCGACGAACGTGAACGCCACATACAGCACCGTCGCGCTCAGCCCGCCGATCAGGCCGAGGGCAACTTCGACGCCGATGAATGCCGCCGCGGCATGGGGCAGCAACGGCTTCGCGGCGAGCGCACCCACTCCGAGCGCGGCGACGAAACCCGCCACGATCAGGGAGGTCTCGGTGATTCCACCACCGGTCAAACTCACCGACAGAGTCAGCAGCGCAAGCTCGTACACCAGTCCGCACGCGGCACACGCCGCCACCGCCGCGAGCAACAGCACGCGTGTCCGACGTCCCAGAGCCGGGCCGCTCGAGTCGAGGTCCGGAGTCGTCACCGTAGTCACAGCATCAGAGCCGTCACGACAGGGCGACGGCGTTGACCAACCCCACCGACAGCAACGTGACCGCCACAGCCCATGCGGCACCGTTCATGCGAGGCTCGGAGACGAGTTCCGTGATCTGTCCCGGCAACACGCGGTTCATGATGAGCAACGCCGCTGCCTGCAGCAGCACGCCGATCAGGCCGTAGACGAGCGAGTCGGTTATCCCCTGCGCGAATCCGTCGGCACTGGTGGCGATCGCGGTCACCACGATGATGGCCAGCGCGAGGTGATTCGCGCCGAGCAACAACGCGGCGTTGGGATTGTGGTCCACATACACCTGATGGCGCAGGTTCCCGGGAGTCAGACCATCGAGCACCGTGAATCCGAGGGCCAGCACGCCGACGCCGATGACGAAGTAGATCAGCGTCGCCACCACCCCCTGCAGGAGCAGGGACGGGTCGACGGTGCCGATCTCGAGGTCGGCTGCCAGCAAGGTGACGGTCATAGTCTCAGGGTTCCGATCTGGTGAGTTCGTTCGTCATTTCGCGCTCCCCGAGCCACCGGAGGTGTTTCCGGCGGCCGGCGAACCCGGTGTGAAGCCCGGCCCGAGGAACACGAACCCGCCGCTGCTGTAGCGGCCGTCTAGATCTTCGACGGTAATGGTGCTGCCGCCCTCCGGCGCAGCCCCGACCGTGACGATGTCGTCGTCGTACCGGAGATATTCTCTTCCGCCGTCCGCCTGTCGCGCCGCGGGTTGGTCCGCCGCGACGATCCGGGAGACCGTGGTTCCCACCGGATCAGGCGAGTAGTAGGTGTCGATATCGCCCGACGTGCCGCGGTGTTCGTAGGTGTCGACGATGTGGTCGCGTGCCTGACTCCCACACGCTGCGGTGATCAGTAGCGCGACCCCGAGCATGAAGCCTGCAACGATTCGCCTCACGGCCGCCACCGGCTTTCCGTCTCCACGATCACACCCACATCGCCGCACGGATAGAGATGCCAAGTACGCCAATGCCATTCGCCGGAATCTACTGCTCCACTGAGGACGGTGAGTGCGTCGCCGTCGCCCGGGAATCCCGCACACAGCCAACCGTGCTCGGACGACGCCGTGTCGCGGAGTCCCGCGGCTTTCTGTGCCAGTTCGTCGCGCTGCACCGTGGTGGCTCGGCTCCGGAAGCGATAGCCGTCGCGGTCTTCGCTGTCGGGCAGCAGACGACCGCCCGCGTCGACGGCGTCGCATGAAACTTGTTCGGTGAGCGTGTGTTCGCCCGATTCGGCGGTGACCACGTGCGAGGCTCCGAGCACACCGAGGGTGAGGGTGCCCGCGACGGAATCGGTCAGCTGCACGGACACGAGCGGTGCGGGCGCGGGGGCGTCGAGCACCAACCCCAATGCCGCAGCAGAGACATCACGCGGGGCGATGTCGAGTACGTGCACACTCATTGCGGAGGTCCCGCATGGATGACGGTCAGTTCGCTGCGCGTCACCGCACGTCCCGTAGACACCTCCCACGATCCACCTCGCGACCACCGCTCGAACGCAAGCAGACCGGTGCGGTCCGCCGTCGCGTAATCGGCGTAATCCATGGTTCCGTTCGGGGCCGTACCGGTTGTCCCTTCTGCGGTGAATCGGGCGGTTCCTGCTTCGAGTTGGCGGTGCACACGATCGTCGAGGACGACATCGCCGCCGGGTTCGAGGGCGGTACCCTCGCGTCGCATCCACAGGACCATCTCGAGTTCACCCTCGTCGTTCTCGACGGTGAGCCAACGTCGGCCGGTCGACCCGTCGAGCAGATGCTCGTACCAGCGATAACCTTCTTCGTCGAGGGTCAGCGTGCCGCGCACCACGTGGTCGATACCCGCGTACGTGATGATGTCGCCGACACCGATCTTGTAGGGATCCCACACTTCCGGATAGTCGGCGAGCGGATCGACCCGGACAGACGGGGCAGCGGGTTTGCGGGTGCGGACCACCAGCACGACAACCGCTACGACGACAGCCACGATCAGCAGGACAAGCAGGACTTCGGTCATCGAGTACCCCGGGTCGGCAATTTTTCCGTTGGGTCGACCCTACCGGCCCACGTGAGCTCTGCCCCAGCCGTCCCGTCGTCGTGCGCTCGAGCACTTACCTGCGTCGGCCGGGTACGAATCCGCACACGCATGTGCACAATCAATGGGTGAGTTCAACCGATATCGCGCCCGATCCCCACCGCGGCACATTGCGCGGCCCTCGATTCTGGCTCGCACCGCTCGTCGTTGTGGCCGCGGTGATGTCTGCGCTCGCGTACTTCTATCTGGCCAGCATGGTCAATCCGACCGAGAACCTGCGCGACTTCCCGATGGCGATCGTCAACCAGGACATCGGGGACGTGATGCCGGGTGATGACGAACCACGGAACCTCGGGACCGAGATCACCGCCGCGATCCTGGACGGCATCGACCCTGCACAGATCGACATGCAGGAGATGGGCATCTCGGCGGCCAATTCGGGACTCGACAACGGGTCGTTGTACGGCGCAATCGTGATTCCCAGCGATTTCACCAAACGCACCTCGATTCTCGCGCAGGGCAGCGTCGTGCCCGGCGACATCGAGAAACCGATCATCACGGTCTATTCCAACCCCCGCACCGGCACGTTCTCGACCGGCATCGTCGACGTCATCGGCGACACCGCCATGACCGAGGTCAACAACACGGTGGGGGAACAGCTCACCGCCCAGGTCACGAACACCCTCGCCGAAACCGCACCGGATCTGCAGTTGTCCGGCGGGAGTCTGCTCACGCTCGAGGAGCCGATCAACGTTCTGAACGTCGAGCACAAACCACTCCCCGACGGAACCGGCGCCGGCCTGTCTGCCTTCTATTTCACGCTGCTGCTGATCCTCGCGGGATTCACCGGCGCCACGATCGTCAATACCCTCGTCGACACTGCTCTCGGCTTCATCCCCACCGAATACGGTCCCCTCTACATCAACAGGGAGACCACCCGTATGTCCCGGTTGACGGTGCTGTTCATCAAGTGGGGAATCATCATCGTGCTGTCGCTGATCGTGTCGGCGCTCTACCTGTGGATCGGGACAGCCCTCGGCATGCCCGTACCGCGCGCCCTGCTGATGTGGGAATACGGAGCACTCGCGATCACCGCCGTGGGCGTCACCTCGGTGTCGATGATGTCCGTGTTCGGATCCGCAGGCCTGCTCGTGAACCTGTTCATCTTCATCGTGCTCGGGCTGCCGTCGTCGGGCGGCACGGTGCCGATCGAGGCAATGCCCAAGATGTTCGAGTGGCTGTCGACATTCGAGCCGATGCATCAGATCTACATCGCAACCCGCGCGATCCTCTACTTCGACGGACACGGCGCCGCAGGACTGACGCACGGTGTCGCGATGACCTTCGTGGGTCTCGCCGTCGGCGTACTGCTCGGTGCCATCGTGACGTGGCTGTACGACCGTCGTGGATTCCACCGCTCCACCGAATTGCCCGCGGTCTCCGAGAGCAGCGAGTCGGCTACTCGGCCCTGAACGGTCGCTACCCCACGCGCTGGTTGCGACGAAAAGGCACAATGTTGCCGCGGCGGTGGGCGGCAACGAGCATGGGGATGGCCAAGAGCACGCTGACCACGACCGGGACGATCGACGCTTCCAGGCCGAAGTCGCCGCCGGTGAGCAGGGTCGGCCCCGTCGGAGTGGTGATCAGCAGGCCGGACGACGGGTGGCCGGAGACAGGGATGCCGATCAGGCCGATAGTGGTGTTCCACGTGAAGTGAAGGCCGACGACCAGCCAGATATTGCGCTTCCACAGGAACGCGGCTCCGAGCAGGACTCCCGCCTCCACAGCGATCGCGAACGAACTCCACAGCGTGGCGCCGGGGTTGGCCAGATGCAGGCCTCCGAAGAGCAACGCGGTGATCGCCAGGGCAACCCAGCTGCCGCAGAGTCGTTCCAGCGCCTGCAACAAGAGTCCACGAAAGATCAGTTCCTCGGCGACGGCAGCACCGATCGAAACTGCGGCAATGCCGGCAATGATGTGGAAGGTGTCTCCGGAATTGGCGGTGAAGGAGAATTCGGTGACCACGGCGAGCATCGACACGGCAACGAACCCGAAACCGATGACACCACCCAGCAGAGCGAGCCTCCCGGCCCGTGCACGCCCGATCTCCGGAGCTGCTCTGTGGGCGACATACCGCATGACCGCCCAGTAGACCGCCACCGCGACCACCGCGCCCGCGATCGGCAGCACCATGCCCTGTGCAGTCAGCGCCGATACCACGGCGATGCCGACGATTCCGACCGAAACCCACACCAAGGGAAGTTCGAAGAAACGGGAACCGGCCGAGCGCGTCCGGGCGGGTGCCGTGTTCGTCGCAGACTCCGCTCGGCTTCTGTCACTGGAGGAACGAACCTGAGGGACCGATCGATCACCCATATCGTTTCGATCGCACAATGTGGCTTCTCCTCGCGATGTGGATACCGATTGCCGTACTGCGGCGGTCAGCGTAGCCGATCTCCGGTCACTGTCGATCGGCCTGCTCGGACCGACCGAAACCACGACCACTGACGGGAAGTGCCGTCCTTTCGAGCCTGAAGGACCGGGGTCTCCCACTGCTCCGTACCCTGAACCGATGCGTGTCGTCGTCGTTCCCCACCCTTCCGATAGCGGGGACGTGCGCGGGGGCGCGATTGCTCTGCTCGACGATGCGGAAGCCCCGGTGGGCGACATCCGGGAGTGCCGCGATCTCGCCGCGACCGTCGCGGAACTCGAATCGTCCCGCAGCCCACGCTGGGTGTGGACCTCCACTGCAACCGTGTACCCCGACCTGCTGCGCGCCGGCGTGCGGGTAGGGCGGTGCCACGACCTCGCGACCACCGCAGCAATCCTGAATACGCGGGACGGGATCCCCCCGGACCCCATCGAAGAGCCCGCAGACGAGCGACCGGGACTCTTCGACGCGGCGCCTGCCGTCGACATCGGCACCGTGGTCGAACGCTTCGCCGAGCAGCGGCGTCGTATGGCCGCCGATCGTCGTCTCGATCTGCTTGTGGCAGCCGAATCCGCGGGGACACTCGCCGCCGCCGAAATGGGTTTCGACGGATTACCGTTCTCCGCCGCCGCACACCGCGCCCTGCTCGAGCGCACCCTCGGCCGACGCCCTCTCGGGTACGAGCAGCCGCCGCGGATCGCCGAGGTGATCGCGGAGATTCAGGCCGTTTTCGGTCGGCCGGTGAACCCGGCCTCGCACGTCGAAGTTCTCGACGCGTTTCGTCGCGAAGGCATCGAACTGACGTCGACGCGTAAACATGTACTGAGCGAACTCGACCATCCCGCAGTGCCGTTGTTGTTGCGGCACCGCGACCTGTCGAAGCTGTACAGCACCAACGGGTGGAGTTGGCTCGACACCTGGGTTCACGACGACCGCTTCCGTCCCGTGTACGTGCCGGGCGCAGTGGTCTCCGGGCGGTGGGCAAGCCGTGGTGGTGGTGCCCTGCAGATCCCCAAGGCATTGCGATCGAGCGTGCTCGCCGATCCCGGGCACACCTTCGTCATCGCCGACGCCGGGCAGCTCGAACCTCGCATCCTCGCCGCCATGTCGGGAGATCCCCGCATGGTCGCGGCCGCGGGCAGCGACGACCTGTACGCACCGGTCGCGGCAACAGCGTTCGGTGGAGATCGCGCGAAAGCGAAGGTCGCGGTGCTCGGTGTGCTGTACGGCGCGACGTCCGGTGATTCCCGTGCCCTGCTGACGGTGCTGCGGAGGAGCTTTCCCGACGCGGTCGAATTCGTCGAACGCGCAGCCCGCGCCGGGGAGCGCGGGGAGGTCGTGCACTCGTGGCTCGGGCGAGCCTGCCCACCGGCCGAACCCGGATTCCTTTCGCACGGCGACGTGCGTGCACGCGGACGTTTTACCCGCAATTTCGTCGTCCAGGCCACGGCCGCGGAGTGGGCGCTGTGTGTGCTAGCCGAACTGCGACGCAGGCTCGCGGCGGCACCGAATGGCCGCGACGGCGAACTGGTGTTCTTCCAGCACGATGAGGTCGTGGTGCACACCCGTAATGCCGATGCCGCGGCCGCGCACATCGAGGCGTCGGTCGAGGCGGCAACTCGGTTGATGTTCGGCGCGACCGACGTCCGGTTTCCCATGTCGACGTCGGTCCGCGCCTGTTACGCCGACGACGAGTCGGACGACGAGGATGTGCGGGACGGCGTATAGGCCGCGTGCGTCCACAGGTGCGACACGGCGTAGGCGCGCCACGGCCGCCAGGCTTCGGCGCGCGCGGTCGCCTCACCGGCGGTGACGCCGCCCAACGCTCGGCGCAGCACCAGGTCGCCGGAGGGATACGCGTCGCGATCGCCGAGTGCGCGCAACGACAGGTAGTCGACGGTCCACGGTCCGATTCCCGGCAGGGCCAGCAGTTCTGTTCGGAAGTCGGCGGTCCGCGTCGCGTCGAGCCCGTCGGCCGCGGCGGTCGCGAGTGCGTGCACCGTCCGGGCGCGCGCACGCGTGACCCGCACCGTCGCCTTCAGTTCGTCCGGATCCGCAGCCGCGAGACGCTGCGGCGTGGGGAAACACCGCAACCCATCTGGCGCGGGTTCACCATATGCTGCAACGAGTCTCGATGCGAACGTCGAGGCCGCCGCGAGGCTCACCTGTTGTCCGAGCACTGTCTGCACGGCGGTGGCGAACCAGTCGGTGGCACCGAGGACACGCAGACCGGGCCTCGCCGACACGAACGGCGCGAGCAAGGGGTCTGTGCCCAGCACCGCGTCGATCGCGGCCGGTTCGGCGTCGAGGTCGAGCCAGGCGGTGATAGACCGTTCGAGTTCGGGAACATCTCGATCATCGGTGGCATCGATCCGCGCAGTGATGTGCGCGGGTTCCGGATCGTTCTCGAACGTCACCGACACGACCGCGGGACCTCCACGACCCCGGACCGCACGGCTGTGGGTACCGCTCTGAGCGTTGTGCCGTTCGTGTCCTGCGACGGTGTGACTCCGCAGAGCGTCGAGCATCGCCTGCGCAGCGAACGGCGGTGTCAACGGCAATCGCAGGGTGGTCATGCTGCGGTCTCGAGACTCAGCAGGATCCGTTTCGCCTCGACACCGCCCACGTACTGCCCGATCCCACCGTCGCTGCGCACTACCCGGTGGCAAGGAACAATCACGGGTAGAGGGTTTTTCGCGCATGCGGTACCCACTGCGCGCACAGCCCTGGGGCTACCTGCCGCCGCCGCGACCTCCGCGTAACTGGCCGTGTGCCCGTAAGCAATGTCGGGTAGGTGCGTGATCACGTCGCGACGGAACCCGGTCGCGAGCCTGAGATCGAGAGGCAGATCGAACGACGATCGAGCGCCCTCGAAGTACTCGTCGAGCTGAGCTGCCGCGGCGTCGAGCCGTGCCGGGGCTTCGAGGATCCGAGGGCTGATCCGCGCGGCGAGTTCGTCGAGCACGTCGTCCAGGCTGTCGACGACATACGCCACCCTCACGAGTCCCGCCTCGGTTGCCGCGAGCAGCAGCGGTCCGACGGGGGTGTCGAGGATTCGGTACGCGACATCGAGGAGGCCGGCAGCTTCGGCATCGATCGTGAGCCGCTGATGTAGCCATGCGAGGTCGGGTGTCGAGACCGGTGGCATCGGAAAGGTCATTTCACGCTCCCTGTCTCTGTGCTGTAGCGACGACGCAACGCTGCACGCCCGTCGGAGGCGGCGCGGCGCGCGGCTTCTGCGGTGTTGCCGAGGAGTTCACCGATCTCCGCGTACGGCAATCCGCCGAGGTAGTGGTAGACGAGCGCGGCCCGCTGGGTGAACGGCAGTGCCGCGACCTCACTCCACAGTTCGTCGTCGCCGGTGCCGGGGAGGTCGGTGGTCGATGCGCGCTCGGGCAGCGCCTCAGTGGGCACCGGTGTTCGCTCGTGCACGCGGTGGACGTCGATGGCCTTGCGATGCGCAATGGTCACGAGCCACGCCTCGATGTTGGCACCCGGCTTCAGCTCCGGATAGGCCCGCAGAGCAGCGAGGAACGTCTCCGACCACGCGTCGTCGGCGTCGGCAGCGCTGAGCATGGCGCGGCATACCCGGAGCACCGTCGGGCCGTGGTCGGCGACGACCCGCTCGAACGGTGGCAGGTGCGCATCAGGCCGGCGTGGGGGCATGGGCGATCCGCGCCTCCTGCTCGAGAAGAAACTGTTTGCGCTCGACTCCCCCGGCGTACCCGGTGAGCCTGCCGCTGCTCCCGATGACGCGATGGCACGGAACAACGATGCTCAGAGGATTCCGGGCGTTGGCGGCGGCGACTGCCCGGACCGCGGTGGGTCGGCCGATCGCGGCTGCCACCTCCCCGTAAGTCGACGTGGTTCCGAATTCGATGGCCCGAAGGGCGGACCACACCGTGTGCTGGAATTCGGTGCCGACCGGGGCAAGCGGGACCGTGAACGTCGTCCGTGCGCCGTCGAAGTACTCGCGGAGCTGGTCGATTGCCTCCTCGAACCCCTCCGCCGTCTGCGGCCCGAAACTGTCGCGATCAGGTGCGGGGTGGTGATCGGCCATGTACAGGCCCGACAGCACGTCGTCGGTGTTCACGAGGGTCAGCTCGCCGATCGGCGAGCCGATCACGATGTGGGTGCGCGATGCGGTCACGGCTTCGATCCTTCCATCCGGTGCAAGGTCTACATGAGGTAGACGCACGGGGCGGTGAAAACGTGAGGTGGCTCGTTCCTGCACTATGAGCGGATGATCCCGCTGCCCGCATTGCCCCTCGTCGGACCGGTCACGGGTGTGGCCCGCGCTCTCGTCGACCGCACCGTCGACACCGTCCTGTTCGCCGTGTCGGTTCCCGGACGGGTCGAAGCCCTCCTCGACACCGCAGAAACACTTGTGGCACGAGTGGACGGCGTCGTCACCGACGCTGCCGCAGCCGTCTCTCGTGCGGCCGCAGTGATCGAGTCGACGACGCAGGTCGTCGAAGAAGCCGCGGGTACCGCTGCTCACGCGAAGCAGGTCATCGAGTCGGCGGGTACCAGCACTGCCGTCGCAGGTGAACTCCTCGATACGTACGCACCGCTCGCCAAGCAGGCAGCACCGCTGGCGTCGCAGTTCATCGACGAACTGTCGCCAGAGGAAGTACACGCGGCGATCCTGATGCTCGACCAGTTCCCGGAACTGTCCGAGCGGATGGTCGGACTGATGCCTGTCCTCGCCACCCTCGAGACCGTCGGACCGGAACTGCACGAACTGCTCGATGTCGCCAAGGACGTGCGCCAGGCAGTCACCGGGATGCCCGGCTTCAACTTCCTGTTCCGCCGCGGCGAGGACAAGGTGCAGGACGCCTGACCCTCATAACCGCGGGGCGTCAGGCCTCGTACAAGCTCGCTCCCGCGCGGCTGAGCACCAACCTCGGCAGCACCGCCCGCGACGACAACTTGAGCAGCGCATCGACCAATTCGACGACGTCGTTCACCTCGAGCATCGTCTCGGCGGGGATCTTCTCTTTGATCCAGCCGGACATGTCGGTGTCGACGTAGGCGGGCGCGATCGCCGACGCGGAGACCCCGTTGCCGGATTCCTCGAGATTGAGGGTCTCGACCAGGGAGATCAGCGCGGCCTTCGTCGCCCCGTATGCCGCGAGCCCGGCCTCGGCGTACACGCCGGTGATGGACGACAACGCCACCACCTTCGCGCCGCGGCCCGGGTCGGCTGCCGCGGCCGCCCGCAGCAACGGTAGCGACGACTGGAGCAGCGCGAACGGTGCAGCAAGGTTCACCGCGAGCGTCTTGTCGAAGCGGCGTGCCGGGAAGTCGGCGATCGCACCCGCGGTGCCGACGCCGGCGTTGAGGATAAGCGCACGCATCGCGCCGAACGATTCTTCGTGCGCCGCCACGACCTGTGCGGCTGCTTCGGGGTCGGCGAGATCCGCAGCGATTGCGCGTACCTCCGAGGCACCCGCCTCACGCAGTTGTGTGGCGGCCTTCTCGAGCCGCTCCTCGCCGCGCGCCGAGATCGTCAGGGCGTAGCCCTGCTCGGCGAGCCTCAGCGCGACACCGAAACCGATGCCGCGCGACGCTCCGGTCACCAGTGCACTCGAGGTCACGAGGCCGCTCCCTTCACTGCATCGAGGCCGGCTGCGACGAGTGCCGGAACCGCTTCTCCTGCTTTGTCGAAACCGTCACCGATGGTCGCGCCGACGCGCCACCGGTGGTTGATACCCTCGGCGATCACGGCGAGTTTGAAGTACGCGAGACCCATGTAGAAGTCCCAGTGTGCGATGTCGCGACCCGACGCCACCGCGTATCGCTGGACCAGATCGTCGTTGGCAGGCAAGCGGGAACTCGTCCACGCAGCCGGGAAGCCGAGCACATCGTCGAGTGCGGGATGGCGATACACGCACATCAGTGCAAGGTCGGTGAGAGGATCGCCGAGCGTGGACAGTTCCCAATCGACCACTGCGGCAACTTTGCTCGCGTCGTTCTTGTCCAGGATGGTGTTGTCGATGCGGTAGTCGCCGTGCACGATCGACGGCGCAGGCGATTCGGGAATCGAATCGGCGAGCGTCGCATGCAGTCGTTCGAGATCCGGAAGTTCACGGGTCTTGACCCGGCCCCACTGGCTCGCCCACAACTTCACCTGCCGTGTGACGTATCCATCGGGGCGACCGAGTTCGCCCAGGCCGACCGCGGCGAAGTCGACGTTGTGCAGCGCGGCGATGATGCGGACGAGTTCATCGGTGCAGCGGGTGATCTCGTCGTCGGTCAGGGTGTCGAGGTCGTCCTTGCTGCGGATGACGCGGCCGTCGATGTGCTCGACGACAGTGAAGGGTGCGCCCATCACTGCGTCGTCCTCGCACAGCGCGACCGTACCCGCGACCGGGACTCCGCTGTCCTGCAGCGCCGAGGTGATGCGGAATTCGCGCGCCACGTCGTGTGCGGAGGGTGTCAGTCCCGCGGTGGGGGGGCGGCGGAGAACCCATTTCGACGTGTCGTCGAAGATTCCGTAGGTGAGGTTCGATTTGCCGCCGGAGATGAGTTCCGCGCGGAGCTCACCGTCGACACCGACTCCGGATTCCGACAGGAAACGCTGGAGAGCAGGAAGATCCAGGCCCTCGTGCTCGACTACGGTCACGACCGGGCCGCCTTCGCTGCAGCAGCCTTACGAGCAGCACCGACGGTGCGCTTGGCGATGGCCCAGCGGTGCACCTCGGACGGTCCGTCGTACACGCGGAACGGACGCACCTCACGCGAGAGGCGTGCGAGCGGAAGGTCTTCGGACACACCGAGGCCGCCGCACATCTGCACCGATCGGTCGACGATCCGGAAGATCGCCTCGGCGGCGAACGTCTTTGCGATGGACGTGGCGTTGGCGGCGTGCGAGCCCTGGTCGAGCTCCCAGCACGCCTGTGTGAGTAGAGCGCGGGTAGCGGCGATATCGATTTCGTTGTCGGCGACCATCTTCTGGATCATGCCGAGGTCGCCGAGTTTCGATCCGAAGCCCTCGCGCTCGGAGACGTAGTCGACGGCGACGTCGTGGCCGCGACGTGCGGCACCGAGCCAGCGCATCACGTGGGTCATGCGGGCGGGGCCCAGACGGACCTGCGCGTATGCGAAGCCTTGGTCGACTTCACCGAGCACCGCGGAGTCGGGGACGAAAAGGTCTTCGAAGTCGACCACGCAGTGTCCGCCGAGCATCGACCTGTCGAGAGTGCCGATGTGCCGGCCGACCGTCAGACCCGGGGTATCCGCGGGTGCGAGGAACATGGTGGCTCCGCCGCGCCGGCCGGGTTCGCCGGAGGTGCGAGCCATGATGATGAAGAAGCCGGCACCGTCGGCGCCGGTGATGAAGTGCTTGCGACCGTTGATCTTCCAACCGCCCGGCGCCTTCTCGGCAAGTGTGTTGAGCGCGTTGGGGTCGGCGCCTGCGCCGGGTGCGGGTTCGGTCATCGCGAATGCGGAACGCATGTCGCCTGCCGCGAGTGGGGCGAGAAACTGCTGTTTCTGCTCGTTGCTCGCGATGTGCGCGAGCATGTGCACGTTGCCTTCGTCGGGTGCGGCGATATTCAGCGCGGTGGGGCCGAAGAGCGAGTAACCGGCGGCTTCGAATACGGGCGCGCGGTTGGACATATCGAGGCCGTGTCCGCCGTACTCGATGGGAGCGTGGGGCGCGAAGACCCCGGCGTCCTTGGCGGCCTTCTGCAGTTCGATGCGGATGGCATCGCCTCCGGCCGCTGTGATGTCACCACCGTTGGCGTCTTCGATGGGCAACACGTGGTCGCGGATGAATGCTTCGGTCTTCGCGACCAGGCCGGTTACCTGATCCGAATACGACAGATCGACTGCCATGATCACTTCCTCTCCACACCGACCGAACGATCGCTCGGTTATGGATACCGTGACACACCCCGCCCGTGCGGTCAAGAGGAGTCAGCGCGCTCCCACCGCACTGCGTGCGATAGCGAGGTTCCGCTCGACGAGTTCATCGGGCGTGAGCGAGCCGTTCGGGCGATACCAATCGGCCACCCCGATGCACATCGTGGCCACCGCACGTCCCGCATCCTTGGGAAACGGCGTGGTGAACTCGCCCGACTCGACACCTGCCTCGATGATCTCGTCGATCATGCGCTGCTGTTCGTCACGCAGCGCGACGTATGCCTCGCGGCTCTCCGGCTCCATGCTGCGCATCTCCGTGGACGCAACGAAGGCTTGGTCGCGGCGGAACATGTGGAAGCGCAGCAGCGACTCCACCACCGCGTCGAACCGCTCGGACGGGCTCGGGCCTGCTTCGGCGAGAGCCCGTCGACTGCGGTCCAGCAGGTCGTTCATGACCGCCGTCGTCAGCGACACCAGGAGCGCCTGCTTCGACGGGTAATGGTGATAAAGACCGGGCACGGAGAGTCCCGCGCGCGCAGCGACCTCCCGGATCGACGTGCCGTCGTAACCACGCTCGGCGAACGCGTCGAGCGCCGCAGCCAGGGGTTTCGGCAATGACACCGGGCCGTAGTGTCGCCACGACCCGGCGTCGCCGGAGACCTGATCCTCACGCGTGTCCATGGACATCACGGTAAAGGACGGCCGGTTTCGCAGCCTCAGTAGTCGTCGTCGCCGTAGACGATGACACCGCGCAGGTTCTTGCCTGCGAGCATGTCGGCGTAGCCCTCGTTGATCTCTTCGAGCTTGTACGTCTTGGTGACGAGACCGTCGAGGTCGAGCTGGTTGTTGCGGTACAGCTCGAGCAGCTTGGGGATCTGCGAACGCGGCCCCACCCCGCCGAAGATCGCGCCCTGCACCCGCTTCTGGAGCAAGGTGAGCTCGAACAGACTCATCTTGACGTCGATATCCCTCGCATCACCCATGCCGACGACCACCACCTGACCGCCCTTCGCGGTCACCGCGAGAGCCGGTGCAATCATGTCGCCGTGGATTTCACCGACGGTGATGATCGTGACGTCGGCCATGGCACCCCAGGTGATCTCACCGATCACAGGAGTGGCTTCCTCGAGCGATGCGAAAACGTGCGTCGCGCCGAACTCCTTCGCTTTCTGCCGTTTGAATTCGACAGGGTCGATCGCAATCACGAAGCGCGCACCCGCGTGCGCGGCGCCCTGCACAGAATTGATACCGACGCCACCGACACCGATGACCACCACCGCGTCACCGACCTTGGTGCCGCCGATGGCCGTCGCCGATCCCCACCCGGTCGCGACGCCGCACCCGAGGAGCGCCGCCTTGTCGAGCGGAATATCCTTCTCGATCTTGATGACCGAGGCCTCGTTGACAGTGACATACGGGGCGAAGGTTCCCAGCAGACACATCTGAATGACAGGCTCACCGCCCAGCGTCACCCGATTGGTCTTGTCGGAGATCGCCTTTCCGGTGAGGAGGCCTGCACCTTCGTCGCAGATGTTCTGCAGCCCCTTCGCGCACGAGCGACACCGTCCGCATGCCGGGATGAACGCGAGAACGACGTGGTCGCCCTCCTCCACGCTGGTCACGCCCGGCCCGACCTTGGTGACCACCCCCGCGCCCTCGTGACCGCCGAGCGCGGGGAACGACGGCAGCGGTGAAGCCCCGGTCCGCAGATGCTCGTCGGAGTGGCACAGTCCGGACGCCGCGAGTTTGACCTGCACCTCACCCGCCACCGGGTCACCGAGATCGATCTCCTCGATCTCCCACGGCTGGTTTACGCCCTTGATGACTGCTGCTTTTACCTTCACCGAAGCCTCCTGCGTCATGGGGAACCATGTGATCCACCGGTGAGTGAAACAGGTTTCCGGACGTTTCGGGGAGAATTTCGGACACATCCCTTCCCGCGCCTAAAAGTAATAGCTACTCTCGGTAACAGGAACACGCTTCGAAGGGAATCCGTCCACCATGATCGAGGTCCGCCACAGCGCCGTCGCGACAGTCCCCGTCGACGTCGCCTTCGGCTACATCGACGACCACCGCACCGTCCCCGACTGGATGTTCGGTGTCGCCCGATTCGAGCCGGTCGGCGACCGGACCCACGGCCTCGGGGCGAGGTTCGATGCCACCATGCGGGTCGGCCCGAAGAATCTCGATTCCCGCGTCGAGATCGTCGAATGGGACCGCAGCAAGGCAATCGTGTTGTCGTCGATCTCGGGGTTCCGCACGTTATCCTCGTGGCGATTCACCGAACTCGGTAACGAGCAGACCCGGCTCGACGTCGTCTTCGGCTATGAACTTCCCGGAGGCCTGGCCGGCCGCGCCCTCGGTAAACTCATCGAGCCCATTGTGGGCACGGCCGTACGGCAGACCGAGCAGGCCTTGCGTTCCCAGCTCGAGAACCTGACGTAACCATCCCCGATCATCATGTGCGCCCGAGCCGAGCTCGGGCCTGCAGCACGGCCCAGTGTCGACTCATCGCAAAGCACTGGCCGCCCTGCACGGCCGACAAGTGACTTCCACCTTCGGTGGCCCTGCGCCCCAGAGATCCGTCAGCCGGTCGACGAGGCGACGGATATGGTTGACGCCGTAACGTACACATCGAATAGTCGGCGGTGCCGGGCGGTGTGCGTCATCGGTTCATTCGGATCTCGGAGGTGAGCGTTGCGTCGCTTGCCGCTCGGGAACCGGGCAAGAAGACACCGACCAGCTCACCGAAGCAGGGCAGTGCAGGCGCGGCGCGTCGGGCTGCGCCGCGGCCAACCGCATGAGCATTGCCGCAGCATGCGGTGTGAGCGCGTCGGCGAGAATGCGGTCCGAATCAGTCACGTACGCTGCATAATCCAATTCGTGCCACGGACGGATCACTTCACGCGCACGGATCTCCGCCATTACGTCGATGTCCGCCTCGATCTCCATGGTTGCCGATGTCATCGTCGTTCACCTCCTTCCACATCGCATCATCACGCCGCTCGCTCGTCATCCCACACGCCTCGCTGCCGCGCCCCAGCGGACGTTTCCCCTCCACATCCGTCAGGCGGTGACTGCCTTTCTCTCGGAATGTCCGTTGGTGATGGCGATCTTGCGAGGCTTGGCCCTTTCAGCAACCGGAATCATCAAGCGTAGGACGCCGGCCTCGTAACTCGCTTCGATCTTGTCGGCATCAAGGTTCTCACCGAGAAACAACTGACGACTGAACACGCCGCGCGGACGCTCGGCCGCGACCATTTCCCGGCTTTCGTCGAGCACCGGCCGTTCGGCGTGGACCGTCAAGGTGTTCTTCTCGACGTCCAGATCCAGCGAGTCGGGATCGACGCCGGGCAGATCGAACTCCACTACGAACCGGTCGTCCTCACGCCAGGCATCCATCGGCATGACGGCCGGACGGGCTGTGGTTCCGAGGATCTGCTGTGTCAGTCGGTCGAGTTCTCGGAACGGATCGGTACGCATCAACATCGCGTCCACCTCCTGAAACGCTGTTCATTCCACCAGGTAAACTACAGCAGATGCTGTAGATTCGTTATAGCATCTTGCATATATCATGACAAGTGGGTTCAGCAGAAAATTCCCGATTGGAGCAGAAAATGTCAGACCGATCCGATCGGTACCACACCGAATCATCTTCTGCTCGTGGTGTATACGGTATCTCGGTAGCCGCTGAGCTCTCCGGATTCGGGGCCGCGGCGCTGCGATTGTACGAGGACTACGGGTTGATAACCCCCGGCCGTACCGTGGGCGGCACCCGCCGCTACAGCGACGACGACCTCGCCCGGCTCCAGCGCATCGCCGAGCTCATCGATGCCGGAGTCAACCTCGTCGGCATCGGCCGAGTCCTCGAGCTCGAGCTCCGCACCGACGAACTCGAACGCGACAACCGCCGCTTGAAAGCAGACAACGCGCAGCTACGCGCCGAGTACTCGCCCCCGACCGCCCCGGAACATAGTGGAACGCAGGGCCTGCTCGAAGACGGAGACACCGCAATATCCCCCGGGGGGAAGCACACACTCCCCCGGACCGCGGCAAACTCGGCGAGGTCCCGCCGGCGACAGAGCTCCGCTCAGCGCCAGCGCTCGGGGCGCTCAACAGGTACATCCGACGCCGCCGAACGCGATCATCACTGACACGCCCCGACTACGTCGTCGCGGGCGCAGGTGTCCTCAAAAATTTCCTCGCGCAGCCTGCTCCCGCTCGATGGCCTCGAACAACGCCTTGAAGTTGCCCTTGCCGAAGCCCAGAGACCCGTGCCGCTCGATCAGTTCGAAGAACACCGTCGGACGATCACCGATCGGCTTGGTGAAGATCTGCAGCAGATAGCCGTCCTCGTCGCGATCGACGAGGATCCCACGCTTCCTGAGCTCCTCGATCGGCACTCGCACCTCACCGATACGAGCCCGCAGTTCCGGGTCCTCGTAGTACGCGTCGGGAGTGGCAAGGAATTCGACGCCCTCGCGGCGCAACCAATCCACCGTGGTGAGAATGTCGTTGGTGGCCAACGCAAGATGCTGCGCCCCCGGCCCTCGATAGAAATCGAGGTACTCGTCGATCTGCGACCGCTTCTTCGCGATCGCCGGCTCGTTGAGCGGGAACTTCACGCGGTGGTTGCCGTTGCACACCACCTTGCTCATGAGGGCCGAATAGTCGGTGGCGATATCGTCGCCGACGAACTCGGCCATGTTCGTGAATCCCATGACCTTGTTGTAGAAGCCGACCCACTCGTCCATCCGGCCGAGCTCGACATTGCCGACCACGTGATCGAGCGCCTGGAAGAGCCGCTTCGGAGCGCCATCACGCTTACGGAACGTGGAGGTGCGCTCGACGTAGCCGGGCAGGTACGGCCCGTTGTAACGTGACCGGTCGACGAGCGTGTGGCGAGTATCGCCGTACGTCGCGATCGCTGCGGTGCGTACGGTGCCGTTTTCGTCGGCGACGTCGCGAGGCTCTTCGAGGATCGTTGCGCCCTGCAGACGAGCGTGCTCGATGCACTTGTCGACGTCGGGCACCTCCAGCGCGATGTCGACAACACCGTCACCGTGGAGTCGATGGTGTTCGATCAGCCGACTGTTCGGGTCGACCGCACCCTTGATCACGAAACGTACAGCACCACTGCGCAATACGAATGCATGATGGTCGCGATTACCGGTGTTCGGTCCGGAATAGGCGATGAGTTCCATTCCGTAGACGGATTGGAAGTAGTGCGCGGTCTGCGTCGCGTTGCCGACCACCCACACCACCGCATCCCAGCCGCTCACCGGGAACGGGTCGCTGTCACTGTCGTATTCGACGAGCCCGACGAGCCGATGGAGTTCGTCGGCGTCGAGGTGGGCGAGTTTCTCACTGTCGGTGAGGGTGTATTCGAGAGTCATGTCCTGAACCTCCTGCCGCCGTCCGCGGCACCGTTCCGTGTGTCGTGTATCACCAGGAGAAACCCACCCAACGGGGTCGCGCAACGTCGCCTCGTACAACTGGTCGCGATGGCTCGAATCCACCGAACAACCCGCATTCAGCTATACAATCGGTCTAGAATTTGCGGCTCAATGGGAAGGACCGGCCATGCGTGAGCCCGTGCAACTGGACGAGTTGGATTTCGCCCTCCTGGAGGCGCTGCACACCGATCCGAAGGTCGGTGCGCTCGAATTGTCCCGCCGGCTGACCGTCGCGCGCGCCACGGTCTCGGCTCGGCTCAAACGCCTCGAGGACACCGGTGTCATCGCAGGATACGAACCCCGGATCAACCTGGCTGCAGCAGGATTCGAGGTCCAGGCATTCGTGACGATGGAGATCGTCCAAGGCGCACTCGAAGCAGTGACCGAGGTGCTCGAAGCGATCCCTGGAGTGCTCGAAGCATTCGCCACGACCGGCGCCGGCGACATCCTGTGCCGGATCGGCGCCGACTCACATATCGGACTGCAGCAGACACTCATCGAATTGAACCGCTCGTCGATCGTTGCCCGGTCGACGAGCGTGATGGTGCTATCGGAGGTGGTGCATTACCGCGCAATGCCGCTGCTACGAACCCTCGAGCCCGAACGATCGGCGAAGGCACCCGCGTATCGCCGCTGACCCGATCACCCGGGCCGTACCCGCATAACTGGACGAATTGCACAGAAAATCGCCCTATCACTCAACCGAACCTCCGCACGCTGCGCAGTTGCCTGAACCGCAGTTGCGTGCGGATTGTTACTGCCGTCACAGTTCTTCCCCATGAAGAACCTACTGACGAAGTTCGAAGACAAAGCTCCCGAGATCGTCTTCGAGTGGCACGACACCGACACCACCGCCCGCGGCTGGGTCGTCATCAATTCGTTGCGCGGCGGAGCGGCCGGCGGCGGTACCCGTATGCGACGCGGACTCGACCGCCGCGAGGTCGAATCCCTCGCGAAGACCATGGAAATCAAGTTCACCGTGTCCGGGCCTGCTATCGGTGGCGCGAAGTCCGGCATCGACTTCGACCCCTCCGATCCACGCAAGGACGGCGTCCTCCGACGTTGGTTCGCCGCCGTCACACCTCTGCTGCGCGCCTACTACGGCACCGGCGGCGACCTCAATGTCGACGAAATGGCCGAGGTCGTTCCGATCACGGAAGCGAACGGCCTGTGGCATCCCCAAGAAGGCGTTGTCACAGGACATTTCGGCAACGACGAGCGCGAGCGCATCCAGCGCGTCGGCCAACTGCGACTCGGTGTCGCGAAGGTCGTCGAGGATTTGCGGTTCACTCCTGCCCTCGATGCGAAATACACTGTCGCCGACTTGGTCACCGGGTGGGGTGTCGCCGAATCGATGCGCCACCACCAAAGCCTCCATCCCGGCAATGATCTCGAGGGAAAGCGCGTCATCGTGCAGGGTTGGGGCAACGTCGGCGCCGCGGCCGCCTACTACCTCGCGCAGGCCGGCGCTCGAATCGTCGGCATCATCGACCGTGACGGCGGGATCATCGAGCCCGGCGGCCTGTCGTTCGACGAGATCCGCACACTGCTGCTCACCCGCAACGGCAACGCCCTGCGCAGCGACCGCATGCTTCCCTTCGCCGAGGTGAACGAGAATATCTGGGACCTCGGCGCCGAGATCTTCCTCCCTTGCGCTGCAAGCCGTCTCGTCACCCGCGAGCAGGTCGACCGGATGGTGAGCGCCGGACTCGAGGTGATCGCGAGCGGTGCCAACGTTCCGTTCGCCGACGACGAGATCTTCTACGGCCCCACCTACGAGCACGCCGACAAGTCCGTCGCCGTCATCCCCGATTTCATCGCCAACTGCGGTATGGCCCGCGCGTTCGCCCAACTCATGGAAGGCGAGGTGGAGGTGTCCGACGCGGCGATCTTCGGTGATGTCTCCAACACCATCGCGACCGCGCTGCGGCGCTGCCACGACCGCTCTCCCGAGCTCACCGGACTCGCCGCGACGGCCTTCGAAATCGCCCTCGACCAACTCGTACCCGCAGGGGAGCGCATCGATGACTGACACCCTCGTCGCCGCGCCTGCCACCACGGCCGAACCGGCGGGTCTGCATCGCGCGATGAAACCGCGCCAGCTCGTCATGATGAGTCTCGGCGGTGCGATCGGCGCAGGCCTGTTCGTCGGGTCGGGCGCGGGAATCGCGGTCGCGGGCCCCGCCATCCTGATCTCGTTCCTGGTCGCGGCGGTGCTCGTCGTGTTCATCATGCGGATGATGGGCGAAATGGCGGCGGCGAACCCGGCCAGCGGTGCGTTCTCCACCCACACCGAAGCGGCGCTGGGCCCGGTCGCCGGACGCACCATCGGCTGGCTCTATTGGATTCAGGTGATCATCGTGATTGCCGCCGAAGCGACCGGGGCCGCGGCGATCACCGCGGTAGCACTGCCGGGGGTCCCGCAGTGGGCGTCGGCGCTGTTCTACATGGTCGTGCTCACCGGCGTGAATCTCGTCGGCGTCAAACGCTTCGGCGAAGTCGAATTCTGGTTCGCGGCAATCAAGATCACCGCAATCGTCGCGTTCCTCGCGGTCGGTATCGCCATGATCGCAGGGTGGATGCCCACCTTCGACACCACCGGTTTCGCCAACCTCACAGCCCACGGCGGTTTCGCGCCGACCGGCATCGCGGGGATCGCCGCCGGTCTGCTGATCGTCGTCTTCGCATTCGGTGGCACAGAGATCATCGCGATCGCCGCCGCCGAAACCTCTGATCCGCGACGCAACGTCGGCCGCGCTGTGCGCACCCTGGTGTGGCGAATCCTCGTGTTCTACATCGGTTCCGTGCTGGTGATGGTGACGATCCTGCCGTGGACGTCGGACGATCTCGCGACCGGACCGTTTGTTGCGGTGCTGCAGGCCGGTGCTGTGCCGGGAGCCGCTGCGGTGATGACCGTGATCGTGGTAGTGGCCCTGCTGTCGTCGCTCAACGCGATGCTGTTCAGTGCATCACGGATGATCTTCTCACTCTCGCAACGGGGTTCGGCGCATCCAGCGTTCGGACGCACCTCCAAGAACGGGGTCCCGCGCAATGCGGTCCTCGCCTCGGTGGCGTTCGGATTCATCGCCGTCGGCCTGAACTACGCCTACCCCGACAAGGTGCTGCCGCTACTGCTCAATGCCGTCGGCTCCACCATTCTGGTGCTGTGGACGTTCGTCGCCGTGTCGCACATGGTGTTGCGTCGTCGAGCTCGGCGCGACGGCACCGAAGATACTCTGCCACTGAAGATGTGGGGCTTCCCGTACCTGTCGTATGCGACGCTCGGTCTGCTCGCCGGAATCGTGATACTCGCATTGTTCGACAGTGCCGCTCGCACTCAGCTGCTCGCGACCGGTGCACTCACCGCTGCGATCGCCGGGACGTGCACGGTCCTTCACCGTCGGAAGACCGAAGCGATGAGTCTCCGATAGCCGCCGGGTCTACCTCTCGAGACACTCGGGAGGTAGACCTACAACATCTTCGCCGCGTCGTGGCCCAACTCCACCGATCCCGACGACCCGGTCGCGCGCGCACTCGACACGCTCCCCGAATACGTCGCGTCGCGCACGCTCACCGGAACGTCCGATCGATCACTCGACCAGACCGAGCTTGTCGCCGAGATCAGGTATCCGCGTCGCCAAGGTGGTGTAGACGAGACGATCGTTGACTTTGTCGTAGTGGTGGGCGATCAGATTCCGCATCCGGCCGATCGCCGACCATTCGACATCGGGATGTGCCGCCTTGTACGCGTCCGGTAGCTTCTCGACGACGGTAGCCACCTGGATGAGAATATGCCGACCATTGTTTCGGAGGACTCTCCCGGGCGCACTGTCCTCGAGGTACGCATCCACGCCGAGGCCGACGGTATAGGCGGCATCGGCGGCGAAATCCGAGAGGTCTTCCAGCCGTCGACGTACTCGTGAGCCTCGCCCGGATACGGGTTCATTCACAGCGCAACCGATTCTGTTCGCGCGTTCTCCAGGACCTTTCCTGTGTCCCTGCCATCGACGATCTCCACGCGCACCGTCAGCAGATCTTCGAGGGCATCCTGAAGCGCCAGCAGGTCGATGATGTCGTGTCCATCAGTGAAGTTCACGATCAGGTCCAGATCGGACGTCGGTTCGTCTTCGCCGCGCGCCACCGATCCGAACACCTGCGGCTGGGGTAGATTCGCCCGCGCGAAGACCGCGATCACCTCGTCACGCCGCATCGCCAACGCTACTGACGGTCGCACGGCAAGCGCTTCGGTCAACGCGGTCCGCGCCGATTCGGACGGCTCGCGTCGTCCGCTTTCGATCGCTGCAATCAATGGCTGCTTCAGTCCGGAACGAGCCGCGAGATCGCGTTGAGAGAGACCGAGAATGCCCCTGCGGGCACGCACGAAGTCACCAAATGCACCAGTCACGAACGTCATGATAACAAAATCTGTTATCGGCGCGTCCGCAAGCCTGAGCGAACGGTACACCCGTCTCCTTCAACGTAGCGAGGGATACATTCGCTCGGATCGCCCTCCCCACTCTCGCCATCGGCCTGTTCACCATGGCTGTGCTGTCACATCACATCTCGGTCCGGACCGAACGGCTCAGCGATACGACGGGTAATCCGTCACCGCCTCGACACTCGCCATCGCCACAGCAAAAATGACGACGTACAGGATGACTAGCAGCACCGTGAAAACCGCGCAGATGATCAGCGAGATCTTCCCCAGCTTCTTCGCCTGGGCCGAGGCACGGTGGGAGCCTTCGTAGTCACCCATCATCCACAGCGGGAACACCTTGGACGAATTGTGGAACGCCGAGAATGCGAGCGGCCAGAAGAAGATGAGTGCCGCGACAGCCCAGCCCGTGTTCTGTGCGGGCAACGGCGGCCGTGAGTACTCGGGCGCCGCACCGGGCTGGAAACCGTGCTGCTGGAACTGCTGGGTCATTCTTCCTCCGTATGCGTGTCTGCGGAGGCAAGGTCGTGATCCCCCGTCACATGCTTAGATGCGCCGGAGACCTGTTTGGTTCCCTCGACCGGAAAATTGCTTGGGGTCGGACGCCGTCAGGATCCGGTAGCCGAGTTCGTGCAGGCGGCGGTGCTCCGGCCAGTGTTCGCGGGCCCATGCCGGGTCGCTGTGCGCGGCCGTGATGGCTGCGGCGGTGGAAGCGTGCAGGTCGAACTCGAGGTCGCGACGCAACTCGGACAGCTCTGCGCCATCTGTCTCGAAGGCGATCCGCGAGAGGGTGTCGCGGATCCGGCCGTCCGCGAACGTCAAGGTCCGGCGATGTGCGCGCGGCAGCACACACCACATGACGACCAATGCGACAGCCACACCGACGACCGTTTCGAAGAAGCGGTCCCGAGCAGCGGTCACCAGGTCTACCGGGGTTCCGAGCGACCCGAGGATCACCGCAAGTGGCGTGATGAACACCATCGCGAGTCCGTAGTTCCGCACCAGGAAGTTCTCGGTCCCGGCCATCGCCAACATCAGCACCACGACGAGCGCAGCACCGTTCAGATCGAAGAACGCCAGACCCGTCAGCAGTACGAGGCCGAGCACGGTGCCGGCGAACCTGTGGGCAGCCCGGTACATGCCGAGGATGCGGTCCGGCCCCTGGTGCAGGATCATCGCGGCCGTGATCACCGCCCAGTCCGGCCGACCGACTCCCAGCGCAACCGCGATCACCCCGGCCGTCGGGCAGGCGACGAGCAACCACACCACGATGGTCGTCGAACGGGCTCGCAGATGTGCCGCGCGAGCGAGTCGATAACGGATCGACGGCCGGCGCAACGGGATCTGCGGTCCGAGGTCGTCTGCCGGGTTGGCTTCGACCTCACGGTCACTGTGCAGAAGCGCGGCGCAGCGCAGGTGAGCGTCATACAGCGTCTGCGCCAGCACATGACCCGAGCCTGCGAGACCCGCATCGTGCAGGCATTGCCACGCAGCATGCAGCTCGTGGACCGCGGCGCGGCGACACGTCGGCGAATTCTCCGCGAGCACCGCGTCGACGGCGGCGACCGCGGCACCGACCATCATGTGCTCCGGAGTGCGAGGCCGGACCACCACACCGGACATCGCGATCACGAGCGCCGTGCCCGCACCGACCGCCGTCCACCCCACGATCGACGCAACAGAGACTCCTGCCGAGGGCAGAGCAGACGCGATCTCCAAGGCGAACAAGAGCAGGAACGCTCCGGGTGCGCCGAGCCGCAACGCATCGACGACGAACGCGCACGCCGCCACGACAAGTGTCATGGCCAGCACCACCGCCATCGACCACCACGCGGAACCACCCGCGATCACGACGTGGTGGACCTCCGAGCCGACGGCTGCGCCGATACCCACCAAAGCAACGATCACTGCTCCGATGATCGCGACGATCCGCCAACGCACCCGGTACGGTCTGCCTTCGCCGTAGACGACGGCGAACGCTCCGAGGGTCGCGACCGCGGCGACCGAACCGAACCCCGCCGCCATACCGACGAGCCCGGGCAACGCGACCGCCAGCGCGGCGCGTGCAGCACCCGGCCATCGGCGTCCGCGGGGAGGCACGGCCAGCATGGCCGACAACGGCGAGGCAGGAGTGGGAAGGGGCAGGTCGGTGCCCGTCATCTGCTGCTCTTCCGTTGTCTTCGACACAACCGTCCAGCCTAGGAAAGGATCGGATCGATCCCCGAATCCTCGAGGGGCGGTGAGTCACAATTCACGCCGAACACCGTCGTCGAGCGGTTCTCTGCTTGCGCTCGGGTGCGCGCACCACCGCACGATCCCGATAACTTAGGCTCACCTACATGTCGAAAATTTTGTCACGCATCGGCGTCGCGGCTCTCGCGACCGTATTCCTTGCCGCCTGCGGCACGTCGAACACGCCGAGCCCAGGGGCAGGCAACGCCGATGTCGCGACAGGTGGGGCGCAGTTCAGCACCGCCGACAGCGAAACTGCCAAGCTCGGCAGCGACGCCGAACCCGGCGTGTTCCCCCGCACCGTCACCCACGCCCTCGGCGACACGGTCATCGAAAGCAAGCCCGAGCGCGTGGTCGTGCTCGACAGCGGCGAACTCGACGACGTGCTGTCGCTCGGTATCACCCCCGTCGGACTGGCCAACCCGGAAAGTGCTTCAGGGCAGCCGTCCTATCTCGCCGACGACCTCGACGGCGTGACCACCGTCGGAACGATCAACAACCTCAATCTCGAAGCGATCAGTGCGCTCCAGCCCGACCTGATCATCGGCAGCAAACTCCGTGCCGACATGCTGTACCCACAGCTCTCGGAGATCGCGCCGACGGTGTTCAGCATCCGCCCCGGTTTCCCCTGGAAGGAGAACTTCCTCCTCGTTGCGGACGCACTGGGTGACGAGAACAAGGCGGTGGAGGTCCTCAACAACTACCAGACGCGCGCCGACGAGGTACGCGAGTCGATCGACGGAGATCCCACGATCTCGCTCGTCCGGTTCATGTCGGGCAAGCTCCGCCTGTACGGCAATCTGTCGTTCATCGGCGTGATCCTGCAGGATGTCGGACTCCCCCGCCCCGAGATCCAGGACATCGACGAGCTGGCCGTCGAGGTCAGCCCCGAAACGATCACGGAAGCAGCGGGAGACCAGATCTTCTACACCAGCTACGGCCGCCCCGAAGACACCGGCGAAGCAGCAGTCGTCTCGGGACCGCTGTGGAACCAGATCGAGGCTGTCCAGGAGGGTCGAGTGGAACGCGTCAGCGACGAAACGTGGTTCCTCGGCCTCGGCCCGACCGGCGCGATGCTCGTGCTCGACGATCTTCAGGACATGCTCGGCTCCTGACGTCTCCGCGAACCTCACGCTTCCCCCGCCCCGCGAAACACTTCTATCGTGGCCACCATGCCCACGAACACAGTTCCTGACTTCACGCTCAACAACGGCATCACCATGCCCGCACTCGGCTTCGGCGTCTTCCAGACACCGCCGGACGAGACCGTCGCAGCAGTCGAAACTGCACTTCGGACCGGCTACCGGCACATCGACACTGCGGCCGCCTACGGCAATGAACGGGAAGTCGGCGAAGCCATCCGCCGATCCGGCCTCGACCGCACCGACATCTTCATCGAAACCAAAGTCTGGATCAGCGACTACGGCTACGACGCCACCCTGCACGCCTTCGACAAGGCCGCCGGCAAACTCGGCGTCGATCAACTCGACCTGCTGATCCTTCACCAGGCACTCCCCTGGCGGTTCGACCTGACACGCGAGGCCTACCGAGCCCTCGAGACGTTGCTCGCCGACGGCAAGGTCCGCGCAATCGGCGTCAGCAACTTCATGACCGAGCACCTCGACCAACTACTCGAAACCGCCACCGTGACACCGGCAGTCAACCAGATCGAGGTACACCCGTACTTCCGGCAGCCCACCGTGCTCGCCGCGGACAGGGCACACGGAATCCTCACTCAGGCCTGGTCGCCGATCGGTGGCATCACCTTCTACCGCGACGGCAAGAACAGCAGCACCCTCGACGACCCGACCATCCGCGCGATCGGCGACGCACACAACAAGACCGCCGCCCAGGTAATGCTGCGCTGGCACCTGCAGCAGGGCCGGTCCGCGATCCCCAAGTCGGTCACCCCGAGCCGCATCGCCGAGAACTTCGCTGTCACCGATTTCGAGCTCACCGACGCCGAACTGGCCTCGATCGACGCTCTCGATACCGGAGTGCGCGGCGGCCCCGAACCCGAGGCGATCACCCTCGAAACCTTCGGCAGAGCAATCCCCGAAGCCTGACCGGCGAGTGGCGGTTCACGCCGCCATGGTGGGTGCGATCGCCTCCATCTGCTCGAGCACCAGTTTGATCGCTCCGGTCTGCCGGTCCGGCGGGTACTTGTAGCGGGTCAGCAAGCGCTTCACCTGCGACCGCAATTTGGCCTTGACGTCCTCGCGCACCTTCCAGTCCGTCTTGATGTCGCGCCGCATGACTCCGACGAGTTCGCGGGCGATCTGCGCGAGAACGTCCTCTCCCATCCCATCCAACGCCGACTCGTTCTGGGACACTGCGTCGTAGAACGACAACTCGTGATCGCCGAGAGGTGGGTCGAATCGCTGCCCGCGCTGCGCTTCGGCCTGAACCTCTTTCGCGACCTCGACGAGTGCCGCGATCACCTCGGCCGACGTCAGTTGGCTGTTGGTGTACTTGATCATCAGTTCCTGCAGCTTCTGCGAAAACGCTCGCTGCCGCACCAGGTTGTGCCGCGACACCTTGCGGGATTCCTCCGACACCAGCTTGCGCAGTGCTTCGATCGCCAGGGCCGGGTTCTTCGCCTGCAGAGTGCGTTCGAGGAAGTCCGCGTTGAGGTCTGCGAGAGACGGCTTGGGCATCCCGGCTGCGTCGTAGATGTCCAGCACCTCACCGGATTCCACGGATGCAGCCATCAGCGCACGCAGAGCCCGCTTGACGTCCTCGGGCACCGCGACACCGTTCGCCTGCCGCTCGGCAGCATCGTATTTCGCCACGTACACCCGCACTTCTTCGAAGAAGCGCGCGTCGCGAGCGAGTGGCTGCACCTCCTCGTGGGTACTGCAGATCGCCCACACCCGCGACAACTGCGACGCGTGCTCCCGGAAACGGGCCGAGAGGCTCTTCTCGCCCTCGGCCACCTTGTTCTGCGGGTTCTGCTTGTCTCGCACGAAGTTGACGGTCGCGAGAACCGCGTCGAGCCATGCCCGCGGTCCGGGGGCGTTTCGGTGCGCTCGCCAATCGAATCCGTGCAACATGTTGTCGAGGATCGTCATGCAGTTCTTCACTGCGTCGACCGCCTCTTCGACAGGTCGGCCGAGCGGCTTGGTCGTGCGGTCGGAGGCCGTGTACTCGGCCAGTGCGTCCGCCAGGTTGTCCGCGACAGGTGCGTACGCAACCAGCAAGCCGTCCTGCTTGCCACGGAAAGTGCGATTCACACGAGCAAGGGTCTGCATCAACAGCGCGCCCTTGAGCGGCCGGTCGAGATACAGCGTGTGCAGCGGTGGAGCGTCGAATCCGGTGAGCATCATGTCTTTGACGATGACGAGTTCGAGTTCGTCGTCGATGTCTTTGAGACGCTTCTTGATTGCCGCGTTCTCGGAATCGCGACGCACGTGGTCGCTGATGGGTGGCTTGTCGGTCGCGTCACCGGAGTACACGACCTTGATGCGACCGGCGGAGAGTTCGTCGGAGTGCCAGTCGGGCCGGAGCCCCACGATCTCCTTGTAGAGGTTGGCGCAGATCTCACGGGTCGCACCGACGATCATCGCCTTACCTGGGGCTGTCGGATTCTCTTCCGAGCCCACGAACTTCGCCATCTGCGAGCGACGACGCTCCCAATGCGCGACGAGGTCTTCCGCAAGCATCTGGAGTCGAGCCGGCGTGCCGTAGACGGCGTTGATGACGGCGACGGACTTCTCGATGCGTGATCGCTCGGTGTCGTCGAGGCCCGCAGTGAGCTCGTCGGCCGACGCGTCGATCTGCTCCTCGGTGATCTCGCCTGCGAACGACACCTTCACGAGTCGGCTCTCGAAATGCACTGGGACGGTTGCGCCGTCGTCGACCGCGCGGGTGAGGTCGTAGACGTCGATGTAGTCGCCGAATACTGCACGAGTATTGCGGTCCTCGAAGGAGATCGGCGTTCCGGTGAACGCAATGAGGGTTGCGTTCGGGAGTGCATCGCGCAGGTGCCGCGCGTATCCGTCGAGGTCGTCGTAGTGACTGCGGTGAGCTTCGTCCACGACCACGATGATGTTGCGGCGGTCGGACAGTTCGGGGTGACTGAGCCCGGCCTCGCGTTCCTCCCTGCTCTTCCCGAACTTCTGCAGGGTCGTGAAGTAGATGCCGCCGGTGGTGCGGCCGGAGAGTTCCTGGCGCAGCTCTTCGCGTCGGCGAATCTGTTTGGGCTGTTCGGGAAGCAGCTGCGACCGGGCGAAGGTTTCGTAGAGCTGGCCGTCGAGCTCGTTGCGATCGGTGATCACCACGATCGTCGGGTTGGCGAGCTTCGGATGACGGATCACCTGATTGGCGTAGAGCTCCATCTCCATGGACTTTCCGGAGCCCTGGGTGTGCCAGACGACGCCGGCCTTACCGCCGGAACCGACGGCGACCACAGTGGAACCTACAGCCTTGGCTACGGCGAAATATTGGTGCGGCTTGGCAATTCGCTTGAGTAGACCGTTCTCGCTTTCGTCGAATGCGGTGTAGTTGCGGAGGAGCTGGAGAAACCGTTCCTGATTGAAGATTCCGAACAGCGCGGTGTCGAGCGGATGATGATTGCCGCTGGGTTCGACGGGAGCACCGTCGTCGTCGACGTTCCACGGGGAGAAGTGCTCGAAAGGAGTGAACGGAGTGCCGTACGACGCGGTGATCCCATCGGAGACAAGAGCCATCACCGCGTAGCGGAAGGCAAGCGGGAATTCACGCAGGTAAGTCTGCAGCTGAGCGTGGGCGTCAGGGAGGCTGGCGCACTCGCTGCCCGCATTCTTCAGTTCGACGACGGCGATCGGCATACCGTTCAGGTACAGCACGAGATCGAAGCGGCGCTCGTAGTCACTGCGGATCACGGTGACCTGGCTGGCGACGAACCAGTCGTTGTCGTCGGGATCGATGGACACCAGCCGGATTGTCGGTGTGACCTCCACTCCGGTGTCGTCGGTGTAGGAGATCTTGCGCAGACCCTCGGTGAGATATTCGTGGATGGTCCGGTTCTCCGCGATCGCGTCGGTCGAGCCGGCCGTCGCCACGAGCGCAACGGCGTCGTCGACGGCGCTGGAGGGCACGTTCGGGTTCAGTCCGACGATGGCGGCGCGCAAACGCGAGGGTACGAGGAGATCGTCCCATGAGGTGCGCTCGCCCGAGCCTGGAGCGATATCGGCGCCGGGAATGTATCGCCACCCGAGCTCGCCCAATGTCTCGAGTGCCATCTGTTCCCACACCGATTCGTTGAAGCGCCCGGGGAAGTCCAAAACGTCTGCCATGCACACAATTTAGAAGCTTCTTCGAGAAGGAGCGACAGCAGCATCCGATAATGGGGGTTATCAGGCCGAGAATGGATCACGGCTCCTGTCGGAACGCACGATTCAGGTGTTCCGATTACTTGATCAGGAGATCGCCGTGACCATTCAGTTCGCTCCTGCGACCACCGTTCCCGACTATTACGCCGATGACCGTCGCACCGCAGGCGACGGCGCCGGCAGCCGCTTCTGGCCGGGTTTCTCGGTGGGCGTGTGTGCCGCAACGATGGTCGGGGCACTCATCGCTACGGGCTTCGTCGTGGCAGATCGAACCCCGCTGTTCGCGATCAGCGGCACCGTCACCCTCATCGACGGCGCCGCTTCCAGCAGCACGTCAGGATTCGAGTGCGAAGGCGCCCGCGGCTACGACGATATCTCTCCTACCGCCGCGGTCCGGGTGTCCGACGCCGCCGGAGCCCTGCTCGCGACGGGTTCGCTCACACACAGCGTGAGCGAAGGAAACTTCTGCACCTTCTTCTTCACCGTCCCCGAGGTGCCGCGCGGCGCGGCGTCCTACGACGTGGAGATCTCCCATCGCGGGTCCGTCTCCTACAACGAGACCGAAGCCGATTCGGGTGTGCATCTCACTCTCGGCAACTGATCCATCAACCTTCTCGAGAAACGAGGCCTGTCATGACCATGCCCAACCAGCCCGATCCGCGTATCCAGCAGCCGAACCCTCAGCATCCGACGCAGCCGGCAGGGTGGCAGCAGTCCGGAGGGTTCGCACCGAACCTGCAGCCCGCGCCGCAGGAACCGAAGAAGCGCAAGAAGTGGCCGTGGATCGTCGGCGCTGTCGTCGCGCTGTTCGTCGTCGTGTCCGTGTCGGGCACCGACGAGGAACCGGCAGGCGGTTCCGACCCGGGCGTCGCGGCACCTGCGGCCGACGCCCCCGCCGCACAGGCACCTGAAGCGGAAGCCCCCGAACCCGAAGAAACGACCGCATCGATGAACATGCCCGTGCGCGACGGCAAGTTCGAGTTCGTCGTCACCGGCGTCCAGACCGGAGTCACCACCCTGGGCGACAACCCGTTCCTGGCCAAAGACGCCCAGGGGCAGTTCGTGATCGTCACGATGACAGTCAGCAACATCTCCGACGCGCCGAAGGGACTGAGCCCCAGCGACCAGAAGCTGATCGACGAGCAGGGACGCACTTTCGGCCCCGATTCCTCGGCGGCGCTGAACCTGGATTCGGACGTGCCGATCTGGGATGAGATCAACCCGGGCAACACCGTCACGATGCCCGTCGTATTCGACATGCCCGCGGACGCCGTCCCCACCGCGATCGAACTGCACGACTCCATGTTCTCCGGCGGAGTCACCGTCTCACTGCAGTAGTTCCCCCTCTCCCTGCCGGTGCGCTCGACGAGGGGTCGGGCGCACCGGTGCTCCCTCTGCCTTTCCTGGAAGGACTCTTTCGATGTCTCCCGACAATTCCCCGGCACCCGCCGGCTGGTACCCGAATCCCGACGGCGGACAGCGCTACTGGGACGGAGCCGCATGGCTCGACCTGCCCGACCCTGAGGCCGGTGGCGCTCCCGAGAAGAAGATCCGCAAGAAGCCGATCTTGGTCACGCTGGTCATCATCCTCCTCATCATCGTGGGCGGCACCGTGTCGTGGAAGCTCAACCACGACGCTCAGGTCGCCGCACAGGTGGCCGCTGCGGAGGAGGCCGCGAACCAGGAGGCCGAGCGTGTCGCGGCAGAGAAAGCCGCTCAGGAGAGCCGGGACGAGACGGAGCGCGCATCACGGCAGTTCAGTGTGTCGGGCATCGAATCGAGCATCGAGGAGATGGCGAACGAACACGTCGCAGAAGGAATGCTCGACGGCCCGGTGCTGTCGGTGACGTGTTCACCGGTCAATGGCGGATCGACCGACAACCTGAGTGAAACCACCACCGTATTCGAGTGTTTCGTGGCGAACGAGGATGTCGGCGGCGGACGGATGCGCGGCTACACCTACCACGCAACGATGAACTGGTCCACCGGCAAATACACGTACGGGTACGGGTCGTCGTAGTGTGCTCCGAAGATCGTCAGCCGGCCTGCAGCACCTCCACCACACGCCGGGCCATGTGCCGCATCCCGGCCTCGGTGGGGTGCAAGGGCCTTGCCAGCGACAGCGGGTACCGCCCCTCGAAGAAACTGTTGCCGGGTAAGGCGCATGCGTCGTGGCCGCCTGCCCCGACTGTGACGTCGACGAATTGGGCTCCGGCGCTGGCAGCTGAGCCTGCCAGTACACGATTCATCCTTGTGAAGAACCCGTTGACGAAGGCTGCGTCGGCGTCGCTGGTGGGGATGTTGGGCCAGCATCCGCGGGTGCCGAAGATGCCGCCGTGGCCGACGAGAAGAACTCGCGCGTTCGGTGCCCGCTGGCCGATGACTCCGAGCGTTGCGGTCACTTTCGGACCGAGTGCACCGAGCGCAGTATCCATTCGCGACGCCACCGCCGGATCGCTCCGGCAGTGCGCATCGACAAGCGGTGCGCCGGTGTAACACGCGGAAATCAATTGGGGCCAGGCGATGTCATTGCCACCGACGCTGACTGTGACGAGTGTGGTGCCGGGTCCGAGCGCGTCGAGCTGAGGCGGCACCGGCCCTGTCGACGTCTGTTGCGGAACAGAGGTGATGTGCTCGGTGCGTGCTCCGGTGCACGAAACGTTCGTGAACGATTCCGGGTGCAGTATCTGCGCCACCACACCCGGGTATCCCAGGTTCGATCGCGCACACCCATCGAGCCACGCAGCGGCGTCGAGATGCGGTCCGGCCGCCCGTGAGTCGCCGAGGGCAACGTAGCGGACGTGTGTGTCCGCAGAGCCCAACGCTGGACTCGACAACACCGCGATCGCAGCAACGATTGTCGCCACGACCAACGCGCGCACCGCGGGGATCGGGTTTCGTCCTCCGGCTGCTTCAGATACATCAACGCTCACGAAATTGCATTATCCGGTAAGGACGCGGTTGCGGCAGGGTAAACGAGATCGGCCGCCCTCACGCTCGTTACGAATCGAACCACCGAGTCAGCAACCATTGGGCTCCCCTTCCTTGACGACCGAGAGAACGGCGTCGCCCTCACCGAACAGTGCACCGGCCGGCGGCGCCTGGTCGACGACGATCCAGTTGCGGTCCCGCACCTGCGGGCGTCCTTCGCCGGTGGCATCGATGCTCCGCGAATAGAACACGCCGGCAGCTTGAATCGTGTCCTGTGCCGCTTGGAGGTCCATGCACACCACGGCGGGCATGACCGCTGTCGATGCAGCGACCGTCGTCACTGCTGCGGCGGCGACCGTGGTCGTCGGCGCTACGGTGCGCGCCGTGGTCGCCGCCTCCGTTGATATCGGGGCTACCGACGTCGCTGGTGCGGCGGCACGAGAGGAAGACTGCGGCGTCGTGACCGCACCGTCCTCGGATGGCGCATCGAGCCCGTCGGAGATGTCACTGATGATCCCGATGAGTACGAAGAAGGCTGCAACAACCGCGGCGATCACGACACCGCGGCGCACCTTCGACGGCGGCGGCGGTGGAGGTGGAGGCGCGAACGCTGCGGGATGTCCCGCCAAGAACGCGCGGTGCCCTGCCTCCGCTCGGGCAGCGAGCGAGTCGCGCTCGGCTTTGGCTCTGGCGCGATGTTCCCGTATCAGTTTGCCGATGGCGAGGTAGACGAGACCGACCGTGAACATCCACTGGACAAGAGCTGGGACGACGTTGCCGTTGATCAGTTCCACGATCGCCAGCCACAGCGTGATGCCCGCGAACATCCCCGCGAGAACCCTCAGATAGGGCTTCAAGTGTGCTCCTCCGACTACCCGGCGACACGCACATGGTCGGCGTGACCTCGCAGATGAAATCGGGCCCGGTGACCACACCGTTACCGACTGCCCCGTCACATCTACCCGGCGACCATCTGCCGCACCGCCGCCGCGATCACCGTCGCGGTCTCCCCCGCTGCGGATTCGGGCAGGCACGCATAGCCGCACACCAGCCCACGTGGCCCTTGATCACCTGCGAGTTGCGTCGACACCGGGGTCGTACGGACCCCGAGTTGTTCGGCCGCTGCTGCGACCGCGGCATCGTCGAGGCCATCGGGCAGGCTCAACACGACGTGCAGTCCTGCATCGATGCCCGCCACGTGCACCCCGTCCAGGTCGTCGGTCTTTCGTCGTAGTGCGTCGACGAACGCAGCGCGGCGCGCCCGGTAGGTGCGCGCCGTCCGCGCGAGATGCCGGGTCAGGGAGCCGTCGTCGATGAAGGCGGAGAGGGCGAGTGCCGACACCGCGTTCGCGCCCTCGCCGCACACAGTAACCGCCTCGGCAATGCTGGCGCGCAACGGGTCCGGCGGGATCAGCCACGCAAGACGCAGCGCCGGCGACAAGATCTTCGACGCGGTTCCGAGGTAGGCGACACAGTCGCGACCGCCGTCGACGCTGCGCAGAGCCGGGAGCGCCGACACGTCGTACCGGAACTCGCCGTCGTAGTCGTCCTCGATCACCAGCATTCCCGCAGCGCTCGCCCGCTCCACCAGCTCGGCGCGACGCGCGACAGGCATACGCGATCCCAGCGGATACTGGTGTGCGGGTGTGCAATAGACGGCGGCATCGGTGTCGGCGAGGAGATGTGGAGGCAATCCGTCACCATCGACGGGAACCGGTCGGATACGAGCCCCCTCGGTGACCAGCGCGCGGCGCGCGCGATGGTATCCGGGATCCTCGAAGGCAACATCACGTCCGTCGAGCTCTGCGGCCACCGCGAGGACACGCGTGGCTGCGGCAACCCCCGGAAGAATCACGAGATCGTCCGGGATCAGCGCGATTCCGCGGTTTCTGCGCAAGTGGGCGGCGAGAGAACGCCGAAGCTCGGGGTGGTCCAGTGGGTCGACGCTCCCGGCGGTCGGCGTTGTATTCGCAGCTCGGCGCCAGGCCCGCCGCCATGGAGCTTCGGCGATGAGTGCGGTGTCGGGGAGTCCTGGACGAAGATCGACGACTGCCGGGGCATATCTGGTGTGGGGTCGCGGCGTTGGTGCCGCAGCAGGAGCGACGGGATGAGGTCGCGCGTGCGCGCGCGCAGCGGTGTCGGCCCCTGCGGCGATGCGGGTAGCGGACCCGGCCACGGCAACGACGAAGCCCGAGGCCGCGAGCTCGTCGTATGCCTCGACAACTCCGCCGCGCGCCACTCCCAGCTCGGCGGCGAGCACCCTCGATGACGGGAGGGCGTCACCGATCCGCAGGTGACCGAGCCTTATCTGCTCGACGATCGCTTCCGCAATGCGGTGTCGCAGCGGAGCCTTCCCGTCGGGCACGACCAACGGCAGGTGGACGGGAGGAGATACGCGTGGCACGCCTGCCCACAATACTGGTCTGCCACTATTGCTGGAATCTGGATCTGTTCTCCGGTCCAGATTCCCGGCAGAGTTGATGTCATGGACACCCTGACTCGTTACCCCGACCGCGCCCGCACCGACCGCGAAGACCTCGATCACGTGCTCGATGCCGCGTCGACCTGCACATTCGCCACTGTGCTCGACGGACAGCCGTGGTTGGTGCCGATGTTCTACGCCCGCGATGGCGACCGGATTCTGCTGCACGGCTCCACCGGAGCCGGCGCGCTGCGGCACGTCGCAGCCGGGGCACCCGTTGCCGTGAGCGTGATGCTCCTCGACGGCATCGTCGTCGCCGAGGATCTGTACCACTCGTCGGCCAACTACCGGTCGGCAGTGGTCCGCGGCACCATCGAACAACTCCGCGGGAAGGATGCGCTCGATGCGCTAAACCGACTGTCCGACACATTGATTCCCGATCGCAGCGCCGAGGTTCCCGGCCCATCCGGCAAGCAACTTGCCGCCACCTCAGCCCTGGCGCTGACGATCCTGCCCCGGCAATGGACAGTGAAGGCACGGAATGCGCCGCCCACCCGGACGGACACGCCGGGTCCGTGGGCCGGGGTGGTGCCGCTGCGCACCGTCGCCGAGCCTCCGATTCCGGCGCCATGGATATCCGACGACGCGCCACTTCCCACGTCGGTGCAGCGCCTGATCGCTGGTTTCGGATCGGCTGCCTCGCACGAACCGACCGGTGTCGGCACCCACTGACCCTTGACAGTTGCCTTGAATTCGGCGGCCACAGGAAAGAGCGTGTGCTCACGCACGACGCTGCAGTCCCGCAATCAGCCAGTTCCCGTAAAGTGGATGCTCATGCTCGCCGCACTCGACCGCCTGACCCAGCCGCAACAAACAGCACTGCGTCACCGATTCCCCCGGTTCGACGTGGTCGCCGACATGAGCTGGAATCTCGTCGAGACCACCGTTCTGCAGATTGCTACACCCGAGGGCCGGTTCGTCGTCAAGGCCGGCGGCGCAGCGGATCATCACATCGCCCGCGAGATCCGGGCTCACGAAACGTGGACGGGTCCGTGGGTCGCGACAGGTCGTGCCGCTCGGATGGTCCACTCGGACCGCAACGCCAAGCTCGTGGTGACCGAATTCCTACCGGGACAGCTCGTCCAGGGCGACGCCGCGATGTCGAACCTCGACACGTACGCGCAGGCCGGGCAACTACTTGCCGCGTTTCACGCACAGGAGAGCGTCGAGGACGACGGGTACGAGCGGCGCGCCAACGACAAATCGTTGCGCTGGCTTGCAGCGCCTCACCGCATCGAACCCGACGTCGCTGAGCGCCTGCGGGCGATGATCCGGTCCTGGCCTACTCCCACCACCACGATGGTGCCCACTCACGGAGATTGGCATACCCGCAACTGGATCATCGACGACGGGATCGTCCGGGTGATCGACTTCGGGCGGACGGATCTTCGACCTGCTATCGAAGACTTCGACAGATTGGCGGCACGGGAGTTCATCCGTATTCCAGGCGCTGAAGACGCTTTTCTGGGCGGCTACGGCACCGACCCGCGCGAGCCGAATGCCTGGTTCCGGCAACGCATTCGCGCCGCCGTCGGGAACGCCGTGTGGGCATTTCAAGTGGGCGACGAGGCTTTCGAGGCCGAGGGGCACCAGATGATCGCCCAGCTACTCGGCGGATAGTGTGGATGCGATCGAGTCACATGCCCTGTAATGATCCCTCGCAATGAGGGAACATAGGTCCTCGGCGGGCCTGCTGAATAGACGGCACAACCAGATCCACGGCCGGGACGCTGCAGGGATATCCCGATCGAGCTTCCCAGCGGTTCCCCCCGACACACACGTAGCCGAGATCGAGCAATACCCTGTCGACTCCTTGTGGACCTCGGTGATCTTGACTTCGAGATCGGCCCGACGAAAATTCCACCAAGAAGGTGTTGCATTTCTCGAGTTCGCTTACCTGCCTTAGCAATCGGAGCGTCTCAGCGTGCTCGGCCGCGTCCATAGGCTTCTCGCCCTGGGACTGGGCGGCGGCGATCCTGTGTCGCTCGAGTTCGACCCATTCACCGAGGAGGCTCTCGTTCAGGTCGAGTAGACGATGTGGAGCTCGTCGACGCCCTCGATTGTGCCTTCTCCGCTCGCCGAGAGAGTCAGAGCCGGTGCGGCGCACCGTAGGTGATGACGACATCGTTGGTCGAAGTCACGGCCTTGGCGTACGGACGGATGGTGACCGGACCGAGCGCGCCGGACACCGAGCCGTGAATACCTGCGAACCGCACCGTGGCAGTATCGCCGTCGAATGTGTGGTCTTCGACGATCGGCACCTCGGTGATCCCGCCGGGTTCGAGCTCGACCTCGAGTTCCTGCTCCGGGATGATCGACGCGTTCCAGTTGTTTCCCGTGCCGAGGTCGAACCCCACCGCGAGGTCGGGAATGAGCTCCACCCCGAGGTCGGCGCTGTTCCCGCCTCCGATACCCAGGCCCGGAGTGATGACGTGAGCAACCGCGCCGGGCAGCGCAACCGGATAACCGATCTGATACCCGACGGTCAGTTTTGTACCCCGCGCCTGCGCCGCGTCATACCCTGTGATCCGGACGGATGTGGCGCCGTCGGCGAAGAACTCGACGCTGAGCGGTGAACTGTCGAGCGGCGGATACATCTGGATCGACGTGTCGGCCTGCTGCACTTCGATCGCCCGGCCGCCCTCGAGAGGGAGGGTCCGGGAATTGTCGACGGCAGCGGTCGCGGCGGCCGGGTGGGCGAGGACACCGAGGGCCGCGGCCGCGCCGACCACGGCGAGCCGCAGGGTCGATTTCCTCCATGTGCAGGACACTCTGTTGCGCATCGCATCTCCCTGTTCCGTAGAGGTAGAACGTTGCAACGAGCGTTGCGAACAGGCTGCAGCGTATATAGGCATCCCGCTTGCCGGGGCAGAGTTGATCTCCGATCGGTCACGAATCAGAAGCGTTTTTGCGTCACACCAGTATCATGAGTCACTCGAGTAACATGATCCCGGGTCGGCCGGAGGGTGGTCGGCTGAGCAAACGCAGTGATCGTCGGGCATGAACACTCACCTCGCCTGCCGGTTGTCGCCGCGATCTCCGTGGTAGACGCACTCGGGAAGAATTAGAGTACAAAGTCCCTGCTGGCAGATGGGTGCCGAAGCGCACACTGGGAAAAGACCTCTCCCCGCCTCGGAAAGGGGCACCCATGTCTCAGAGTGTGTATGCCGATCAGGAGGACAACTCCGTCAAACAGGGCATCGCTGCGGGGACGTCGATCGGAGCGGCCATCATCATGGTCACGATCGGGACCCTGCAGTTCCTCCAGGGGCTCGCGGCGGTGGCCGAGGACGAATTGTTCATTCAAGGCCAGGAATACACCTTCAAATTCGACTTCACCACCTGGGGGTGGATCCACATCGCCCTCGGTGTGGTCATCGTGGCGGTGGGCATCGCCTTGATCACAGGCGCGACGTGGGCACGAGTGACAGCGATCGTGATCGCCGCGATCTCGATTCTGGCAAACTTCTTGTGGTTGCCGTACTACCCGTGGTGGTCGGTGCTGATCATCGCGCTCGATGTGGTGGTGATCTGGGCTGTCTCGACATGGCATCCGCGAGCCGACTACTCGCGGGCCGAGTACCGCTGACACCGTCCTGCTGCCGGACCATCGCACCACACACTTCCATCTGGGCAGGCTCCGATGAACAGCCCCAGTACACCAGTATCAGGATCACTCATCGAGACGTGCGACGTCTGCATCATCGGCGCCGGGATAGCCGGATTGAACGCTGCAGCGGTTGCGTCGCAGTATCTCTCGCCCGACGGCAAGATTGTCCTTCTCGACCGGCGGCACCGGTGCGGCGGGATGTGGGTCGACACCTATCCGTACGTTCGGTTGCATCAGCCTCACCCACTGTTCACTGCAGGAAACATCAAGTGGACCTTGGAAAAACACAGGTCATACTTGGCGGCCAAGCCCGAGGTGCTCGATCACTTCGCACATTGCCTCGACGTCATCAAGAAGCGCGTTCGGGTCGTCGAGTACCTCGGGTGGACAGTCGATTCCCACACCGAGTCGACGGAAGGCAACCGTCTTACCGCGCATTCGGACACGGGACAACGTCTTGCGATCGCCGCACAGCGCGTCATCAAGGCAAACGGCTACGGGGTCACCCCGAACGAACCGCTGTCGGTCTCGAGCGAACAGATCCACTCGGTATCGCCCGACTCCTTCGATATCCGAAGTGAGCAGATGCAAGCAAGTGAGACGCCGATCTGGATCGTGGGCGGCGGCAAAACAGCCATGGATACCGCCTACGCGGCGATCACCGAATATCCGGGCAGGGAAGTCAACATCATTGCCGGGGAAGGGACTTACTTCACCAACCGGGACAGCATGTTTCCCCGCGGTACGCGACGATGGTGGACGGGAAAATTGCCGAGCCATCTGTTCAACGACACCGCGCTTCGATTCGACGGGACCAACGAAGACGAGGTCAGGCAATGGTTTCAGGCGACCCATGGACTCGAACCCATCCGACCATCACGACGCTTCTTCAACGGGCTGCTCTCGGAACCGGAGGCTGCGACGATTTCGTCGGGACTCGCGACCGTCGATATGGAGTATTTCGACAATGCGATCGACCGACCAGACGGAGTTGAACTCCTTTATCGCAGTGGAGCAACTAGCCCGGGACTTTCACGGAAATAACGAGCCGACCGAGTGTCGAAAGCAAAGAATGGTGCCCTGAACTGCGAAGATATGGCTTGTCTAAGGTCATGTCCGCAACAGTTCGAGAGGCACCATTCCGGTGAGCAAGTCTACGTCTCCCTACCCACACGTGTCCGCATCAGCCACCGGAACCGGCCTCGTGTCGCAGGCCGGCGCGATCCTGCTGCTGCGCACCGCGGAGAAAACCGGCCTCACCACGGCATTGACGACCGAACTCGGCCCGTTCCGGAAACCGTTGGCCCGCCACGATCCCGTCAAGATCGTCCTCGACCTCGCGGTCTCCCTCACACTCGGCGGGGACTGTCTCGCCGACATCAACCAACTGCGCGCTCACCCCGAACTGTTCGGCACGGTCGCCTCCGACCCGACCGTCTCCCGCCTGATCACCGCCCTCGCCGGTGACGCCGATACCGCACTGGCCGCGATCGGTCGGGCGCGCGCCACTGCCCGCGCCCATGCCTGGACCGCTGCCGGCTCCGCGGCACCGGATCACACCATCGACGAGCAGACCCCGCTGGTCATCGACATCGACGCCACCCTCGTCACCGCCCACTCGGACAAAGAACACGCTGCCCCTAACTTCAAACGCGGCTACGGATTTCATCCACTGTGCGCATTCGTCGACCACGGCGAGCACGGCACCGGTGAACCCGTCACGATGCTGCTGCGCCCCGGCAACGCCGGCTCGAACACCGCCGCTGATCACGTCACCGTGGTGCAGGACGCCCTCGCGCAGTTGCCGTTCGACCCGACATATCGAGTCGGGACGAAAGTGCTGGTGCGCATCGACGGTGCCGGCGGCACCCACTCCTTGATCGAGTACCTGACCAAACGCAGGCTCTCGTATTCGGTCGGGTTCTCCCTGACCGACACGATGGTCAGCGCGCTCGATCTGGTCCCGGAGCAGGCCTGGACCCCGGCCTACGATTCCGACGGGCAGGTCCGCGACGGGGCCTGGGTCACCGAGATCACCGACCTGCTCGACCTGTCCACGTGGCCGAAAGGCATGCGCGTGATCGTAAGGAAGGAGCGCCCGCATCCAGGTGCGCAGTTGCGATTCACCGACCGTGACGGCCTGCGGTTGACGGCGTTCGTGACGAACACCCGCCGCGGGCAACTACCCGATCTGGAGCTGAGACACCGGCGGCGGGCTCGGTGCGAGGACCGAATCCGGGCAGCGAAAGTCACCGGGCTACAGAATCTTCCGCTGCACGGCTTCGACCAGAACCGGATCTGGCTGGCGCTCGTGCAACTCGCATGCGAGCTGACGACGTGGATGCAGATGCTCGCGTTCACCGAGGTTCCAGCGCGGCGGTGGGAGCCGAAACGGCTGCGGCTGCGGTTGCTGTCGATCGCCGGGAAGATCGCCCGGCATGCCCGCCGTGTTCGTCTGCGGCTGGCCGCGACGGCTCCTGGTGTCGATGTTCTCGTGGCCGGCTTGAACAGGCTCTCGGCGCTACCTGCGCCCGCTTGACCTGTACGTATCTTCTTCATCGAGACGAAAGGACGCTCAACTCGGGGCCGTGGACCCCGGCGTCACCCGACTGTGTCGGGTAGTCGATTGTGGCCGCACACCGGATCCGCGGTTTCCGCACCCAGTCCGAACTGCTCAGGCCGGCGCGTCACCCGCACGAAAGATCGAGGCTAGGCGCATAGCGCCCGGGAGTTGGTTGGTGAACTGTTCCGGTTATCTGCTCCGAGGTGACACCGAGTACGAGCCCTATGTGTCGGATCAGGGTAAGACGCTGTCGATCAATACGCGTTCGGCGACAATCGGATTCACCTCGTTCGCCAGCTATTTTCTGACTCATCTGTTGTTTCTCGGCACGCTCGTGGAAACACCACTGTACGAACTCGATGGTGAAGGTCTGGCTCGCAAGTCCAAGGAGGTGATGGTCTGGACGGGGCTGGCTCTGGGTCAGTACAACCTCAGTCTCATCTTCGATGCCGTCCCACTGCGGGTCTTCCTGGATTGCGGTCTCGACTTCGATCGCTGGTATCCCGCTCCGCGCAGGATGCTGGGGAGCCTTCGGTTCATGCGGACGCATCACCGGGATCGTGAACATCATCGGCAGACACTCGATACCGTTCGTGAGCGCTTCGACGTGCGTTGCGGACCGCTCGGGTCATAGATGGTCAGCGAGGGTCTCGTTGACCCTTGGGCCGCGATGGGGGTGCTCCCCCGAGGGAACGGGAGAGCCACCGACGCCATCCGTCTGCCTCGGCCGGTGAAGGAGCCGTCCCGGGTGGGTGGGTGTGTGTCAGTCAGAGCGTCCGCACGTTCCGGGCCTGCGGACCCGTCACTCCATAACCGATCTCGTACTCGACCCGCTGGTTGTCCTCCAGTGTCTTGAACCCGTTGCCCGCAATCTCCGAGTAGTGCACGAATATCTCGGCGGTGCCGTCGTCGGGGACGATGAACCCGAAGCCGCTTTCGTTGTTGAACCACTTCACGATGCCCTGCGTCATGCTGGCGTACCTCCTGTGGACGGCGCTCATAGCGCTGTGTTCTGTGATGGACAGCTGCCTCGCACTGGGGGATCGCGAAGGCGGTCGTCCACGTTCGGGCAGGTCAGGACCCGTTCCCGGCGGGCTGCAGGATCCGGGCGCCGAGCCGGAAGGAGCGGCGGTGCGGGCCACGGCGCCTTGACCGTCGCGCCCCCTGCAGCGCTACGGTCCGGGCGAGGCTGGTGGCCAGCACCGCCAGTGTGTGGGCGGCGGGGGAATTCACGCCGCGTTGTTGCGTCGTCGCGACACCCCAGCGCCGCGGGCCGGCGGGTCCGCGTGAGGTGCGGTGTCCTCGCCGGAGTACATGGCGTCGATGCGAGCCTTGATCTCCGCGGTGCTCATAGATCCGCCGGATGTCCAGCGTTGGGGGAACGGAGGTGTGGCCGATGCGTTCATACGTGAAGCTCCTGTGGTGCGGTGTGGGTGAGCCGTGTCTGTGATCGAGTCGCGTGGCTTCGGTTGAGCGACAGTAGGTGTGCCGGGTGTGTCCGTCAGATCATCAGGGCAGCGAGACCGACGCACACCACGGTGAGTACGGCGACCAGCGCGCACAGCGCAAGCGAACCGGTCAGCATCAATGCGGGTGCGGAGGCCGGCACACCGGAGCCGAGAACCAGGCCCGCGTGCGATCGGAATCGAGAGGCCGACGGCTCGGCGGGGTCCAAGACCCGACCTGGTTCGGGGTGATTCGAGGCGGCGTCCATGTATGAATGGGGCATCACAGGCCGACGGCGTGTTCGAGGGTGCCGAGTTCGTCGTCGAGGTGCTCGAGCATCGATGCCAGAGACGGCAGCGTCCTTCGACAACCGGTCAGCCCGAACGCGATCTCGTCGTCGGTGCTGGTGCACGTGATGTTCAGCGCCTGATTCTCGACCGGTATCGACAGCGGATACAGCGCGACCAGGCGCGCGCCGTTCCAGTACAGCGACTCACGGGGGCCGGGCACGTTCGAGATCATCACGTTCGGCGGGCGGATCGGGCCACCGAGTCCGACCATGCCCAGCGCGAGCGGGGCGGCGCCGAGCGCGCTCATCGCCAGGATCTGCGCCGCACTGCGAGTGCGCATCGCATCCTTTCCCTCGCGCATGCAGTCGCGCACCGTCGCGAGTCGGTCTACCGGGTCTGCGAGATGGGTGCCGAGAGTGCACATCAGGACCCCGATTTCGTTGCCCGACTTGCTATTCTGCTGCGTGTCCCGCAGTGAGACGGGAACCATCGCGATCAGCGGGTCGGCGGGCAGTGCATCCAGTTCGCTCAGGTAGGTGCGCAGCGCCCCTGCGCACATCGCGAGGACCACATCGTTGATGGTGGCGTCGGCGGACTTGGCGACCAGGCGCAGGCGTTCGATCGGCCAGGACCGGGCCGCGAACTGCCGGGCACCGCCGATCGGCACGTTGAGCAGAGACTTCGGTGCCGCGAGCGTGAGCGGACCGCCGCGGCGGCGGCGGGCCCGATCCACGGCGCCGGCGATCGCGGGCAGCATGCCGGCGACCTCGCCGATCGTGTCGCGGGCGGTGCCGACGGTGCTGCGAGCGGTGCGCAGGGCCGCTGCGGGGAGGTCGAGTGGGCCGGGGCGCTCAGCGGGTGTATCCGGAACCACTCGGAGAGTGGGGCGCTCGCGCACCAGCGGCTCCCACGGGGCGGGCATACCGGACGCGTCTGGATTTTCACTCAGTGCACTGCGCAAGAGTTTCATCGCCGCGACGCCGTCGGCGAGGGCATGATGAATCTTCATATAGACCGCGAACCGGCTGTCGCCCAGACCTTCTATCAGGTGCATCTCCCACAACGGGCGGCTGCGGTCGAGTGGGATGGCGTGCAGGCGGGCGACCAGCGCCATCAGCTCGGTGCGCCCGCCGGGCGCCGGTAGTGCGTCGTGGCAGATGTGGTGGTCGAGATCGACGTCGGTGTCGGTCTCCCAGCCCCACTGCCCGAGTGAGGTGATCGATCGGGTGGCCCGTTTGCGGAGCAGTGGGGCGACGGTGTCGCGGGCGAGCGCGGCATCGAGCATCGCGCGCAGTTCCTGTGGGCCGGAGCCGTCCGGCGGGTCGAACAGGGCGAGGCCTCCGACGTGCATCGGGTGGTCGCGGGATTCGCCGAGTAGATACATCGAGTCGGTCGGCGACATGGGAAACAGCAATGGTCAGGCCTTCCTTGAGCCCAGCCGGATCGAGCGCGGTCCGGTTCCCCCTGGGAACTGTGGGTGTGGCGTGTGTGGTGTGTCATCAATAAAGGTTGGATATGCGAAACATCACAACCTGGTATCCCCTGAATATGGTTATACAACACCGATGTGGCGAGGCGCTACCCGGGAAAATGCCGGGTTTTCGCTGGTGATAGGTAGTTTCGGTACGTTCGTACCCTTCTTCTTGGGACCATGTCCGCACAGCCGGGTTGTGCGGCTCCATTCCTGATGAGCGGCGTGTCCCGTGCGGCGTGCGCACCGCTGCAGCGAACGGAAGAGTCCAGGTTGGCCGGATCTGGCGTTTTCCCGCAGACGGGAGGTGAGGCCTTTCGGCAGAAATATTGGGGTCTTTCGACCTATACGGCGAGGTGCTATGCGGCCGGGCCGTACCGCCGCCGGCCGTGCCACCGATGGGGCCCAAAGACGTGCCTTTCAGCGCGGCTCGAGTCGGAAGACGGGGATCTGACGCTCGAGGGACGCCGTCGTGGCGCGATAGTCGCGGTACCCGGCGTACACCCGCTCAGCGAGCGCGAACAAGCGTGCATACTCGTCGGAATCGGTGATCTTCGTCGCCACAAATCGCTCTCCGCCGAGTCGGCACTCAGGGTGCGCGACCAGGTTGTAGTACCACTGCGGGTGCTTCGCGCCTCCGTAATTGGACGCAACCAAGATCGGGGTGCTCCCATCGTGGAAGTAGGTCAACTGCACCTCGCGTCGCAGGCCCGACCTGGCGCCCGTGGTCTCGAGCGGCGCTGAGGGGATTGTCCAAGCCCGTGAGGGCAGACGTCCGCCAGTTGTGCGGTACACCCACGGATCGATGCGGGAGGCGATCTTGCGGGCGTAGAACTGGCCGGCGCGGGAACGCGCGAAGCGTTCCGTGGCCTTGTAGGCGCGACCATGCCTTCTGTCCGGATCGACGTAGCGCAGCGGCATACAGCGGTCATACCCCCGATCACTTTGGATAAACACACTTCTGACCGGGTGATGTGTGTGGGAACGCCGATCGGGTGGCGCGGTCAGGACGCCAGGATCCGCGCCTTCTCGGCCTCGAACTCGACTTCGGTGAGCACGCCTTGCGCCTTCAGTTCGGCGAGGTCCTTCAATGCGGCAATTCGGTCCGACCCTGCAGGTGCCGGTGCCGGTGCAGGCGCAGGCGCAGGTGGCGACTCCTGCGCCGACCAGCGTCGACCCTGCCGGCGGGACACACGATTGGACACGGAGGTGGCGGTTCCGGCCACCACGGCGGTGCGGGCGATTCCGCGAAGCAGTCCCGGCATGGCGCTCTCCTCGTGTACTCGACTGATATTTCGACTCGAATATTCAGTGTTCACTTCAGTTTTCGGGCTCGAGAGCGTCGAGGGACGACAGGATGCTCTGCACCGGGATCCGGCCCGACGCGACGAGCTGGGCGCCGTTGCGGCGCAGTGCCCGCGCAAACGGGGCAGCCCAGGTGTTCTCGTAGACCAGGACCGCTGCCGAGCACCCGGGCTCGAGCGCGGCCCCGGCTTCCTCGAAGTCCGTGTCGTCGAGCAAACCCGAAGCGGCCTCCGCGAACAGTGTCACGTCGATCTCGCCCTCGAACCCTACTTCGGCGATGTCGATCCCGGCTACAGAGCCGTCGGAACCTTTACGGACGAAAGCCAAGTCCAGCACGCGGACGATGCCGCGCTCGACGAGGTCGCGTAGCAGCGGTAGAGCCGACCCGTCGGGAGGACGATCGGCAGCAAACTCGATGACGAGATAGTCGACCGGGCCCATCTCGTTGATGTCGGAATCGGTCACCAGCAGCCTCGTTTCAGCGACGGAACCAGCCTTCGGCGGGACGGGGAGCGGACCACGCCGGCCAGGCCGGGTCGACGCACCTCGGACGAGGGACGGCGAACACCCCCGCGGCACCGGTTCAACGATAGCCCCGCGCGGCAACCCGCACCGGCGTTTCCACTGGTGTCATCGCGACCATGCGGCATCGCGACACCGACACCACCGACGCATGCCTATCCGTTATCGCTTCGAAACCGGAAAAGACCCGAAGTCCCTGTTGGAAAGGGGATCCTCGGCGCACACTGACGATACCCAATGCCGCCTCGGAAGGGACCGTCATGTCTCAGCGTCCGCGCGTCGACCGGGGAGGCACGTCCGTCGAACAGGGCATTGCGGCGGTGGCCGAGGACGGAGTGTTCGTCCAGGGTCAGGAGTACACCTTCAAGTTCGACTTCACCTCGTGGGGTGGGTCCACATCGTCTTGGGTGAGGTGATGATCTGGGTGATCTCGACCTGGAATCCCCGAACCGACCACTCCTGACTTCGGCGACACCACCGGATCCTATCCTCACCGGTCGAGCGAGAGTTCCCCGTAAGCGATACGAAGCGGTTGCAGGAAGGGACGACCCCACGATGACGGATTCCGGACAGCCCGATAAGAAGACCCCCACCGGACCGCTGGGCACCGACGAGCGCGTAGAACTCGAACAGTTGCGCGCCGAGGTCGCCACCCTGCGGGAACGGACCGCGACCGGGGCGGCGGCATCCCCTGAGCCTCCAGCCCGGCCGCCGCGGCACGGATGGAGATGGGCCGCGGTAGCGCTGCTGGCCTTCCTCGTCGCCGCCCTGGCGATCAGCTCGGTGACTGCACGCTTCGTGCGCAGCGAGATCCTCGACACCGACCGATACGTCACCACCGTCGCGCCCCTGGCCTCCGACCCGGCGGTGCAAACGCAGATCGCAGACACCATCACCGACGAAATCTTCACCCGCGTTGACATCGAAGGACTGACCACCGACGCACTCACCGCGTTGACCGACGCCGTCCCGGCCACCGCGGACGCCCCCCGCGTCGACCGCGCGATCGAGGGCCTGGCACCGGTCATCACCGGACAAGCCCGAGGTTTCGTCAACCAGACCGTGTTGTCACTCGTTCAGAGCGACCAGTTCGAGGATCTCTGGAACCAGGCCAACCGCGCCGCGCACACCGCGCTGGTGTCGGTGATGACCGGCAACGCCGGACCCTCGTCGGTCACGGTCGAAGACTCCGGCACCGTCAGCATCTCCCTCGGCACAGTGCTCGACAACGTCAAGGCCCGGCTCCTCGACCGCGGATTCACCTTCGCCGAAAAGATCCCGAGCGTCGACAAGCAGTTCGTACTCTTCCAGTCTCCGGATCTGGTCCGGGCGCAACGCGCGGTGAACACCCTCGACAACGCCTCGGATGTTCTGCCGTGGCTCACGATCGCAGCCGCGGTCGCCGCGGTCGCCGCCGCCCCATCCGGCCGGCGCCGGCGCGCTCTTTGCGTCGTGGGTCTCGCGCTTGCAGTGGGAATGCTGGTGCTCGCGATTGCGCTCCTCATCGCCCGCGCAATCTATCTCGACCAGGTTCCCGCCGAAGTGCTGTCCCCGGACGCAGCCACCGCGATCATCGACACGGTGCTGATACCGATACGCACAGCGCTGCGCGCAGTGGCCGTGCTCGGGCTGGTCGTCGCACTCGGTGCGTACCTGACCGGGGATTCGTCCTCGGCCGCAGCGGTGCGCCACGGATTCGGCCGCGGCCTCGATTCCGTGCAACGAGCACGCCACCCCCGCCCCCCGAACTCATTCGAGCTGTGGGCCTTCCACGCCCGCATCGCGCTCCGGTCCGCAATTGTCGGGATCGCCGCGCTGCTGCTGATGTTCTGGCGTTATCCGACCGGTCTGGTGGTGGTGTGGATCGTGCTCTGCGCACTGCTGGCCCTGCTGGCCCTGGAAATCGTGATTCGGCCCGCCCGCACCCGATCGGAGTTGCGCCCCACCCCGGAGCAGCAGACCCCGGACGGGAACGCGACGGAGAATCCGTCGGTGGACAGTTCGGAGGGAAAGGCCGCGCCGTGACCAACAGCGCTGCGCCCGTTCCGACCACGGCGGGAGATGACGAAGATCGGCCGGTTGAGACGGCGGCCCACCGGAAGTTGCTGTACGCCACCCTTCCGGGATGCTGGGGCGCACTGTTGTTCGCGTGCCTGTCGTTCACACCGTCGCTACTACCGCGCGGGGGTCTGCTCCAGGGCATGATCTGTGGCATCACCGCCGCGATCGGTTACGGGTTGGGGGTGTTCGCGGCATTCGTGTGGCGCGCATTCGCCGACCGAGGTCCTCGACGTCCGCGGCGCGTCTCCTGGTACGTCTTCCTCATCACCGGGGCGGTCCTGTTCGCCGGCGCTTTCAGCGCCGGGCAGTACTGGCAACATGAGATCCGCGCGTTGATGGGCGTCAGCGAGTACACCATCGCGCTCGTGGTGCTCTCACCTGTCGTGGCTGCGGTGATGTTCTGTCTCCTCCTGGCTGTCGGGCGCGGTGTCCGAGGTTTGTACCACTGGCTTGCCGCTCAGCTCGAGAGGTGGATCGGACACCGCGCGGCGACCGTGGTGGGGTGGGTCGCGGTCGTCGGGCTTGTCTATACGGTCGTGTCGGGTGTGCTGCTCGGTGGCCTCGTCGGTATCGCCAATAAGGCATTTTCGGTGCGCGACACCATGACCCCGGAGGGCATACAGCAGCCCGTGACCAGCCTGCGTTCGGGCGGGCCGGAATCGGTGGTGCCGTGGGACTCGTTGGGGTGGCAGGGACGCAGCTTCATCGGATCCGGCCCCTCCACGGAAGACATCACCCGGTTCGCCGCCCGCCCGGCCCTCGAGCCGATCCGAACCTACGCCGGCCTGGCGTCGTTCGACGATTCCGAATCCCGGGCGGCTGCGGCGGTCGAAGACCTCCGCCGCGCGGGTGGTTTCCAACGGGAAAATCTCCTGGTGGTCACCACCACAGGGAGCGGATGGGTGGACCCGGCGCTGGTGGATTCGTTCGAGTACCTCACCGGTGGTGACGCGGCAACCGTCGCGATCCAGTACTCGTACCTGCCGTCGTGGATCTCCTACCTGGTCGATCAATCCAAAGCCCGACAAGCGGGCCGCGACCTGTTCGACGCGGTCTACGACGTGTGGTCGAAGTTGCCCCAGGGCAACCGCCCCCGGCTGTTCGTCGCCGGTGAAAGCCTCGGCGCGTTCGGCGGCGAGACCGCATTCAGCGGCGAACACGATCTTCGCAACCGCACCGCCGGAACACTGTTCGCCGGTCCCCCGAACTTCAACACCTTGTTCCGGGAATTCAGCGATCGGCGAGACCCGGACAGCTTGGAGATCGAACCGGTCTACAAGAACGGGCGCACAGTGCGGTTCACCAACGATCCTCAGGACAGGATCCCTCCCACAGACCGGCCCTGGGACGGCACTCGGGTCCTGTACCTGATGCATCCTTCCGACCCGATCGTCTGGTGGAGCCCGAACTTGATCTTCGACCAACCGGACTGGATCGGTCAGCCACCCGGACGCGATGTGCTCGAGGACATGGTGTGGATGCCGTTCGTGACGTTCTGGCAGATCACCGCGGACCTGCCGTTCTCCACCGGTGTTCCGGCCGGCCACGGCCACAAATACACCACCGAGTACGTCGACGGCTGGAACGTGGTCATGCAACCCGCAGGGGTCACTTCCGAGCAACTCACCGCCCTCCGGGCGATCATCGAAGCAGGGGGGTAGCTGCCTCGTCCTCCTTGCCTGAGGTAGTCGAAGCAGGTGAGGTCCTGCGGTTTCTTGACGACGGCCGCGAATCAGTTCCCATCCGACTCGTCGCCGGTGCCCGCGGGGCTGGGGTCCGGTATGCGCCTCATGCGGAACGAGTTGACCACCCCGATGAGACCGGCAAGAAGGGGAATGAGCAGTGCCACCTGGAGGGCGAGAGGTCTTGCGTCGGTGTTGATGCGGATGATCTCGTCCTGAATCTCCGGGGGTTGATCGACCAGCAATTGTTCGAGCTGGGTATTGCTCATGACTTCGGCGTCGTCTTCCAGTACTTGCGCCACCTGTTGCTGCTCGGCCGGCGGAAGCACGGTGCTCGACTCCGCCATCGAACTGAAGGTGAAGGACAGCGTTGCCAGCATGATGGCGCCGGCGAACGCCAGCCCGAACGAGAGCCCGAACGATCCCGCCGCAGAATTGACGCCGGCGGCTTCGCTGATGCGTTCCTCCTCGATCGGGGCGAGTGTGTAGTTGTTGAGTTGAGACACGAGTAGCCCCAACCCCGATCCGGCAATCATCAAGGGGAGCACGAGGCCCCAGCCGAACTCGGCCCGCGGCACGATCGGGATCAGCGCCGCGATTCCGATCGTCAGGAGCACGAATCCCCACCGGATGATGCTGCTCGGGCGCCGATCGCCCACCTTGCTGCCCGCGAGTAGCGCCACCGCGAACATACTGAGCGAGAGCGGTGCGAGGGACAGGCCCGCCTGCATCGCGTTGTACTCGAGCACCATCTGCAGGTAGATCGGCAGCGCGATCATCGTGCCACCAAGGGCGATCTGCTGGAGCATCTGCCCCGATATGCCCAGTCGGAAGATAGTGGAGCGGAACAGCTCCGGGTCCAGCAGTGTCGGCTTCCCCAGACGTTTGCGTCGCACGAGCCAGTAGGCCAGCCCGGCCATTGCAATCGCACCGAGCGCCAGGAGCGCACCAACGGATTCGCCGCCCTCCTGCCACACCAGGATTCCCAGCACGATCCCGCCCATCCCCAGGACGGAGAGCGCCGCTCCCCTCAGGTCGATCACCCGGAGTCCGGTGTACGGCACATCCCGGACAAGTTTGATGCCGGACAGCACGATCCCGATGATGACGACCTCGAGTACGAACCCGACGCGCCACGAGAGGTAGGTGGTGATGAAACCGCCGAGCAGCGGACCGACGGCAGCGGCGATCGCGGCCGCCGCCCCGACCAGGGCGTAGACCTTCTTCTGAGCGGCACCTTCGAAGTTACCGTGGATGAGGGACTGCATGGCGGGCAACAGGAGCGACGCGCCGATGCCACCGAGTAGGGCCCAGAAGATGATAACGGCGGTCAGGTTTTGTGCGAGTGCCATCGCCGAGGCACCGACTGCGTAACCGAGCAGGCCCAGCACATACGCCCGCTTACGTCCGATGAGATCACCGACCTTGCCGCCGATCAGGATGAACGCGGCAGAAACCAACGCCTCGAGCGCGATCGCTCCTTGGACACCGCTGACCGTCGTGTCGAGGTCGCGAACCACCGACGAAATCGACACATTCATCAGCGACGTGTCGACGACGAGCACGAACATCGCCATCGCCAGCAGGAGCGCGAGCAGGCGTGAAGGGCCCGCTGCCTTCTCGGAGGACTCTCTGGTCGTCGGTCCGTCGGTCATCGGTCATCCATCGTCCCGGTCGACATGACGTTCATCAGGATGCGCGTTTCAGCTCGGGGGGGTGTCGGCCTGCAGATCGCTCGCGGATGCCTGCGGACAAGACGTCGGTCGGCAACCTGCCAAGATGTCACAGGCACCTCCTGGGCGCACACCGTCCAAGTCCAGGGCCTCGAGCCCGGGACGGGAATGGTTGAGGCGGAGAGGTTCCGAGCGTGACGTACCTCCCGCAACAACAAGTGTCTCATGGGTGGGGGCGCTGGATCCAGTGCCGAAAGCCCTGTTGCATACTCGCGGAAGAAGACCGCCAAGTTATCGGTGCACAGCACCGCTGGGTCGCTACCCGGCGGGCGGAAGCACAGGGGGTGTGGCCATCGGCGAGACCGATTCGGTGATGTACCGACGGGCCGCTTTCTCGACGAGGAGCGGTACGAAGTCACGTATTTTCCCGTTCACGAAACGTTTGTGAACAGTCCGTACGGTGTTTTCGATGTCCGCGGGTGGGATCGCGGGGTATCGGATGATCATGCGGGCGATGACTTCTTCGATCTGCAGCATTTCGTCGTCATCTCCGCGCATGCATCCATCGTCTGGCACAGAATCGAGACAGGTCAACACACAAAACGGCAACGATTAAAGGGGCGATCGCCTACCGATATCGGCTTTGCGCGAACTCATTTCGGTACATTGGCCGGAATTGCCGGATTTCGCCGACACTGGGCACTCACGCATCCACGAGGGCGCGTAACTTCTCGATCTGCGCGACACGTCCCGCTGCGTCGGGAGCGAGAGCTCTGACGTTCAGCGTCGTCGCACCCGACTCCTTGAACGCCGCGACCCGCTCACGGACATAGCCTTCGGGGCCGATCAGCGAGATGGCCCGCACCAGCTCGTCGGGCACTGCCGCAGCGGCCTCGTCCTTCTTACCGTCCAGGTACAGGTCCTGAATGGACTTGGCCTCCGCCTCGTATCCGTACCGGCACGCGAGGTCGTTGTAGAAGTTTCTGCCTCGTGCGCCCATTCCGCCGATATACAGCGCCAGGTGCGGTTTGACGGCATCGAGGAGGTGATCGACGTCGTCTCCGATCGCGAGCGCCGGACCGGCGTAGACCTCGAGATCGCCGAGCGACGAATCGCGACGTGCTGCGCCCTTCGCCAACGACTCGCCCCACACATCCTGTGCCCGTTCGGGATGGTAGAAGATCGGTTGCCAGCCCTCAGCGATCTCCGCCGTCAACGCGACGTTCTTCGGTCCCAGTGCGGCGACGACGATCGGGATACGCTCGCGCACCGGATGATTGATGAGCTTCAGCGGCTTACCGAGGCCGGTGCCCTTCTCCGGAGGGAGCGGGATCTGGTAGTACTTGCCGTCGTGGCGCACCGGTTCGCGTCGCCACACCTGCCTGCAGATATCGACGAGTTCGCGGGTACGACCCAACGGGGCGTCGTACGGCACACCGTGGAAGCCTTCGATCACCTGCGGGCCCGACGCACCGATCCCGAGCACGAACCGGCCGTCCGACACGTAGTCGAGGCCTGCCGCGGTCATCGCCATCAGCGACGGCGTGCGGGTGTAGATCTGGAAGATTCCGGACGCCAACTGCACCCGCGAGGTCTTCGCCGCGAGGTATCCGAGTTGGCTGACGGCATCGAACGAGTACGCCTCCGCCATGAAGATGATGTCGAGTCCGGCGCGTTCGAGATCGGCGACCTCCGCGACGGTCTCGGCGAACCCACCGCTGTAGGTGATCATCGTTCCGATGCGCATCGGCACTACTCCCATCGAGCTACCCGGCATCGATTACAGACCCGAGCTTCGCGAACCTGAGGACTTGGGCAGTTCAACACTCCGCGGCGTACGGCGCAAAGACACATCACCGATGCGATGCATCAGCAATGCCTATGCCTATGCCGAACCATGCACTCATCGGCAACCGTGAGTGGGCGATTCCGTTCCACACACACGGTAGAACAATCGTTCGAGTTGACTGAAGCCCCCGCACGTGGGAATATCCCTCCACTGACCTTGAAATAGGTCGACCCCGGCAGGTGCGCCAACACCGAACCGGGGTCTGGGCACAAGACAGAATGGACTGTCATGCACCGTACGGTGGATTCTATCCGCACGCCCCACAGTGGCGTGCATCAGCAACGAGCCGCGAGCGCACTCTCCCGCGCCGGCCATCACCTCACCTGGCCACCAGGTTCTTCACCGACGTCCTGACTTCTCGCCTCTCGATCCTGCTCCGGCAGCCGGTCGAGGGGCTCGAGGTGTTTGCCGCCTGCACCGGTGTACACAAGGGCCGTTTCGGTAACCACGGCACACCGACAGGCAACGTCGCTTGCCTCCCACAGTCCGACGTCAGCGCATCGACGCTGCGAACCGGGGTGCCATTCCCGAGGTTCGAAACCGACTGGGCGCCAGTATCCTTCGTCTCCACAGCTGGCGGTGGAGCACCCGATCGCGCGGGTCGACACAACCGACCGGGTCCAGTACAAGCCACACGTCACCTCCGACGTGGGGCCAAAAGTATTGGCCGAGATGGTCTATCGGGGTATGGCGACCGGGCAGCATTGGGGAAGGGGCCGAAGGCAAGCTCAGGGACCCGCAGGGTCTCCGTATGGTCGAGGTCAGCCGCCCGCAGGGCGTCCGTTTCCCCATGGTGGATACCTGCGTCCTCCACCCTCGATCACCTGACCACCCACCAATGGGACGCCTTCGTGCCTCGATCGGGACGGCAGCATGGGCGTTTTCAGGTGGGTGACGAGGCGTTCGAGGCCGGAGGGCACCGGATGATCGCCGAGCTACTCACAACATCTCCACTGTCATAGCGATGTATGTGTCGACGTCGAAGTCGTCGAGCAGGGCCTGTTGCACGATGAAGCCCTGGACCACCCCGAGAACCACCGGCGCGTACCGGGCCGCCCAGGCGTACGGGTCGGTCACCCCAGAAGGAAGAATGCCCGGGTCGGCTTCCGCGCACGCCGCGAGTGCGTCGGTGACCGCACCGAGAAGCCGGGCGATGACGAAGTCTGCGATTTCGCGGATCTCGGGGTCGCTGGCGGCTTCGGCCCACACTTGCAGGATCGCTCTGCCGTAGTTGCCTCCCGCGAGACTGTGCAAGGACTCGGTGAGAACCCTCATGATTCCCCCGGCGACCTCCCCCGGACTCTGCGCTCCCGCGAGTGCACCGCCGGTCGCCAGCGCGGTCATTCGATCACTGAGCACGTGGTCCGCAACCGCGACGAGCAATTGTTGCTTGCCGTCGAAGTAACTGTAGATGGCACCGGCCGATAGCCCGGATTCAGCGATGATGTCGGCCATCGATGTGCGCTGGAAGCCCGCCCGGATAAAGCATCGGAGAGCCGCGTCGATGATCTCTGCCCGTCGCGCGACGCGGTGCGCCTCACTCACCCTCGGCACCACATTCCTCCTGTTCACAGCCCCACCGTTGACAAGCAACTCTAACGGACCTCACTATAAAGAACGAATATTCGTTTTAGGAGAGATTATGAGTCCCACACCAGCGGCGACCACTACACCGCCTCTTGCACGCGCCGTCGCCCTCGCGGCCGGCGCAGTCGTCGTCGTCAGCGTCGTCCTCCTCGCCTTCGCCTGGCCGGCCGCCACGTCCGAACCCCGCGATCTGCCCGTTGGAGTCGTGGGCCCCGACGCCTCGGTCGCGCAAACCACCGACATGCTCGAAGCACAGTCGGGCGACGCACTGCTCCTTATCCGGGAGGACGACCGCGACGCAGCAGTTGCGGCCATCGCACGACGCGAGACCTACGGCGCAATCATCCTCGGCGCCAGCCCCACCGACATGCCCGAGATCCTCGTCGCCACTGCAGCGAATACCCAAGTCGCGCAGATGCTTCAGGGCATCGCGACAGGTATGCAACAACAGATCGACACACAACTGCGAACGACTGCCGAAGCGGCGATCACGCAGCGTCTCGCGGATCCGGCCGCGGCGAACACGCCGTTCACGATCCCGCACGCCGAGGTCGCCGTGACCGATGTCGTGCCGTTCTCCGATTCTGATGCGCGCGGAGCAAAGCTGAGCGTTGCCTCGTTCCCACTCGTCCTCGGCGGAATGGCCGGCGCCGTCCTCATTTCGTTCGGCGTTCCCCGCGCATCGCACCGCATTGCGGCGCTCGTGGCGTACGCGGTGGTGGGCGGACTGCTGCTCGGCGCCATCCTGCAGGGACTGTTCGGCGCACTGCAGGGCAGCTACTGGACGAATGCGGCTGCTATCGGGTTGGCGCTCGTGGCGATCACCGCGCCCATCGTCGGGCTGCGCAGCCTGATCGGCGCCCCCGGCCTCGGAATCGGTGCCGCATTGATGATGCTCGTGGCCAACCCCATCTCGGCTGCCACCATGCCCGTCGAATTCCTGCTCGCACCATGGGGCGTCCTCGGCCAATGGTTCCCGCCGGGCGCGGGTGCCACACTACTGAAGGAACTCTCGTACTTCCCCGATGCGAACACCGCCTTCCCTTGGGCTGTGTTGGCAGGGTGGACCGTCGTCGGCGTGCTGCTCACCGCAGTTGCGGTTGTACGTGAACGCGACACCACCCCTGCAGACCCGGAACTCGCAGCGGTGGGCTGAGCGACCACCCGGCTCAGGTCTACCGAACGATCCCCGCCGCCCGAGCTGCGCGCAGCCAGTCCGGAAATTCGCTGAGCAGACGACGGTACAACTCGGCGTCGCTGATCTTGTCGATGTCGTCGACGCTGAAGAACCCGGCATTGTCGACCGTCCGACCTTCCATCGTGTCGAGGCGTTCGAGGACGCCGTAGTCGGCCTTACCGAGTCCGACGAACTGCCAGAACGCCGGAAGCTTGGATGCCTCTTTCATCAACTCGCTGATCTGCTTCTTGTTGTTGAATCCTCCGTCGGTGAAGAACAGCACCAGCGTCGGCGTCGGCGCACCGGGAGCGAGCGAGGAAATGATCTCGCCCATGATGGGCCGTTCGTCGTTGAACCCGCCGATACGTTTGTAGTCGATCCCGCCGTGCACGCCGCTGATATGCAGGTAGGTCGACGACCATTCTTCGGCTTCGTGGACGGTGATGTCGGGGAGCCGAGCGAACGACTGGGCATACAGGTAGGGCTCGAGCGTCCCATCGTCGTCGACCTGCACAGCGATCGGAACCATGCGTTCGACGACCTCGTGGATGCGCTTCTTCAAATACTGCCTGCTCATGCTGCCGGTCTTGTCGATGACGAGGACCACGCGTGCTCGTACACCGGGCTCACCCTTGTCGAGAAGAACCTTGGCGACTTCGCGTTTGCGTAGGTCGAGCTTCTGGCGCTTCTCGAGCGACAGTTTCTCCTCACCTGCCACAGTGCGGATGCCGCTCTGATCTACTGCCGGCGTCGGCGGTGCGTCATCGACCTGCACGCCGTGTTCGGTGACGAGGGCGGACAGCCCGGCATCCCAACCAGCGGAGACGTTGCGGATCTTCCACTCACCATTGCGGCGGTAGATCTCGAGGAGCACTGCGGCTCGTTCGGTGGTCAGTTCCAGCGCCTTCGCGGTCGCGGTTCCTGCGGGATGGGCGACGACGACGCCCAGGCCGGGTACGGACGCGAGACTCCCGGTGACGCTGTCGTCGAGAGCTACTGCGATGGAAAGCCGTTCGATCGCGGGCGGGATGGCCGTGAGGTCGAGGGCGACGCGGTCGGCGGCGACCAGCCGAACAGCGCCTTCGGGCGAGGCGGGTTGGTTGAAGAACACGAAGTCGCTGTCGCTACGGACTTTGCCGTCGGCGCCGAGCTGAAACACCATCAGGTCGACGGTCCCCTGCTTCGCTCCGGATACCGACACGGTGACCGCGCCGGTGCCGATGGTGGTGTTCTGTCCGCGTGCCAATTCCGTCATGACTGATTCATACCTCGAGATCGACCAGACAAAAAGTTCGGGCGGGCCCTGGCGTCGACGCATGTCAGCGGGCCTTTCGTACACCACGGACTCGGTTAGTGAGGTTTGCCCTGTCGAAAATACGGTATGGCTGGTACACCATCGACGAACAGTACGATCGGCTCATGCCAGCGATCCAACATGCACCCCTCGCGGCCATCGACCCTGCCACCTTGTACAAGATCCTGATGCTGCGCATCGAGGTGTTCGTACACGAACAGCGCATCGTCGACGAGCCAGAATTGGACGGGGTCGATCTAGAGCCGTTCACGGAGTTGTACTGGATCGAAGAGAACAATGCGGTGGTGGCGACGCTTCGCTTGATCAACGACGGCGACCCTGCCCACATCGGCCGGGTTGCCACGGCGCGTTCGGCTCGTGGCCGTGGGCTCGCGGCCGATCTCATCGAGGCCGCACTGTCCGCAACTTCGACTGCGGTCGAGATATCGGCGCAGGCACACCTCGAAACTTGGTACGAGCGCTTCGGATTCGCTCGCACAGGCCCGAACTACATCGAGGCCGGGATCGACCACGTACCAATGCGCGTGACCACGACACGGCTGCCGCGGTAGGGGCTCGATTTGGGTGGATTTTTGCCCGGAGAGCGGGCAAAAATCCACCCAAATTGCTTGCAGGTTTGGCTACAACACGGCCTCGACGGACTTCTCAGCGTCGCGGACGCGGAGTTCACCGGACATGAGGCGAGGGAGGAGTGCATCGCGAAGCGTGGTGAGGGAGCGTGACTCGGTCGCCGCACTCACAGAAACCCTGTGCAACTCAGCAGCCTTGGCCGAGAAATCTGCAACGACATCCCGATCTGGAATTGCGACTGGCAGTGTCTTGAACCGTCCTCTCGGAATCTCGAGGAAGGTGGCTCCGTTTGATCGAGGTGCGCCGCGATGTCTACCTAACCGATCCACGTACCCCAGACGCTGCGCGCCCGGCGGCTCGTTCCGTTTCAATTGCGGCGCACTCTTACCCCGCGATTGCGCCTGCCGGTGCCCCCTCGATGCGGATTCGTTCCAGACGCAACGGTTTGATCTTCCAGGCGCCATCCACCTTCTGGAAACCTCACCGAGGAGGGGAGCCACTCCACCCATCGACCTGAAATCAGGCCTCTGTCACGCGTTGGTGGAGAGTCATGAACACGTGGTCGAAGGCGCTGCGGTGCGAAGCGTCTATCGCGGAACTTTTGGTCACCTCCGCAACCCATTCCGGGGCGCGGGCCGCGGAAGCGGCAACGGGCAACACCCACACCCGCTTCTCTGCCACGGAAGTCATTCCAAAGCCGCCAATCAGGTGCTGATACCGGTCGTGAGGATCGAAGTAAGTTCACCGGTAGGCGTTGGCATCCCCAAGACCGGCGACCGCGCGGACGCGGCCCTGCTGGGTACGCACCACCATGGTGGCAGCGAGGTCTGCAGCGAATTCCGCGTTCACTCCACGGAAATCGCCGTCGACGACACCCGCAGCCGTCCCATCGTACGCGCTGGCGTTTCCTGCGCTCGGTGTGATGCTGGTGATCGGCCTGTTCTATGTGGTCCTGGGGTTCTTCATGGATCAGATCGCGATCATCGCGTTGACGGTGCCGATCATGGTGCCGGTGGTCGAGGCGTTGGGGTACAGCCCGGTGTGATTCGGTATCTTCGTGGTGCTGCTCGCTGAGATCGGTTTGGTGACGCCGCCGCTCGGGTTGAATGTGTTTGTGGTGGCGAAGTCGGCGAATCGCCCTGTGGGAGAGGTTTTCCGGGGGCGTTGCCGTATGCGGTCGGTCTGTTGGTGTTGGGTGTGATCTTCCTGATCTGGCCGGATATCGTGATGGGGGTACCAGAATCGCGTTGATGCCCATAACGGGTACTGACGGCGCTCGCCGATGCTTCTCCGTAGCGCTCACCGACGCTTCGGCGAGCAGCAGGGGTGTACTTGCTGCCCGCCGAAGCGCTGTTGAGGTCCTCGGGCATGACCGGTTGCCGGCAAGCAAGCCTTCCCTCCGGCCAGGAGGACTCCCGTCAGAAGTCGGCGTCAATACAGGCCAAGCGGTCGCCCGCCATTCCGGCCTCACCGGGTTCGGTCATGGTGTGCTGTGCGTGAAGCACCACGGAGTTGGCCTCGTCGTCGCGGAACTCCCACTCGACTGTCGTCGAAGCCTGCGCGTTCCCGGCGTCATCGGTGGTGATGTCGAGCCAGATCTCGTTCTGGGGGTTCGCGTAGGCGGGGTCCGCCGAGGGGGCTTCCGGAGTGGCCGCCGGGTCGAGATCGTTCTGATAGTGCGGTCCCGAATCCGACGGTTGCATACCGCACGGCTGGGTATGCACATGCACACCGAAGTCCCGGTCCGGTGCCAAACCCGTCGCGTCGAGCGTGATCGTGGTGCGTCCGTCCTCTTCCTCGGAATCGACAGTCACCACTGAGCCGACGGGGACCGCAACTTCGTCGTAGGTGAAGGCGCTGTCGTCGTCGACGGGTTCTCCGGGCACTTGGAACGCGCCGGCCATGCCGGGGGCAGGCACCGGAGTGGCCATGTCGTCGGTTGTCGTCTCGGCAGTGGGCGACGGCGTTTCGAGGGTCGCCTCATCCGTCGTTGCCTCGTCGTCACCGCACCCTGCAGCAACAAGCGCTACCAAGGAGAGCCCTGCAATGAAGGTAGTTCTTCGTGTATTCATGCCTGCGGCATACCCGGCGACACACGATCGAATCAGGTTTCGGATCGTCCACCTGAGGTATCCGCTCCCCATGACTGAATTGTTCTCGAAACTGGAATCAGCGGCTTCGCTGGACCGACCGTCGACTGCGGTCCGCGATGCAGTCCGCCGCGTCACGTCAGGAACGGCCGGCGATCTGCTGCGCGGTGACGTGGCACCCGGACACCCACTGCATCCGGCGCTGGTCGCGGTGCCGATCGGGGCCTGGACCGCCGTTCCACTGTTCGATTTCGCATTCCACAAGCCGGAGGCTGCGCGTCTGCTGGTCGGAATCGGACTGGCCACAGCGGTGCCTTCCGCGCTCACCGGCTGGGTCGATTTCGCCGAATGCGACACCACACAACGCCGGGTCGGACTGGTGCACGCGGCCGTCAACGGGACCGGTATCGCGCTGATGGGCCTGTCGTATCTGGGGCGTCGTCGCGGCGGTGGTACCGCGGCGGTAGCTGCCAGCACGGCTGCGACCGCGCTGATCGGCCTCGGCGGCATGCTCGGCGGGCACTTGGCATACGCCCTTGGTGCAAGGACGAAGCCGCGCGTCGCCGAGCAGCCACCGGCAGGGTCTGCGTTCGACCCGGTGCACGCGTGACCTCAGCAGATTCGTAAGGCCAACGCTCAGTTGCGAGGCGGCAGACCGGTCCCGGGATCCGATCGATCGGTCCGGTCGGTGCTGTTGCCCTCGCGGTACGACGGATCGAGTTTGTTCGCGCGCTCCACCTCTTCCTCCAGTTCTGCACGGGAGCGTTCGGCTGCGGCACGCTGATTCTCCGCGCGATTGCCGAGGCGTTGCGCTTCTGCGGCCTTGGCATCGGCATCCGCTGCCGCCCGTCGCGCTTCCGCTTCGGTCTGGTCGGCTGCCACAGCACGTTGTTCGACTACCGGCTGCCGCTCCGTCACTCGTTCACGAATGTGCGTTGCCTCGGCATGCCGTTTCGCGACACCCCGACGCCTCAGGGCCACGACAAGCCCGACGAGCAACAGCAACACCACCAACGCGATGATGATCACTCCGACCCAAGCGTTCGTACTCATTGCATCCTCCTCCAAGTGATGCCACTGGTTACCCACGAGGACAAACGGGAAACACTCGGTTCGGACTTACCGGGCCGATCTCATGGAACGAATCTGTCTGGACGTCGGGTCATCGTCGGTCCCCTCGATGCTGGAGTATCTGCAGAGATGAGGACGGGCACCGCTACAGGGCTTCTGCCTTCGCAGCGTGTTCCGCCACCAGATCCTTGATGTCCTGATCGATCTCGAGCTCGAATGATCTGAACATCCGGGCCAACAGGTCGTAGCTGCCCACGGTGAAGATCAGGTCGAGAATCTGCTGGACGTCGAGATGCGCAGCCAGCACCTTCCATGTGGACGCGCTGATCTCGCCGTCCACGATGAGTTCGTCGACGGACCTCAGGATCGCCGCGTCGAGCTCATCCCAGAACGGTGCTGTCGGGCCGAACGTGACGCGGCTGATCTCATCGTCGTCGAGACCGGCATCGCGCGCCATGAACACATGCTGAATCCACTCGTACCCGGAGTCGCGCACAACGGAGACCCGGAGCACGAGAAGCTCGCGCTGGCGTTCCGACAACGTGGTCGCCATCAGCAGATGACCGTTGAAGGTGAAGTACGCCTTGGCCAGCTCCGGATGATGGGCGAATGTCCCCAACGTGTTGAGCGCCTTGGGGCGCCCCTCCGTCGACGGTTGTGCGTGTCGCGGATTCGGAGGCGTCATCGCAGCCAGCGCCCCACGCATTTCCTTGGGGAACTCGCGCAGAGTGAGCGGTTCGATTCGTGCCATATCGGTTGCCCTTCGATTCGTAAGTTTCTGAGTGTGCGACGCCGGACTACGCGACGGCCTCGTCGCCCACCAAAGTGGTGCGATGCAGCAGACGACGCGATGCTTCCAAGAGCAAGTGCTATCACCACGGGGATCTTCGCGCAGCACTCCTCAGGGAAGCCGAAGAACTATTGCAAACATCCGGGGAAGCCGGACTGTCGCTACGTGAGGTCGCTCGTACGGTCGCGTCAGCCACGGCGCACCGAGCCGGCATTTCGCCGATTAGGCCGCACTTCTCGAATCCCTTGCTGTGGAAGGCTTTTGTTGCCTGGGAACCAGGCTGGCGGCTGCGGCTACATTCGACGATCGCAGTTTCGTGCCCACCCTGCGCGATGTCGCAGTGTCTTTCGTTCGATTCTCGGCCGAGAACCCCGCATTGGTGGAGCTGATGTCCCGTTGCCGGCGGGAAGACGTCACCGATGAACTGCGGCACGCACGTGCCGCGAGTTTCGCCCCGGTTGCGACCTTGATCGACATCGGCTTGTCGGAGAATGAGCTGTCCGGTGATGCGCGGACCGTCGAGTCAATTCGGCCGACGTCGACCCCCTACTATAGTCAAGATTCCCCTACTATAGTAGGGGAATCTTCGAGTGGGAGGATCAACAGGAATGGACCTATCACGACCGCTTCAGACGGTGACCCCCACAGTCGACGGCGACGTTCTTGCCGTCCTTGCCGCGACTGCTGACAATCCATTCACCACAGGCCAATTACATCGCATGCTCAGCCACTATTCGGAAGCGGGAATCCGCAAGGTACTGCAGAGGTTGAGTAAGCAGGGAACCGTACTGGCCTCCAAGATCGGCAATGCGTATGTCTACCGATTGAATCCCGACCACTTGGGATATGAGCATATCGTCGGCCTCGCAGGCATCTTCAACGAGTTTCTGCGTCGCGTTGAACGTGAGTTGAGCACGTGGCCGGCCGCCCCGGTCTATGCAGCAATATTCGGTTCCGCTGCACGCGGGACGATGACCGTCGACAGTGATATCGACATCTTTCTCGTCAGGTCTGATACCGCCCCTGTCGACGACTGGGACGGACAGGTCACTGATCTGCTGTCTGCCATCACCAAGTGGACGGGAAACGACGCACGAGATCTGCAGTTCACCGAGTCCGAGATCACGCGGCACCGCAACGATGAACCAGTCCTTGACGATATCGCGTCCGAAGGCGTGACGGTCGCAGGTTCACGATCGCACTTCATTCGAACACTCCGTAGGGAGAGCGCATAGTGGCTCGGGAAAAGCCCTGCGATCGAGTGATTAGCACGGGGAGAATGAACAAAGCGGAACAGTTCTTCGACGCGGCTGCGATCGTGAACGAACTCGCAGACAACAACGATCTCGATGCGGTCGTCACCCTATGGGTGCACGCGGGTATCGCCGCATCGGACGTGATCTGCTGTGCCCGTTTGGGCAAGTATTCCCAATCCGACCTGAGTTGGCTCATTTCGTTAGTGCGTGAGTCACCGGCCTGAAATCCGATCCAAAATCTCGCGGATCTCGGGCTCGACCTGCGGTGGAAACGTA